>NZ_KI912148.1:1842199-2142199 GCF_000517105.1 Fischerella sp. PCC 9605 | reverse complement strand
TGCCTGTGCAAAAGCTTTTGCCTCAACGGTAGGAGCATTAACTCCTAATATTGTTTCTGAAAATGAATGTAAGTCTTTAGCAATAACCTCTACTGCACCCAAATCTTTGATTTGCGACAATACTAAATCGTAAGGCGGTGTTCTCATTGCCACTGCAACAATCTCTCTGTCTACCTCCACAGTTGCTAGATAAGGTTGAGATTTATACCTATGTGGGTGATGAATCAAGGTATCTGCAATCCCTAACAGTAGATTATGCATTGCTTCTTGGCTCAGCAAGTAATCTTTCACTCTGTTATAAAATAGACTTGCATTTTCAAAGCGTTGGAGTTTCATCGCAATCTCTTGATTTTTTGTTGCTGGTGATTGGATGGGAATGCAACCAATTGGCGATTATCTACAAAATTTTTGGGTTTAATTCCAGAATTTTTAAATGCTAAGAGAGATAACTTTCTAATTCTTTTAACAGAGGATCAATGGTTTTTTCTTGAATGGTATGTGGTGGATTCCATTCTACCCACATGTAGCCTCTGTGTTCGCTGGTTTTGATAGTAACTTCGTTCTTCAGCCATGCCAAAAATATCACAACTGTTTTCTCTGTTTTTTCACGTTTCGATTTCTTGTTGTTAGCTAGATAAGTAACAGTAAACTGAAAATCTTGATCTAACTCAATATCATGGTCTGTAATTTGAGTTTCCTCAAATAATTCGCGTAAAGCACAACTAATTTCATCTTCGCCTGTTTCAATTTGACCTTTGGGTAAGTCATAACAGTGAGTTTTCAACAGAAGTAAAAAACTCATCTGTGGTTGCGATCGCATGACAATTACACCACAGGATTTTTTGTTTCGCATGCTTTATTTACACAAATAAATGAGTAAATTCATATATTAAATCAATCCTGCCCTTGCGTAACATTGCTGGATCTAATCTCTCTGTGGTGTTGCAAGTCATTAACACAACCAATCGCTGCTGCATGTGAATACCAGAGTCATCAATCACACTCTGGTACAAAGTTCCATCTAGCAAACCCAAAATATGTTCGGTTTTATTATTGTATTGCGCTACCTCACTGGCACGGTCTTGTGCTAAGTTATCTGCCTCGTTAATAATAATACAAATGCGTTCTAGATATGTAGGCGGTACAAAATTGGCGATCGCATCATGATCCAAAATAAAAATCACATATCCAAGTGGCACAAGAATTTCTTTTGCTACTGCTTGTGTCCATGCTGTTTTACCAGTTCCTGGTTTGCCATGTACCAAAATCGCTAATTGATGTTGATTGAGAACCGCCTGCTGCACTACATCAGTAAAGCTTTGTATATCTGTCGGAAAACTCCGAATGGAAAATAGGCTGTGAACCTTACCAACGCGGCTTTGATATCCACTCAGCATGATTGCTAAATCATAAGTCGCTTTGTTAATTAATGGAGATAGATTTTTTGCCATTAAAGTATAATGTCTTCGACCTCTTTCATAGGGATCAATTTGCAACCAGATATCATCTTTAGACCAGTAAGCATAGACAGTGTTGACAACATCTAAGCGTTCCCAACTCACAAATTTATCAACCGGAAAATAAAAATCTCGTTCTAAATAGTATTGGGTAATAATATCAGGACATCCCAATAATTGTAAAACTCGCATGACAGTAATTTCTTGCAGACGGTTGAGAACATAATCAATAGGAATGCTGCTACGACTGACAAACTGAACTATAGGTGTATCTGTACTTAAAACATCTTTGTAGCGATAATCAGGTGTAAGTGGATCTGGTGTGATGTAATTCCAAAATTTTTCAACTTCATAGCGCGTATTTTCCGAGGCAATATTCAATAAATTTGCCCACCAAGCATAATTATTGCGTCCCAAAGTTTCTGCTATGCTACTTGCTAAATTAAAACTTTTTTGGGTTAACTCCCGCGTATCGTTGCACATCAATTGCCATAAAAACTCCCAGTCAAATTCCCGATGAAAAGGACGCCAACCACTGGCAAGTAAACCTTGACGATTGTTATTTGCAGGAGAGCCTTCGTTGTATCTAAAATAGTCAAATTCCATATTTTCTATAGTGCAGCGTTAATGGAGTTAAGCTCGGCAGATGTACGCATTTATAATAGATTTTTCCAGTACTATCAACCACTTGCGTGCAAGTCGCCACAACAAAGCGTCCGCCAATTGAAAGGAACTCCAGTAGTGAGTTATACCGTTTCACTATCAGTCTGATACATTTGGCGACCAGGGAGACAAGGAGGACAAGGAAGATAAGGGAGAGGATTTGTATCAATAATTTTGTGAAATGGTATTACAATAAACTTTTTCAAGGATAACTACTTTTAAGCCAACCTCCCAGGTTCTTTGTGCTTTCCTCGCTTTTCGCCCGCCGCTTCTGAACAACAGTACATTTCCTCTCGTACTACCCGAGTTTTACAATAAGCACAGCATTTCATTAATTCGTAGCGAATTTCCTTAAAAAAACTCTGCTACCTGGTGCGCTGACTTTGCGTCCCTTTGCGTTTAAAAACGCTACGATTTTACGCAAACACAGCTACACCTCAAATTAGCTCATCTATGTAGGCGCTGAACTATTAGGGCACGCAATCTGATTTGTCACCAGCGAATGAATTGAGTCGTGCCTTACCTAGTCTTTATGTAATACACTATAATACATAAGTAAAAACTGTGTCAAGTCTCCAATTTCTTTATACCAATTTAAAAAACGATCGCAGCAGATGGATTTACATAACCCTTACTCCCCAGAGGGTTTCTCAATCCAAAATCCAAAATGGTATTAGATATAGCTTTTAGCTTTTTTTACAGAGTTTTACAGATCGGTAACATCACTCCGGTTGGTTGTTTAGTTCTCGGTAGAGAGAAATTAGGGGTGCTAGCCCTATGTCCCTAAATCGAGCACGTTTCTATCATGACTCGCATTATAGTTATTACCTCCGGCAAAGGCGGCGTGGGTAAAACCACAGTTACAGCGAATCTGGGTATGGCTTTAGCCAATATGGGTTATCAGGTAGCATTAGTTGATGCTGATTTAGAATTGAGAAATTTGGATTTGCTGCTAGGACTAGAAAAACGCATAGTCTATACACTATCCGATGTTCTAGCTGGAGAGTGTCGTTTAGAACAAGCTTTGGTGAAAGATAAGAGACAACCAGGTTTAGTACTTCTACCAGCATCACAAAAACGTACCAAAGAATCAGTAAATCCAGAGCAAATAAAATCACTGCTAAACGATTTGGCACAAAAGTATCAATACGTACTAGTAGATAGCCCAGCTGGTATTGACATGGGATTTCAGAATGCGATCGCTGCTGCCACTGAAGCGATAGTTGTTACCACACCCGAAATTTCTTCAGTACGTGATGCCGATCGTGTAATCAGATTGATAGATGCCAAAGGTATCGAGCCTATTCAGTTAATCATTAACCGTATCAGACCTGGGATGGTACGGGATTTTAATATGATGTCAGTAGAAGATGTTCAAGAACTTTTAGCAATTGGGTTACTCGGTGCGATTCCTGAAGATGAGCGCGTTATTGTTTCCACTAATCGTGGCGAACCTTTAGTATTAGTGGAAAATAATTCGGCAGCGGCCATTGCTTTTGATCGGATTGCTTGTAACCTGGAAGGGAAAACTGCCAACGAATGCCTTGAGTTTGACTCACCTAAAGACAACATTTTAGATTCAAATCCCTCAATTTACCCAATTAATGATTTTGTGAATCTATATCCCTATTTCTAAACTTCCCTATTCCCATCTTTCAGCGGAGATTTGGATGCTTCTTCTTCCTCATGCCGAAGCTTGACGTTGAGCCAAGAATCCCCTGCCTTTGGGAGTAAGTGAGCGAAGCAAAACTTACTCAGGCAGGGGAGTGTCAATCAGTTCTCCTTGAGGATTGCTTGGGTAGAAAGAATGCCAAAAATAAGCAAGCCAGACTAAACACAAGACCGAGCAATACGGCAGTTCGCATCGCTTCCACCGCAGATGTATTGAGAATTGTATCGAGAGAGGGTTGAATTACTGTAGGCAAATTGTTAATAAATTCTTTTCGCTCTTCGCGGCTATAAGTTTGAACAACCCGTTCCAATGTCGCGATCGCTTTTTGTCTCTGTTCTGGACTGACTGTTTGCCCGAGTTGTGCGATCGCCTGATCGACTATTTTAATTGAAGCAGTCCCAATCAAAACTGTTCCCAAGATTGCCCGCCCTAAGGCACGGCCTAAATCCTGAAATGGATCGTATATACCACTAGCTTCAGCTATGTTGTCTCGTGTCACTGTCGAAAATGTGGTTATACCAATTTGTGCTAAAAACAAGCCTGAACCTGCTCCCATAATTACTAACGCAGGCAGCAAATTTAAGGTAGTCATACTTAAGCTAATCGCATTATACAGTTGCCAAACACCAACGCAAAATATCGTCAATCCTGCATAAATCAACAATTGCGATGGAACCCGCCCAACGATTTTGAATGTTGTGTATACAACCACAACCAAAGTGGCTAACGAGAAAGGTAAAACGGCAAGGGCTGTCTGGTATGGATTGAGTCTCAGTACTACTGGTAAAAACTGGTAGAGGTTAAACTGCATCCCTGTCGTAATCATGTAGTGCAGAGTCGCTGTAAATAGCCCCAGCAAAAAAGGTTTATGGCGAAGCAATCCCGCCCGCAGCAATGAAGCTTTTCCCTGACGAGCTTGTCGTCGTTGCCAAGCTACAAACATCCCCAAACACACTATACCCGCCGCAATCAGAGTTGGAACTATCGACAGTGCAAAGGGCGGAATCACAATACCAAATATCTTAAACGGTTGCTTGGGAGCCCACCAGCCATATTCACCCGCTAAACTGACGCCCACTAGAGTCAAGCCAAATCCTAAAAATGATAATAGTCCGCCAATCCAATCTAAGGGTACAGTATAGGTTTGGCGAGTTCTGGGAATACTTCGCAGCAGTATAAAAATTACTGGAACTAGTAAGATTGCGGGTAAAAACGACCAGCGCCAGCCATATCTTGAGGCAATCCACCCACCGAGAAGCGCTCCTGTCAAACCGCCGATAATTGAGGATACAATCAACGCCAACAACGCATATTTTTCTGCTTTTTCCTGATAAATTCTGCCGATTAAATCCCGTGGTGAGCCGATTAAGGGCGTAGCTCCCAATCCCGTAATTAACGAATACGCAACAATAAAAAATCCCATATTGGAACTAACAGAGGTAGCGATCGCACCGATAGTAAATAGCCCCAAGCCTGCCATGAAGACTGATTTGCGACTAAATCGCTTGATCAGATTTTCACAGGTAGGGGCAAAGGAGGCTTTAACTAGAGGTAGCAGCACCAACGCCCCTTGAATAGAACCCACACTCGAATCCAGATCTCGCACAATACGCGGCATGATGGCAGGAACAACGCTGACGTTATATGCCACTAAAAATTGAGTCAAGCACAGACTCGCTGGAGAAGACCACTTCTCAAGAAATGATTGCTGCTCCTGTCTCATGGGATTTATCTCTGCTGATATGTTAATGAATATCCTAATCTGTGGAATCAGAAATTTTCGAGGTGATTTGAAGTTCCAGAGATGGTTTAACTATATACCTCGCCCACATTAAAAGACAGTGCGATCGCTAATTAGGAAATAACGTAATATCATGTCCGTTTGAACACTTATCATATCTGTGAAGGTCGGTAATAGGTAATAAGTAATGGAAAAACCAATTACCAATTACCAACAAAAACAACCATATCGTAAGCAATTAGCCGGACTTGATACAAGTGTATGTATAACAAATTCAATTTAAAAATACTGATTGTTTATTAAACAATGCATATAATTCAGAAGGGATTATTTGGGTAGCATTGCTGATGCTCTATTTTTCCATTGGGTTGTGATTTATCTGTGGAGCCAATCCAAAATCCAAAATCCTCAAGCCCTCGGATTTATTCGTGGGATCAATCCAAAATCCAAAATTGGATAACGCTGCCAATGACATCGTACGATAGCTATTTTTAGATCAATCTTGATTCTAAAAACTTTTTTCCTTGTTGTTCGCCATCTTGGATGAGCTGTTTGATGTGTTCGGGATTGCGATCGAGTTTAGTCTCATAGTCAAGGCTGTTTTGCAAGTCATCGGACATTTCGATAAAGGGAATATAGTAAGGTTTGTCTTCTAGTTCTACAAAAGATCTAGGAATTTTGATGGGCTCTTTAATATAGAACTCTTCTAGAAACTCATCTTTAAATGCTCCCCTTAACAATAGATTGTTGAGTATCTCGATACGTCTTAGGTTTTGAAATAAAGAAATATTTCCTTCCAGTTCATTGCGTCGATCTAAAATATCATCCACTTCCACCGGAATCGTATTTCTGCGTGTCGGATTCAGTTTAATTACCCAGATTTCCTGGGGAATATTCGCAACACCAACAGAGTTGGGATTTATTAATTCATCTGTAGGTGGATTGTCGGAATATAAGCCATCCCAATAAGCGTCTTTGCCAATTTCAACGGCTGGAAAAAGATTGGGAATCGTACAGGAAGCTAGGATATGTTCGAGTTTAATAGGTTGGTAAAATGAGTTAAACTTCCACAATTTTCCGGTGAGAATGTTACACGCACCTAACACAAGAATAGGAGGGTCTGGTTGTGCTCCCCAAGAGGCTAATTCCTGGAAATTGATGTGAGTTTCTAGCAATTCCTGAAAATTGATAAATCGACTCCGCAAACCCTGGGTTGTAAAAGACATCCAGTACTTAAATAGTGAGGATGAAGGACTGATATTGAAATGTGGCAGTATTCCCTTACTGACAAGTCTTAGGTTTGTAATCGCAAAGTCGTTAAACACACGCTCTTGATAAGTTTGAGCCGTATTATCCTTCCAGAAATCTATTAATCGCTGCTCAACTGGATTCTCGCCTTTTTTCAGAGCGTACCAGATCAAAGCCGCACAGATGGCACCTCCTGAAGTTCCGCTTAAACTAACAATCTCAAATTTGTCTCGAATGTTGTTCTCAAAAAGGGCTTTAAACACGCCAGCCGCAAAAGCAGCTTGGCTACCTCCTCCCTGACAAGCGATCGCAATTTTGGTTTTCATGAAAATAACTATTCCTCTACCTGTCACATCCTCATTTAGCCGATGCTTGGTAGGCGATCGCAACCACCTACACCACAGTGTGAATTTCTAAATGTGCGATCGCTAACCATTTATGGGTTACGCTGCTATGCTGAAATGCTCTTGCAACTTAGCTTCTTGTTCATTCGATAAATTCGATTGGATGAGTTCTAATTGCTCCCCTGCAAAGGCTTCGCTGACTTTGTCAAGAGTAGCTTTTCCACTTAGTAAGAACAGAGCTGATGTCCCTTCAGTGACTTTGTCCCGAACTTCTTTAATAAAGTCATCGTTGATACCATAATCACTGAAATGACCAACCAATGCTCCTGTCGCTGCACCTATAGCAAGACCAAAAATGGGAATGAAAAAAATCAGTCCAAACAACAATCCCCAGAAGGCACCGTCTAATGCACCGATTCCTGATAAATTCGTAGCTTGCTTGGTTTTAGGCTTTTTCTGACCTCTGGGCCAAGAAATAACTGCTGCATCCACAATTTCGATCAGATGTTGTTTCTGTAATTCTGTCAATTTTTGCAGAGCATGTTCTGCACCATCAGCGGTGTTGAATTTCCAAACGGTTAGATTAGCCATTGTTTATCTCCTTGTTTACAAGTCAGACCCTCACAGGCTTTTCACCCACAACGAGGGTATGAAAATCTCTTCCGCGATCCCCAATCCCTTTCCCCTATTTTCAAGACAGTCATCATGGCAGAATCGCCAACATGAATGAAAACCCCTCTCCACGTCACAGGGTCTTTGCGTCTATTTCAATTAAGACTCACTTTGTATTTAGGTAAGTATTTATCAGCATTTCATCAATTTTTGCTTTGTTCAATGGCAGATAAGCCAGTTAAGCAGAATTTTTACTCAGTTAATAAAAATAAGACAGTTAAGCTGAAGTATTCGTTACTACTATTAGAGTACTTAAATAGCCGTCCGATCGCTACTTAAAAAAGTACCTGAATCTAAAGTAAAAATTTTTGCAAGATTCGTTCTTTGAAGTTAAAAGTCAAAAGTAAAAAGGTAAAAGAAGAATATTTCTTTTTGTCTTAAGCTCAAAAGGATACAAGAGAGTGAATTTATTGATGGAGAAAGATAAAGATTTCCTTGCTTCAAGCCCCTAGATTGATCTATGGAGATTTCTTTTTACTTTTATCTTTTTACTTTTTACTTGTTTGACCCATTTCTCAAAAATGCTTCAGCCTCTGTTTCACCATAAGCGATCAGTTCTTGGATAAAACCAGGATTGCGATCTATCTTGGATGAGTAATCCAAATCCCAAAGCATCCTAATGCGCTTCACCTCAATATGCTGGTATTTGCCATTTGCAAGGAGATCGTTTTTCAGTAGTTCATTAATTTTTTCTATGAAATAGATTTCTTGCTCCAGGGAAAGATTGCCGGAGAGTTCATCACGCCGATCGCGTATCGCTTCTATTGATTTTGGCTCATTCTTGCTGGTTGACGGGTTAATCTGAACGATCCAGATTTCATCAGGTTTGACATCTGGAAGTTCCCGTATGGGAGGATTTTGCGAAAACAGCCCATCCCAAAATAACCCCTGCCCAATTCGTACCGATCTAAACAAAGTTGGGATCGCAGCTGAAGCTAGAATTGCCTCTACAGTAACTTCAGCATTCCTAAAAATTGTAAATTGGCCGCTCAGAACATTGACTGCTTCCACGAGGAACAGAGGGCTTGATCCGTTGACCAATTCTTTGATTTTTTCAAATTTAACGTGTTTTTCTAACAGTTGTTTCAGGCGCTGCTGCCCCCAATCAGGATAGGTATAGGGGCTAATTTCAGGCAGAGGAAAAATACTGTTCAAGCGCGATAACCAGACAAGATTGTTGTTGAGATAAATATCCCACAACGAAGTCGCAGAATTATCTCGCCAAAAAGAATCCAATAATTCAACTGCTATATCTTTGCTACCTAATAATAGGCCGTACCAAGTCAACAGAGCAGAGATCGCACCGCCAGAAGTCCCGCTCAAAGCTACTATGTCAAAATGTGGTTCTGGTTGTTGCAGAATTCTTTTCAAGACTCCGGCGGTAAAAGCGGTATGAGTGCCACCCCCTTGACAGGCGATCGCCACTCGTCGATTTCTAGTGTTTTCTGCCATTTTTTCACCCTCTCCCCAAATATTTTTGCAACCCAGAACAGGCGATCCCGCTATTATCAAGACAACGCCTCAGCATCTAGACAAAAGTAAAGTATCGTTAGGCAACGAAAATAGCTTTTATCCTAGTTGCGCGATCGGTTCCCAATTCAGCACATCTTGCAGCAAGGCTTGGTAGCCCTGGAAATTGGGATGAAGACCATCAGAGGAAAGATGCGATCGCACCCAATTTTCACCTCTTCCCAACCACAGGTCAAAAACATCCAGATAAGGAATCCGACGTGCTGCACAAGCTAGCTTAGTTGCTTCCTTATAGCGGTACTGGTCGGCATGATTGAAATAAAAACAGTTCAGGAAGGGCATCTTGCTTTCATCTACTGGCACCATGCCCACAAACAGAACATTACACAGCCGCTGTGCTCTGTCTAACAAGTTGGCTAGCTGTGTTTGAAACTGCTCAAATTCAGTAAACTGGCGTCCATTTCGCCGTCCTAAACGAGCTGAGTCATTGACTCCCACAGAAAGAATGATCAAGTCTGGAAAATTATTTCGCAGTTCGCCCCGTTGGCGAACTTCTTGCTCTAATCGCTGGGACACCTGAGCCACTCCATCTCCTCGAATGCCCAAATTGTAAAGAGCATGACCAGGATGGTCGGAATACATCCACCGACGTCGCAGTTGCTCTACCCAACCACCACCGACTGGATCGCCAAACCCATAAATAAGGCTATCACCAAGAGCAATCACCCTCAGAGCTAAGCGAGCTTGTTGAGAAACTGGAAATAAAGTATTCATCTTTCGCTTCTGAAGAGAAAAAGAAATTGCCATTTATATCGTGTCCGGCTAATCAACCTAAAAAATGTTCGTAGTAGGGATTTTAGTCCTGATCTTGGGGATTAAAGTCCCCATTACAAACCAATACGGTTCAGTTAGTAGAATTCAATCTTTGGAGACAGGGGGGATCAAAACCTTAACTGAACTGTATTGCATTACAAACTTTTTATTATGGGTAATTTGACGGACATGATATTAGATATTGCCCTGCCCTGGATAAAGTATTTCGACAGGGTGTTATTTCTAACCATAAATCATCCTGCTGTATGTATGGTGATATCTGCGATATCTTTAGAGCTACCGCAATTTGTTAGAGATGATGCTTGATCCCATCTGGGTGTGGTAAGTTAAAAATTTTCTAACTTGCATAGCTGAATTAAATAAAATTGTTGTGGTGCGGACCGGACAGCCCGCTGAGAATATGCAAGTTATGCGTGCGACAGCTTAACGTTGGGAAGTAGAGGTGATTAAACCACCCAGATTGATTTGCTGCTCTTCAACCAACGTATTCAGGCAAACTTTTTCACCTAAGTATTATGAGCACCGTTAACTTGGAGAACAGTGCCAGTAACGTAGCTACTGGCTATTGGTGAAAGCAAAAATGCGACTGCCCAAGCAACTTCTTCAGGTTTACCGAAGCGACGGAAAGGAATCTCTGCGGTAATCTTTTCTTTGACTTTATCTGGGATCGCCCTAGTCATCTCAGTCTCGATAAATCCCGGTGCCACAGCATTGGCTCGCACTCCGTACCGTGCCCCCTCTAAAGCTAAAGATTTGGTCAGACCAATAGCACCTGCCTTAGATGCTGCGTAGTTTGTCTGACCGATGTTTCCTCGCTCACCCGAAATCGAACTGACACAGACAACCGAACCTTCTCGTCGCTCGTACATCTTGGGAATAACGGGGATCAGCGTGTTGTACATACCCTTTAAGTTAGTTTCTATTACCGCATCCCAGTCATCTATCGTCAATTTGGGAAAAAAGTTATCTCGGGTAATTCCAGCGTTGGCGACAACCCCGTAAATAGGCCCTAGTTTCTCTTCCACTGTTGCTGCTACTGCTGCCATCGCTGCGGAGTCGGTCACATCGGCTGGAATTGCCAAAGCACCACTCTGAATATTGGGATCGCTGCGATAGGTGTAAGCTACCTGAGTTCCCAACTCCTCTAATAGACTGACAATCGCCGCTCCAATACCTCGATTGCCGCCAGTAACTAAGACGACTTTGTCTTCCAGTCCCAAATATTTCATATGTTAAAGTAGATGTTGTGTATTACAAAACCAAGAGCAGTATTAGGAAGAAAGAAAGATAAGGGAAAAAAGGATTTTCTCCTTTGTCTGTCTTTGTTCTAGCTGCTCTTTACTTCAATCGCTCGATCGCGATCGCAGTACCGCCACCAGTCCCATGACAAACTGCTGCCAATCCTAATTGACCATTTTTTTCTTGCAAAGCATTGAGCAGTGTCACGATAATTCGCGCTCCAGAAGCCCCGATGGGATGCCCCAGAGCGATCGCACCTCCATAGACATTAAGCTTTTCGTGAGGAACACTCAGAATTCGGTTAAACAAAACATTGCTCAGTGCGAAAGCCTCGTTGTTCTCGAATAAGTCAAAATCAGTAATTTTCATTTTCAACTTATCTAGAAGCTTTTTCACTGCATGGATGGGAACTTCCGGGAATCGCCACGTTTCCCCACCAGCCCACGTTCCCCCGAGGATGCGGGCAACAGGCTTCAGTCCGTGTTCTTCCACTGCCCTTTGACTTGCCAAGACCAGAGCTGCTGCTCCGTCCGATATCTGACTGCTATTACCAGCAGTCAACACCCCATCCGCTTTGAAAGCAGGCTTGAGTTCGGCAAGCTTCTCCAAAGTGGTATCTAAACGAATTCCTTCATCTTTTTCCACTAGTTGCACACCTTTCTTGCTCTTGACTTCAATTGGTGCAATCTCCTTCTGCAAGAAGCCTTGCTGAGTAGCACTTGCCGCTCGTTGCTGAGAATAGAAAGCTACTTCATCCAATTCATTGCGTGTAACTTTGTAAGCTTCTGCCAGTCTTTCAGCTTGCTCTCCCATCTTTTCAGATGTCGTGGGATCGGAAATACCATCACAGAGCAAGACATCGATGATTTGCTCTGGCGAATTCAGCAGTAATTTGCACCCCCATCTGACTCGGTGCGATAGCAACAACCCACTCTGGGACATTGATTCCATGCCACCAGCAAGTACGATGTCGGCTTCACCAGAAGCAATAGCAGTAGTGGCGCTCATCACGCTCATCATTCCTGACGAACACACCATATCCACAGCATATCCGTTCGCTGTTTCTGGAATACCAGCCTTGAAAGCTGCTTGACGGGGCAATAGCTGTCCATGACCAGAACGGAGTACGTTGCCAAAGATGTACAGGTCTATAAATTCCCCAGATATTCCGGCTCGTTCTAGCGCGGCACGCATAGATATTGCACCTAAATCTACTGGAGAAAAATCTGCAAGGACTCCTCCGAAGCGACCGAATGGCGTGCGTGCTGCTGAGACAATATAGGCTTGTTGCATTATCTTGCTCCTGTGCAAATCTGATGGAATTTGTTTGTATTTCCCCCTTTTTCTTTATACATTAAAAATAAGTTTTATATACATTAGAAATTAGCAGAATTATTATTTAATGAGATTATTTAATTCAATAATTAAGCACATGATTTTTTAGCATAATAATTATGTATGAAGGTATAAGCAAAAGGAGTAGAAAAATGAACGCTTTCAATACCTTTGAACAGTATTTTAGGCAAGTAAGTGATTTGCAAAGAGCAACTTTCGAGACTTGGATGTCTACATTTCCGGGCATGCAAAGCTTCGGCGTGTCAAATTATCGTGATAATTTAAATAAAGCTTTGGATTTTCAGGAGAATTTGGCGAGCAATTCTCTAGAATTGCAGGTTCAGTTAACCCGTATATCTGTAGACATTCAGAAGCAATTTTTGGAGGGCTATTTTAAGGTGTTACGTAGCTGGTGGTAAACAAAAGTACTGAGTTGTAGTAGATTTGCTTTTGTTTCACGACATCCATGTGGATTCTCATGTTTTTTAGAGCATGACTGTCAAGGAATTACAAGATAAGGAAATAACTTTCTGATTCACAAAACTCTGAGTGTTGACAAGCCCCTTAACAATTTTATTGGGGGCTTTTTTAATTACAAAATAAAACTTGACCAATCATTCCGAGCAGGGTACAAGAAAGTGGATTTATCCGTGGAATCAATCCAAAATCCAAAATCCAAAATCCAAAATTGTTTGACCTGCGCTCTATTTGTCAAAGAAATACTTACTAAACTAGGGCTACTTCATTTTATGCACAATCGCCCGAAAATAAATTTTGGGGCTAATAGCCAAAATCCGTTAAAACGGACTGAAACTAAGATTTTTAGTCAGTTTTAACCGACTGAAGCTATGAGCGAGGAACTTAAGTTTCTGGCGAATTGAGGAAGAATGAAATAACCCTACCTACTTACTAAACAGCTATTTACTCAATCCAAAACGACTGTTTTTTATCTACCTTCAGAAAAATCTTGAGCTAATAAATTAGTTTTATCTTCTATCTAAAGGTAGAGAATAATTATTTAGGAATTACGTACTGCGATCCGTATCTAAATCAATTAGTTTTATCTTCTATCTAAAGGAATAAAATAATAGGAGTCACAGGCTGTATAAATTCACCCTAATGTACATTATTAAATTTGGTTTTTCAAGCTCTAAATTATCTAAATCACAATCCTAATTTGCTTGCTGCTTTTGCTGGGCTAAGTGCTAAATATAACCACAAATCACTACTATTTGCAACTGCGATCGCCGATACGTTTTCATGTTAAGCACTAAGACTAAAACTAGGTAAACAAAAGATTTTCAAAAAGTTGTGAAATACATTATCATTATCTATGATAAACATTGCATACATAAATTACGTTGGGAAGTCAAGCTTTAAAAGACTCTAGCATTCACTTTTTCCTACCATAAATTCCGTTTGATACTAGAACACCATCAGTTTTTGCAAAACAACTAGCAAATACTACTAACAGGCTTACACTTGGTTCGATAATTCGACAGGGAATAGTATTAGTGGCACCCTTGCTTGCAATTCTTCATATTTGCGTAATATTGTGTTACTGGCTGAAAAATTCTGTAAGATAGAGGAGAACGAGTACCAAAAGCAGTTTAGCGATTGGCAGAAAAATTTTTTCGACACCTAGCTGGAAAGTTTGCCGAATGTGCAAGGGGAGACCAATCTCTCACAAGTTCATAATAAATCCCTGGATTTCCAACAAGAAGTTGTGAAATCCTTCCTGGAAGCCGAATAACAAAACAGCCAGATGATGTTAGACGCTCAAAATAAATTCTGGAAAGACTATATTTGAAAGGATGCGGAAGAAGTCAGCAGCTGCTGGTAGTTAGGGGTTGAGTAAGTCTTTGAGCGTTTTTTTCAACAGTTAAAAAGATTAACATTTTTGTAACCAAGATATCTGCTAACGAGCTAACCTTCATTAGCGATCGCTCTTGAGGGATTATCCCCAAATTCCAAATGCTTAATGGTAATCAATATCTTAAAGCTATATCTCGCATTGTCCTCTTAGTTATCCTTACGGCTACACTAAGCTGGGCACTAGCGCTTGTACAACCTGCCAAAGCACAAGAACTGCCCTCACTCAACATTAGTAGAAACAACATCACCGTTTCTGGTCTGTCATCAGGCGGATTTATGGCGGTGCAGATGCATACAGCTTTCTCAAACCGTATCCAAGGTGCTGGTGTGGTTGCTGGTGGTCCTTTCTACTGCGCTCAGGACAACTTAACAACGGCGTTAACCACCTGTATGAAACCGATCCCAATTGCTGGCCCGCTCAAGCCACCGAACGGAACGGAACTGGCGGCTATGGCACGGCAATTCTCCAATGAAGGCAAAACCGATCCCATATCTAACCTGAAGGACGACAGCGTCTACCTCTTCAGTGGTGCTCTGGATCCCATTGTCTTTACCCCGGTGATGGATGCGACTCAGAAATTCTATAAAGCCCTCGGCGTTCCGAACAAAAAGATTGAATACATCAAGAACATTCCGGCTGGGCATGGCTTCATTACTCCCGATTGGGGGGGACAGTGCATTCTTAGCCAATCACCGTTTATCAACGATTGCGACTACGACCAGGCTGGAGAGATCCTGAGACACTTGCTTGGCAAGTTAAACCCACCGACAAAGACTCTCACCGGTCAGTTAGTCGAATTCAACCAAAACGAGTTCATAAATAATCCGAACGCCCACGGCATGGCCAAAAAGGGTTATGTCTACATCCCTCAAACTTGTGCTGACGGTGAGGTTTGCAGACTGCACATTGCCCTGCACGGCTGCGAACAATCGTATGAGGATATTGGCGACGAATATTACACTCACACTGGTTATAATCAGTGGGCTGATAGCAATAATATAGTCGTGCTCTATCCCCAAGCTCACCGGATAAGACTCAAAAATCCAAAAGGCTGCTGGGATTGGTGGGGCTACACCAACAGCGAATACGCTTTCAAAAATGGTATCCAGGCTTCTGCCATCATGAAGATGGTCGATAAGCTAAGCGCTGGGTAGGTTCCAGAAATCATTCAGCCAATCCTCTCGCTATCTATCGGATAGTAAATTATTTGGGGATCGTTGAGTAGTATAGGTTAAACGATCGCACAGAAAACTCGTCTGCTTCTGATTTAGCAATTCCACAATTCTTGAGAGCGCGATCGCTTAGTGCGATCATCCCTAAGATAGTCATCCCTAAGACAGATAAAAAGGCTCTAGGGGATCACTACACTACTACACTAGCAGTAGTTAACATCCAGTTAGCAATTGGACTGTAAACTCCCAAGCATTCCAACCATCATCAAATCACAGCATTGACAGCGGCTTCTGGTTTCCAGACATTCATTCGTGAGAGTTTATGAATTACTACCATGTGACACAGGCTACGAACTTAAAGTGGGGCGCTACTACCACTATCATTTCCCAACCCTTTCCCCCATTGTGAGGGAAGGGTTTCTAGTTTCTACTTCTTCCTTGATGGATAGAGATGCTAAGGATAAGGGTGTTGTTGTCCTAGCTGAGACTGAATAATATCACAAATTTTCCCAAGCCCAGTCATAGCAAACCTTTGAGGATTTCTGGAGGTATCTAATGCCATCCTCTAACCTACTAGCTGTTTTCAACCCTTCAAATTACTGGCGAGGCGGTCATGTCACTATGCCTTGGCAACCGATCTATCAGCAGTTCCAGATCCCACCAGAAGAACTTGTATTAAAGGATGCGAGCGATTCCTCTGGAACGCCACTATTGGCGCAGATTGACCGGATCGATCCAGAAGATCCATCTCGCGATACCCTAATCTTTTCTCTTGCCGAAGCGATTCCACCTGGCTCGCAAGATTACTCGACTACCTCGGCTTTGGTGAAGATCGACCGTGGCAAGCCCATTCCTCACGACGAATTGGGCAAGCCATCCCTGGAAGTAGTCTATGGGTCGGATGGGCAAGAACGTGGAGTCAGATTAGTAAATAGCCGACTGATAGTCTGGTTTAATCTGGTTCCTGCACCAGAGAATGACGGGCGAAATTGGTTTGCAGGTTCAGCTACCAGCGTACAGCTTGACCATCAGGAGATCCTTGATCAGTTCAAAGCAGCAATGGGTGAGTGGATAAATCAAGACCCGGAAAAGCGCTGTATGCAGTTAGATCAACTTCAGCTGATGGAAATTCCTTATTCAGAATCGCCTTCCTATCAGGTTAGTTTGTACGATCGCTCCTACCGGCTTGTATCCCACTCCAGTGGCCCAGTGCGAGCCAGCATTACTATTGCCTCAGAACCATTCGACTATAGTGATTTAGAACCCAATACAGGCAAGGAACGTCATCTAGAGTGCCAACTGTATCGTGTAATTAGCCTGTACGCTGATGCAGACTACTTGATCGAGGAACTGTTCGTCAAAGGGAAGCCCAAGGGAGAAGAGGGCGGAACCCATGCTAGCACAGAGGCGATCAACCTCGAATTTGCGGTTCGCTACTATGCCTACATGGACATGAGCCAGCAGCCACAAATCTATCAGAATCCTAGTGTACCGGATTGGTTCGCCGTGGGTTCCAAAGAGGAACCTTATGCTGGATACGGATTTGCAACAGATGTTCATGTGGACTCGGTTACGTATCCTCATGATGTGAATGACAGGCGTTTCTCCTGGCAGTTATCGCCTGGTAAATCTGCCAAGTGCCTGCATCTATTCATGCGCTGCCCACAGAATGACTTCGATTCGCGGGCAGGCAAATGCTGGTACGAGTTCATCTATAAACCACTCAAGGCTGAAGTCTACCAAGAATCCCAGCACCGGCTGCAAAAGCCGCAGAAAAAACTTGCTGACATCTGGGATGAGTCCCAAAAGCAGTTGAGCGAGTCGCAGAAAAAGCTTGTTTACACCTGGATTGACAACCTTCCCACTGGAATGATTCAGGTCAATTTTTCTGAAACTTTCCAGAAAACCCTAGATTTTCAACGAGAGCTAGTGAATACTACCTTCAAAGCTCAACAGTTGGCAAGCAAATTGGGAACGGAAACCCAAAAGCAGTTTTGGGATAATTATTTCCAACTGATGCGGAAGACACTACAGTAGATAGCAAACCCAAAAGTTTAGTTAGTAATACCATTTCTCTAAATGCATACTATTTACAATCCCCCTTTTAAAAGGGGAATTCTGATATATTGCAAAAATAAGGAGAATTAATATTAGGTCTAAAAAAGCCTTCAAGAGCGATCGCTCCTGAGGATAAATTTGTTTGAAATTTGTTTTTCGGATTTTATCACCGACCTCGTGAATGTTCATCAATCATAATCTTTGATTCTCTGTAAAATAAATATTAGTATTTATCATGAAAAATTCTGAAATGATTAAATTTTTAGCTAAGTAAAATACTGGTAAAAATATTGTTAATTAAAAATTAAAAACAAATAAAGTATTGCTTTATTAGGTTAATAATTCAGTTTGGAATCGGAGCAGCGAATAACCTGAAATAGATTTTTTATACTACTTTTCACTCATCACTTCTAAATCTTCTTGGCTTGTAATAAGCACTTACTACGAACCGTGTGTAGTTATACTTTTGATTCGGAAATCTGGTTTGCAATGTTTAAATACCAACAGTTTACTTTTACGTTTTCAATCACTACTGCAATAGCTATGGTAAAAGTAATGACATTTATCAAGGTGAATACTAGTAAATATTGGCGATTTAATAATTTTTGGCACTTAACATTTTTTAGAAAAGTTTTAGCAAAAGGTTAAACATTTAGGCGATATTTTGATGATTTATCTGTGATTAAATATCCAATTTACAGATTATAATAATTTACTAAATAAACCTTGATTTATTAGGAAGTGGTATATTGTCCCGCCCCACTTCCTCTTCACCTATAAAAGGGTGGAGAAATAAGCGGTAAAACTTCAATGGATACTACTACTACTTTTTTTACAGATTCCCGCAGACAGTTTAGTGAATCGCAGAAAAAGCTCGCTGAAGTTTGGGATGAGTCCCAAAAGCAGTTGAGCGAATCACAGAAGAAGCTTGTTTACACCTGGATTGACAACCTTCCCACTGGAATGATTCAGGTAAATTTATCTGATACTTTCCAGAAAACTCTCAATTTTCAACGAGAACTGGTGAATTCTGCGCTCCAAACCCAACAGCTGGCAGTGCAGTTGGCAATGGAAACCCAAAAGCAATTTTGGGATAACTATTTCCAAATGACGCAGAAGACAGCAGAGGAGACACCAAGCACAACAACAAGTAGTTGGTAAGCTTTAAAAATAGCCTTCAGAAGCGATCGCTTCTGAAGGCTGCCAAGAGAAATTAACAGATGACAAGCAGCAAGCAATTTACTGGAGTCTCGCGCACGTTGCTAATTCCCCTGCGAGCCAGAGCCGAGGAACACACTCGTGCAGATGCCCTATTTCGAGATCCCCAGGCGCAGGATTGGTTCCGATCTCTGCCGTGGGGTGCTGACTTGGAAAATTGGTATGACTGGAGATACCAAATCTGCATTAGTGTGCGGACAAAGCTATTAGACGATATCACGGCGCAGCACATTGCCACCCACCCCAACTCCCTAGTCGTAGAACTGGGAGCGGGTTTATCTTCCCGTTATTATCGCGTGGGCAAGGGAAAAACTCAGTGGATTGAGTTAGACGTGCCGGAAGTCATTGACACCCGCCTTACTCTTGATACCCAAACGAGCGAGCATCGATTTTTGGCAACTTCAGTGCTGGATTGGGCTTGGATGGATGAAATCCCAGCCATTCCGCCTGAAGGTATTTTGTTTATTGCAGAGGGGTTGCTTTACTATTTTGAGGAATCGGAAGTTAAGCAGTTAGTGCAGCGCCTACGGGAACGGTTTGCAGGCGCAACATTGGCTTTGGATGTGGGGGGAATAGTTTTTAAACAGTTTAACGCGAACAAAGCCGCCCATTTTGGAGCGCCAATGAAGTGGTTTGTCGAGGATGAAAGGGATGTAGCGGCGTTGGGATTATCTGTGGTGAAGGTTTTCCCCCTGTTGAACTGCTATCCAGAACGCTGGGGTTTGGTTACCTGGATAAATTGGTGGTTAATATTTTGGCGATCGCTTCTGCGGAATTTTTGCCTGATTCTAGAGACAAGGTTAAATCCTGTGAATTAACAATTATGGACGAACGGAAAAAGATCGCGATCGCCTGCCAAGGGGGGCAGCCATACCGCCTTCACTGCTGGAGTTCTCATTGATGACAGCAAAATTCGTAGACCGCTTTAATAAGCAATTTTATCAAGAAACTGGATCAACACGGCGGCAAAGAGTCCGGGGCGCTCCACATGGGGTAAGTGACCGCAGTCGGGTATCAAAGCGAGTTGTCCTTGTTTTAAACGTTTGACGGCATCTTCAGCCTGTTCTTTTGGTAAAATTTGGTCGCGAGTACCCCACATGACAAGAGTCGGCATCTGCAACTGTGGTAGAGAGTCGAGCAAAACCTTATATTGTCCAAATAGATTCAGTTCGGCACGCAGCGCGGACAGGGTGGCCTCAAGAAAGCCGGGCATTTGTGCCATCCGTACCTGCTCTGCCAGCCATGCAGCAGGAACCCGTGTAGGATGAGCGAAAAGCAGCAATGCTCGTGACCAAGCCCGTTGCTTTGCACCTAGAGGCGTTTTGCTCCAGGCGATGGCAGCCTCTCCATACCAAGGCAGGGTTAACTGGGACAGAAACGGGCTAACCAAGTAACCGAGACCGGAACTATCTACCAGCACTAGCGCCGTCACTGCTTCGGAATATGACAGCGCAAAGCGCAGGGCAACTAGTCCACCTATCGAGTTGCCGACTAGCACCGCCCGCCTAAGCCCAAATGCATTGAGAAAACCGGCTACAAACTGCGTATAAAACTCTGGCGAATAGACCACATCAGGTTTAGAACTATCACCGGCACCTGGCAAGTCCGGCGCATAGACACGATGTGTAGCTGCCAATATGGGAAGCACCCAAGACCAATCAAGAGCGCTTTCGCCATCTCCATGCAGCAGTACTAAAGGTGGATCGTCATCATTACCCGCTGTAAAGTAGCGGATAGTTAAACCGCCTACGTTTATTCGCCGCTCTTCAACCGTCGTTTTCACACTTTGCTCCACTCGCGTTTAAAAGTGCAATTAACGCTGTGTTATATCAAGTTTGCATGATTACTTAATAATTCCCGTTTAACCTCACCCCGCCTTCGGCACCCCTCTCCTTACCAAGGATACAGATGGCGAATAGGGGGTGACACCCCTCATCAAGATTTTTCGTCATTCTACCAGATGTAGAGACGCGAAATTACCCTGCGGGAACGCCTGCGGCGTACGCGTCTGGTACAAACCAATTTGAGGGCGAATGAGGGGTCAGACCCACCATTCGCCAGCTGCATCTTACCAAGGAGAGGGGATAGGGGTGAGGTTTACGCCAATCGTATGCGCTAACTCCACAGCTTAAAGTATTAAAAATCACTTATAAATTCACTGTCCGTTTGGAAATCCTTGTGCTGCCAGCAATGTTAACTCGACCGATCTCGCGATCGCACTTTCAACGTAACTCCAGAAGTATAAGCTTTGTGAAGCCAGTAACGCTAACCCAACCGAGCTCGCGATCGCACTCCACTTGAGGAGCGGATTCATATCCAACCAATCAAAAAAGCTCGGTATTACCAGGTTGTTAAAGTCTCCTTTAACTCTGTCGTGGTATGGGATCGGCTCATACAGATTATTTGGCGCATCTTCAGACTTCGGCTCATTGGTACGCTGGAGCTGGAAGCCGAAGAGTGCAAACAAGTAATCTAAAAGTGACGGCGAGATCCGCTGTAGCAAATCTAGCGCCCTAGCTGCATCCCCAACGATAAAGTCACGGGTGGGATGAGAGGCAACGTAGAGGATGGCGTTAGCCACCAGGCTGGGATCGTAATAGGGCGGTGGTGCTGACGGCTTCACACCTAACTTTGTGAGAGCATTGTTGTAGAAGGGTGTGTTGATCGATGCGGGCATCACATTCGTCACACTGATGGGTATTCCCTCATGTTGCAGCTCTACACGCAGGGATTCGAGAAAGCCCTCGATCCCGTGCTTGGCGGCGCAGTAGGGACTTTGAAGTGGAAGCGATCGCCTACCCAACATTGAAGAGATGTGGATCAGCGCCCCCCGCCCCTCACGCTTGAGATGAGGTAGCGCCGCCATCGCACCGTATGCCTGACCGGTCAGGTTGATATCGATAACACGCTGAAATTCTTCTGGTTTTATATTATCGACAGTGGCAAAAAGGGCGACAGCGGGGGCATGCACCCACGTATCGAGTCGCCCATACTCTTCCACAGCTTTGTCTGCGATCGCCTTCACCTGATCGAATACCGTCACATCGGCAACTACAGCGGTTGCCACACCGCCAAAGCGTCTAATCTCATCCACCAAGGACGCCAGCCCTGGCTGACTGCGAGCAGAGACAACCACCTTTGCTCCTCGCCTTGCAAACTGGAGGGCTGCCTCACGTCCGATGCCGCTGGAAGCCCCAACGACTGCAACGACCTGCTGATTTATTGGCTTCAGTTGCATCGATGCTACTCCTTGAAGTACTGATATCTAGAAACCTTTGGTCTGGTTGAAATTTGAGAATTCAACTTCTACCTAATAAGTACGTCAGAGCGAGTGTGCATACATCAGTCGCAGGGTTTATATGAATGCCTACAAAAAATACCCCTCCCTTAGCAAAAGGAAGGGTGCCTTCTGGCAGGTGAGGTAATATGAAATCCGTTTGTTTACTTATCGTAGAAGCGCCTACTACAAACTGATGATTCTGAGTTCTATGTTCTGTGTTCTGTGTTCTTCTTAATCAGCACGTGCGTTCAACCAATTTGCAATTACAGGTGGCAAATCCCGCTGCACTTTACCGCTGACATACATACCGATATGTCCCACAGGGAAAGAAAGTACTGTGTAATCATTTGTACCAACATACTTCTCCAAGGCTATAGAAGACTTAGGCGGTACCAAGTGATCTTTTTCGGCATAAAGATTCAGTATAGGCATACAAACATTACCTAAATTGACCTGCTTGTCTCCAATCATCACCTCACCCTTAATGAGTTTATTTGCCTGATAGAAATCCTTGAGGAACTGTCGGTAGGCTTCCCCTGCCTGATCCGGACTGTCAAAGATCCATTTTTCCATACGTAGAAAGTTCAGTAGCTTGTCCTCGCTGTGCATGATCTCTGGAAAGTCTAGATATTTTTGAATTCCCAACTGCCGAGGCTTGAGCATTAAAAACTCAAAATTGAGAAAATCGCCGGGAATATTGCCTAAAGAATTTACCATCAGGTCAATGTCTAAAGCCTCTGCTCCCACGGTACAGCCCCCGCGCATATACAAAAGCGCATCCGAGATTTGAAAATCTACTGGGGTAACCATCACGATCAGGTTTTTGACCTTTTCTGGATAGATAGCACTGTAGCAGAGGCTGAATGTTCCGCCCTGACAAATTCCTAGCAGATTAATCTTGTCTAAACCATGCTTTGTCCTGATGAAATCTACACAGTTATTGATATAGCCGTTAATGTAGTCATCTAGGGTCAGCCAACGGTCAGCGCGGGTGGGATAGCCCCAATCAATCAGGTAAATATCCAAACCCAGTTTGAGTAAATTAGCAACAAGCGATCGATCTTCTTGTAAATCAACCATGAACGGACGATTGACCAAAGCATAGACGATCAGGACAGGAATGCTCAATGGCTGCTCAACTATCGGCTGAAATCGGTAGAGGATCAACTTGTCTTCGCGATAGACCACCTCTCTAGGGGTAGAACCAATTTCAATGTCTTCCTCCCGCAGGCGGCTCAAATTTTCAATACCTTTGAATACCTTTTTGGTTAGTTCTGTATACTCATCGCTTGCGTCCTCAAGACGCATTTGCATTAGAAACGGCAGCATGGCTTTGTGTTTCCTCCCTACAACTGTTGAATCAAGTTCTTGGTTACTGCTGTTCATCTGTTGGCGGCTTTTCTGGAGTTGGTGGGTTTGCTTGCGCTTGAGCTTCATATTTGGCTAAGGTTTTTTTTAGGTTCTTAACCTCTTTGCGCAGCTCGTAGATACTTTTGTGAACTTCGTCCACTTCGCTGCGTAGAGGCATATTCATCGTTTTCATCCACACTTCCACAAGCTCTTGCTGATCGAGTCTGTAGTTATTGAGAGCATTCAAGAACCTGCCCCGAACCTTGAGGTTTTCTTCGGAACAAAATGCCTTCTCAAACACTTCATCGGCAGTGCGGCCCCAGAGTTCCTGAAACTGCCGCCAGTCTTTGACCTTTTCGCCTTTTTCCGCGAGCGAGATCAGTTCTCGCATCAGTTCTTCAAAGGATTGCGCTTGGATGTCAGCCAGTAAAATCTGATAGTCGATACTTGCTCGATAGAGTTTTGTCCAGCCATCAAATGCTCCCAGTAATTTGTTGTTAAATTCACGGGTAGGTCCCAGCAGGGGAATCTGCATCAAACTGCCAAAGGTCTCCTCATACAGTAAGTTCCAGTAGAGGTTGTTTAGCTCAATCCAAGGTTGGCTAGTGCGGGTAACTGCTGCCTGACTCAGCGGCCCCATAGATGCCCCCAGGGCATTCGCCCACAGTTGGCTAAACTTTTGCATCTCTTTGATGTAGAGCTGCCATAACTCTGCTGCATTTTGATTGACTTTAAGGGTTCCCTTAGAAAAGTCGTCAACTTGACTGCGTAGTTGCTCCGTGTAGTTCTTTAGGGAATATTGCCAGTCTTCCCCAGATTCAACTTTTGGAAAGATATCTTGCCAGGTATTAAATGATAGTTTGAGTAAGCGGAGCAGCAGTTCCTGATTTTCTACAAACCGTTGATTAATAGACTCCATTCCTGGTTTGGTATCTGCGATCGGATTGCGAGCTGCTAACCCCATCAGGTCAAACCAGCTTTTCCACGCTTGAGTGCCGACCTCCGTCCAAGTTTTCATGAGTTGATCCGCCATACCACTCCAGGAATTCGTTTCTTTTTCCATTTGTCGTTCCTTTATTGAGAATTTGATCGGAGTCCCCTCGTTAAGGGTGATTGGGGGAAGCAACCCCTCAACAATACACTAGCTAAATTCCCTCCTCTTGCTCTTGTTAAAAAGGGTTCCTAACTTCAAACAAAAATGTTAAAGCTTCACTGGAATAAGGGGCAGTGGCAAAGGGAAAGGGTTTTTATTCCTTTCCCTTTAACCGTTACCCAACCAACATCCGTCAATTTTGGGTTGGTGAAGTATTAAGTGTGATGAGCACCATTGACTCGCAGCACTTCACCCGTAATATAGCTGCTGGCAACAGGTGATAGGAGAAATGCTACCGCCCAGGCAATTTCTTCCGGCTTGCCAAAGCGACGGAAAGGAATTTCCGCAATAATCTTTTCTTTGACTTTATCTGGTATTATCCTGGTCATTTCCGTATCGATGAAGCCCGGTGCTACGGCATTTACCCGCACGCCATAGCGAGCAGTTTCTCTGGCAAGAGCTTTGACTAGACCAATCACAGCAGCTTTGGTAGCAGCGTAGTTCACTTGTCCAACATTACCCCGTTCTCCTGAAATCGAACTGATACAGACAACCGAACCTTCTCCCCGCTCGTACATGCTGGAAATAAAGGGTTTGATAGTGTGGTTTACACCTTTTAAATTGACGTTGATGACTGCATCCCAGTCTTCCGGGGTCAGTTTGGTAAAAAAGTTATCGCGAGTAATTCCGGCATTGGCAACTATCCCGTAAACGGGCCCCAATTTCTCTTCAATTTGAGCAGCTGCACTTTCCATAGATGCTAAGTCGGTGACGTCAGCCTGGATCGCAAAGGCTCCGCTTTTGCCGTCGGCGATCTTGATGTCGGTATAAGCGACCTTTGCTCCTAGCTGTTGGAGTAAGGCAACGATCGCAGCTCCAATTCCTTGATTGCCGCCGGTGACAACAATAACTTTATCTTCCAATCCCAATGATACCATCATCAATTCTCCTTTATACTTTTTCAATGGCGATCGCTGTGCCGCCTCCTGTTCCATGACAAAGTGCTGCCATGCCGAGGCTGAGATCCCGCTCTTGCAAGGCGTTAATCAGTGTGACGACAATTCTTGCACCAGAAGCGCCAATAGGATGACCTAGGGCGATCGATCCTCCATTGACGTTCAACTTGTCAAGCGGAATCTCCAGCATGCGATGGAAGAGTAAGGAGCTAACCGCGAAAGCCTCGTTATTCTCAAACAGGTCAAAGTCAGAAATCTTCAGGTTGAGTTTTTCTAACAACTTCTTGGTTGCTCCAATTGGCATTTCCACAAAGCGCCAAGTTTCACCACCTTCCCAACTTCCCCCTAGTACCTTAGCAATGGGCTTCAATCCATACTTGTCCACCGCTGATTGGCTGGCTAAAATCAGGGCTGCTGCTCCATCAGTAATCTGACTGCTGTTTCCTGCTGTGAGAACACCATCCTTTTTAAAGGCAGGGCGTAGTTTTGCCAGAGTTTCCAATGTCGTATCCGAACGAATTCCCTCATCGCTATCTACTATCTGCGTACCTTTTTTGGTAGTGACTTCTATCGGGGCAATCTCATTCTTGAAGCTGCCTTGCTCCGTCGCGGCAGCTGCTCGCTGATGAGAATCGAGTGCGATCTGATCCAAATCTTGGCGGGTAAATCCATGAATTTCCGCTATCCGCTCGGTTTGCTCTCCCATGCCTTCCCCTGTAGTTGCATCCATCAACCCGTCGTGGAGTAAGATGTCCGTTAACTGCTCTGGTGCACCTAAGAGAAGTTTGTAACCCCACCTAGCTCTGTGGGAGAGGAAAAAGCCAGTCTGGGACATTGATTCCATCCCCCCAGCCAGAACGATGTCTGCTTCGCCACACCGGATCGCTAGAGTAGCATTAATCAGACCGATCATGCCTGAGGAACAAACCATATCAACCGCATATCCATTCACCGCTTCCGGAATCCCGGCCTTAAGAGCGGCTTGGCGGGGCAATAACTGTCCGTGTCCTGCCCTGAGTACGTTGCCCATAATATACAGGTCTAATGCTTCTGGTGGTACACCTGCCCGGTCTAAGGCAGATCGCATCACGTGGGCACCCAAATCAATTGGTGAAAAATCTGCCAGTACGCCTCCAAAGCGACCGAGGGGCGTGCGTAATGCTGAAACAATGTACACGTCGTGCATAAATATTTTTACTTACTCCGAATTTTTTGTTTAAGTATTAAGCAGATTTAATTTTTACCTGAAGCGAGTTTGAGAACAATGCTTTTTAGGGAACTCGGTACAGGTATATTTTTCTGCTCTTGCTCAAAGGGTAAACATCATTGTACGCTGCACCCAGTTCATAGATTCCCGTTGAGTTTTGGAAGAGTCCCTCAAGAGCGATCGCCCTTGAGGGGTAGATATACTGTTGTCAAGAAGCGCTCAAAGACTGACTACAATCCTAACTACTGGCAGCGGCTGGCTTTTTCCGCATCCTTTCAAAATAGTCTTCCCAGAATTTCTTTTGAGCGTCTAGCATCATTCGGTTGTTTTTTTCTTGGGCTTCTAGGAAGGATTTGACTATTTCTGCTTGGAAATCAAGGGATTGATCAAAGGCTTGTGAGGGATTGACCTCTCCTTGTACATTTGGCAAACTTTCCAGCAAAGTGTCGAAAAACTTTTTCTGCCAGTCGCTAAACTGTTTCTGCCACTCATTGAACTGCTTTTGGTAGTCGTCAAAATAGGTGGTATACATTTGACGTTTAACCGCTAGATACCCCATTCTTGCTGGTTTGGGGAGGAAGTGGGGCGGCATTTACCACATCCATAAGAGTAAATACCTATCTACTAATAGTATATGCCGACTGGCTCAGTTCAATTTCACCTGCTTTACAGAAGTTTTCAGCCTGCAACACAACAGTACACAAAGTAGCAAATAAAACTGCTCTGATGTCACCATTTCCTCAGCCAGGAAATATGAAAGGTTGTGATTTATTCATCATCCAGTCGGGTAAATTCTTCTATTTCTTTATAAGCCTCCTTCATGCGAGTGTAGTGGGCTTCTTTGGCAAAATCCTCATATGCTTTTGTCCCTTGCCGATAAACTGCATTGACAAACTCTGCGTGAAAAGTTTCTTGCTGATTTTGATAGTCAATACTCACATGAGAACCTTGATATTCTGTCGGAGACTGAAACTGTTGCGTCTCGGTAGAGGCTGCCAGCGCCGTTGTCGATGATTGTCCACCGGAAATGGCAACTGAAACGGCATCAAAATATCCCGTGCCAACTTCGCGTTGATGACGCACTGCACTATATCCATCCGACTCACTCGCAAACTCGGCTTCCTGCAATTCGGCATAAGCGGTCATCCCGGTCTGGCGATAGCTACGAGCTAGGTCAAACATGCCATGATTCAGAGAGTGGAATCCAGCCAAGGTCACGAACTGGAATTTATAGCCCATCGCTCCCAGTTCCTTCTGGAAATTGGCAATTGTGGCATTATCTAAGTTGGCTTTCCAGTTAAAAGAAGGAGAGCAGTTATAAGCCAACAGTTTACCCGGAAACTCTCGATGAACGGCTTCAGCAAATAGGCGAGCTTCTTTCAAATTCGGTTTGGAGGTTTCCCACCACAACAAGTCTGCATAAGGTGCATAGGCTAACCCACGGGCAATGCAATGTGCCAGCCCTGTGCCCGGTCTTAAGCGATAGAATCCTTCTGCTGTCCGTTCCCCTGTAATAAAAGGTAAATCTCGCTCATCGACATCGCTAGTAATCAATTTGGCACTCTCAGCATCCGTACGGGCAACAATCAGCGTCGGAACACCCATGATATCAGCTGCTAGCCTTGCTGCATTTAGGTTGCGAATGTGGGCGGCTGTTGGAATTAACACTTTGCCACCTAGATGACCGCATTTCTTCTCTGAAGCCAGTTGATCTTCGTAATGCACCGCAGCCG
The DNA here is from genome assembly GCF_000517105.1 of Fischerella sp. PCC 9605. GTDB lineage: Bacteria > Cyanobacteriota > Cyanobacteriia > Cyanobacteriales > Nostocaceae > PCC9605. The sequence continues at coordinate 2,113,581 of NZ_KI912148.1, read as the reverse complement.
CACCAGCCTCGATGTAGGCTTTCATAATTTCAAAGCTATTTAAGGGGCCGCCAAACCCGGCTTCTGCATCGGCAACAATCGGAGCAAACCAGTAGATATCGTCTTTTCCTTCTAAATGCTGAATTTGGTCAGATCGCTGGAATGTCCGGTTAATGCGACGGCATAATTCTGGCCCGCTATTCGACGGATACAGACTTTGGTCGGGATACATAGTTCCTGCCAGGTTCGCATCCGCCGCAACCTGCCAGCCAGATAGGTAAATTGCCTTCAAACCAGCACGCACCATCTGCATCGCTTGATTTCCCGTCACCGCACCAAGCGCATTGATATAGTCTTCGCTGTGCAGCAGTTCCCAAAGCCTGTTTGCACCCATTTCGGCAAGGGTATAGCAGATGTCGATTGAACCACGCAGTTTAACCACATCTTCAGGGGTATATGCACGTTGAATTCCGTCAAAGCGACCTTTAGGAGCACTAGGAACAAGGGTTTCAAAAGTATGTTCACTCATGCTGGTAATCTCCTGCAATTCATTCAGAAAGGGGAAAGGGGAAAGGTAAAAGGGGAAAGGGGAAAATAAATAACTCTTTTCCTTTAACCTTTCTCCGACCAACGCCTGTCAATTTTGGCTTGGTGAAGTACTGGGAGTAATCTCTAGCCCTGTCAAGGTGGGTAAAAAACGAACCCAAATCTTAGTAGAGAAGACTATTTTCCTCTTTGTGTCTTAGTGTCTTAGTGTTTCAATAATTCTTTTTTCACCACCCTACTCTGCCTTGAGCCGCTGCGCGTCTACGGGTACTCTACCTTGAGCCGCCCACAAGGGGCGTCTACGCCAGTCCCCCCTAAAGGCAGAAGCCCTTACGGGTTCACCAGTCGCTCATGGGGGGAACCACGGCGCTCTATGTGCGGACGCAGGTTCCGCACCCGCGCCTCCCCAAGACCGCACTGCCTCCCCAAGACCGCGTTCCTCACCAAGACGGGGGCTGGACTCACCAAGACACAAAGACACCAAGAAAAATCCATTTCCAAGACTCACACCTTGACGGGGGTAGAGTAATCTCAAAAGCTGACAAGATACCGATAGGCGGGCAGTGTCAGGAACTCCTCAAAGTTATCGGCAGTAACAAGCCCTACGAACAAATCGATCGCTTTGTCAAAGGTTGCTTGCCAAGGGCTGTGAGCGGCAATTTCTTGGCGCAATGCTGCGATCTCTTCGTCAAGAATGGCTTGGAAAAGGGAGCGATCGACGGTACGACCGTCTTCTAGCGCTGCGTTGTGATGGAGCCATTGCCAAATCTGGGCACGGCAGATTTCCGACGTAGCTGCATCTTCCATCAGGTTAAACAAAGGTACGCAGCCGGAACCAGCCAACCAGGATGTCAGGTACAAGATACCAACCCGAATATTATTCCGCAGTCCAGTTTCGGTGATTGCTCCCGTTGGTACAGTCAGCAGATCTGCTGCCGTGATGGTGATGTCGTCTCGTAAAACAGACAGCTGATTGAGACCAGACATTTTGCTGTCGAACACTTCGCGGGCAATGGGAACGAGGGCAGGGTGTGCCACCCAGGTTCCATCATGCCCATCTCCGGCTTCCCGTTCTTTGTCAGCCTTGACTTTAGCAAGGGCTGCTTCATTGGCAGCGGGGTCTGTTTTTATGGGGATTTGAGCCGCCATACCCCCCATTGCAAAGGCACCCCGTCGGTGACAAGTTTTGATCGTCAGCAGGCTATAAGAGCGCAAAAAATGAGTCGTCATCGTCACCTGATGGCGATCGGGCAAGACAAAATCGGGCCGATTGCGAAACTTTTTAATAAAGCTGAAAATGTAGTCCCAGCGGCCGCAATTTAGCCCCACAATGTGATCGCGCAGGGCATGGAGGATCTCATCCATCTCAAAAGCGGCAAGGATGGTTTCGATCAAGACCGTAGCCTTAATTGTGCCAACGCTTAAGCCAAGCGCTTCTTGAGCTGCGACAAAAACCTCATTCCACAAGGCCGCTTCATGCCTGTTTTCCAGTTTTGGCAAATAGAAATAGGGGCCGGAGCCGTTTTCCAGTAGCTTGTGGGCGTTATGGAAAAAATAGAGTCCAAAATCGAATAACGAGCCTGACATGGGCTGACCATCGACTAGAATATGCTCTTCTAGAAGATGCCAGCCACGAGGGCGAGCAATCAAAACGGCTGTTTTTTCATTGAGTTTGTAGGTTTTGCCAGTTTTGCGATCGCTAAATTCGATGGTGCGGTTGACAGCATCGCGCAAATTAATTTGACCGGACACCATATTGTCCCAGGTGGGACTATTGGCATCTTCAAAATCAGCCATAAACACATTAGCCCCAGAGTTTAGGGCATTGATGACCATTTTGCGATCGCTCGGCCCGGTAATTTCAACACGGCGATCTTGCAAATCTGGGGGAATTGGGGCAACTTTCCAGTCACTATTGCGTATCGCTGCTGTTTCGGATGGAAAGTCGGGTAGCCAACCTGCATCAAGTTGTTGCTGGATCGTTTCTCGCAGTTTGAGCAGGCGCGATCGCTCAGCACCAAAGCGACGCTGGAGCATGGCAATAAAATCTAGCGCCTCTGCGGTCAAAATTTCACCGTATTCCCCAGAAACTTTGCCGCGAACTTCTATGCCATTTGCTGGAGATTTATTTCTTTGTACAGAGACGGTGGAGGCCATATTACTTCTCACTTTTTTGAATACTACTTATCTCCACTGCTTCGGCAATTTTGCTCAAATTTTAGTTAATAAAATGAGTTTGGGAAGTAGGGAGACTAGATAGTAGGTTGAGTTTTGATTGCTCACTCAATCTAACTATCCAATAGCATATTTGAGTAGTTGCAAAATACCATGCTAAACAGAAAAATAGCGTAGCAAAGCATCTCGAACTATTGTGTTCAGCTTGAGTTTATAAATCTTTCAAACTCAATTCGCAACCCTTCCATTTCTTTCCACTCAGAATGGTAAAAGGCTTTTTCAACACTCTATAACTTAGGATTTATTGCATGTAAATTCCTAAGTTAGGAATAGTTGAAAACTAAATGTTCTCCTATCAATTTATTCTATTAAATCAAAAATCATTTTCAAAAAGAACAAGTTCAAACTTTACATTTATTAATTTTATTTATCTATATATCTTGAAGGTTATGTTTTGACCTTTTATCTACTTCTGCTGATAGAAGCTATAGCAGTAAATATATCTCAGACATTAGAATTTTTAGTCTTTTAAGCTGCAAAAAAATGTATGTATGACAGTGTAGGACAGTACTTTAGCTGTCATACTCTAGATAAAATAAGTGTCAGACAGTAGTGTATGACACTATTTTGATTTTTATACTGCCAATAAATAATTAGCAGACAAATTGCTAGAGCCTGAAACTTATTTCTTAAGTTTTCACCAATTTATATTGAATAAAAATTGAGATCTAATTATTGATCCATTTGAAAGTGAGATGTTTTCTTGATAGACATCAAAACCTAACTCAATCATGTCTATCGCAATCTAAAATAAAATCCGAGCAAATACGAGAACAAAAATGAATAAAAATATACGGGAAAACTCAAACAAAATATAATTGCTTAAATCTATATAAAAATAGAAATTATATTTTGAGTTATTTTTTTCATTTACATGCATGTACTTATATATTTTTTAAATTTGTTTGGTTTTCCTTTCTAATACCAATTCTCTTTAATCATGAAACATATTTTGTTGACCAGACGTGCCATAATACGTCTGTCAGGATTTATATGTATTGCGTTCAACATGAAATGGTATAAATTGAATTATTTATTGATAGCCAATAATCTACTCCTTTTCCGTTTTTAGATTACTAAAAAATTACAGGCTGTGTTCGGTCAGCTAACACACCCTAAAAAATAACTTTTCCCCTCTAGCAAAAGTTACTTTTTTTACATATAATAGATACTTTTCAAGTGGAAAAGAAGCAAGCCTGCTACTCTAAAAATTTATTGCTAGTATCAATTGTTACTGTGACTCATAAAGTTACTTGTGTCCAAAAATAGCTATTATTTGGCACCAAACCATATGTCAGTGAGCTTCTTCATATATGAAAAATAATCGAACCACCAATCTATGTACTCTCGCATAGGAGGTTCTATGTCCTTAGAGTACTGTGTAGCAAGTTCTATATCCTTGGGGTAGTGTTGGAGCACTTTGTTAATTGGCTTATCATCAAGCTGTTCATCAATTTCCAGAGTGCTTGTATAGCTAGGGTAGTGTTGGAGCACTTTGTTAATTGGCTTATCATCAAGCTGTTCATCAATTTCCAGAGTGCTTGTATAGCTAGACTCGTGTTGCTCTAAATATTGGGCGATCGCATCTAAAATAACTTGAGAGCGATTCGGATTTTTTCCAGCTCGACGAGAGGGGTAAAGTTTCTGCGCCAGTAGATCAATGCGCTTGAGTGTCTCAGGTGGGATGCGGATAGATACTTGGGGGGAATTTGCCATTTGTCTTAACTCTCACCTCATGCATCTGGATGTTGTATCTCACAGGTTGATAGAGAAACAGGACACCCTGGAGGTGCTTCATCCAATAGTGCACAATCTATTTTTAACCTACAGATAAATTATTTTAACGTATGGCTGCAATGGTCTTGCCACACTGCTGTACGGGCGAGTTTGACCAAATATTTCGCCGCGAAGGATGGTAGCAAACCCGCCTCTAACTCCTAGACACTGTTTTATAACAGTTTTATATGGAATGCTCTAATTTGGTAAAAGTTTTAGACAATGAGGCACGCGATCGCTGGTTTTCTCCTAAGGGCGATCGCTAATCATAAATTAATAATAAATTAATAATAAATTACGTATCTAAGTGCTGGACAAAAACAGAATTGTTAGGAATAGGGAATAGAGCATAGGTAAAAAACCTTACACCTTGCACTTTTCCCTTTTTCCCTTACCCTTTACTTATTGCCTTAGGCAAAAACAAAGTTTGCCTGGGTGAGACTGTTTGCCTGAATTCCCAGTAGCACAGCTACATCTTGACCAAAGACTTGGATGACTGCGTCGTTACCTTCTTGGCGAGTTGTCCAATCACTGCCAAGAGACTCGAAGGTAAAACTGGTACCATCCAAGCCAATCACATCTCCCTCTGCACTATTGAAGTCAGTGATAGTATTTGGTTTTGCTGGCAAATTTGTTTCATCGCTAACAATCCAAAATTGATCGGCTCCCTCACCACCAGTAACAATGTTTTCACCCCTGCCAATGTCAGCATATAACTCATCGTTACCTGGCGTACCAAATATGGTTTTGGGAGTGAGGGCAGTAATTTCTTCGTCGATGACTTGCACTACTCCAGCTCCATTAAATTTTTCCTGATAAGCTGTCAGCACCTCATTAATAGCATCTTCGTTTGTCTGGGTGTCTTCCAAAATCAGGGTAACAACCTTGGATGGCTCTTTGAGAATGCTGCCGTCCTCATCCCGCACTTGTCCTTGGGCATCAAACGTAGTTAAACCCGCGAAACGAGGCGAAACAAACTCATCCAGAAATCGCTGAAAATCCTGCTCGGAAACTTGTCTAGCGTTGGGAATATTGCGTCCAAAGTAAAGGTCTGCCTGGATAAGTTCTGGTGTGGGGTCATTATCAATTACGTCCTCAGCCGGGCCGAAACTAACTTCGATATCCTCGTTGACAACTTGCAGGACGCTTTGCTGCTGGAACTCGTCGATGTATGCCTGAACAACTTCTTGAAGGGCATCTTCATTATTTTGAGTGTCCTCAAAAAGGAGCGTGACTACCTTGCTTGGTTCCTCAACCACTGAACTTGTGTCATCCAAGAATCGTCCTTCGGCGTTAAACACGGTTAAACCGGTGAAACGAGGAGTAATACTTTTGTCTAAAAACTGACTAAACTCCTGTTCAGAAACTTGTCCACCTGTAGAAATATTGCGCCCAAAGTACAAATCTGCTTGAACAAACTCCGGTGTGGGGTCATTGTCAATCAAATCGTCGGTTAGCTCAAAGCTGACTTTAAGATCATCGCTATTGGTAACTTGTAGGGTTCCGGCTCCTTTAAATCGCTCATTATAAGCGGCTAGTACTTGGTTAACAATGGTAGCGTTTTCGGGTGTGTCCTCCAAAATCAGGGTGACGACATTGGATTTTTCTTTATTGATGTCGCCATCTGCATCTTTCACCTGCCCTCTGGCATCAAATAGGGTTAATCCAGGAACGAGGGGTACGATTACCTCATCAACGAAGGCTTGAAATTCTGCATCCGATACTTCTGCGCCACCGGGGATATCGCGTCCGAAATATAGATCCTGCTGGGTAAAAGTAGGAGTATCAGAGGGTGGTTCTGCTTCAGATTTGGGCGTTCCTAGGCGAGGATCGAGGTTGAGGGGAGTAGACAATTCAACCTTGATCAATTCATTGTTATCTGGTTGTGAGGGATTGCGGATTGCGTTGAATGGATAGTTGTTGTCGTTGGCAAGCAGGATAGTATTTTCGTCAACAACCAAAATATCTTCGATAGTGAGAAAAGGGAAAGTAAAGACGTCGCTGCCATCGCCATTTAGGTCGTTGGGGTCGGCAATATTGAGCAAATCAATTACTTCCTCTTTCTGGAGGTAGCCCTGATCGTTGGTTTTGGTAACATCAACTTTGAAGATTTTCTTGAACTGTGCCTCTGCTCCGAATTTTTCATCGCGCTCAATAATTAAGAATTCAGTATCGTTGATCCCAGTTGCATCACCGATTGCATGGTCGGGATTGTCTACTTGATAATAACCAACCAAATCCTGATTAAAGGACTTAGACGCAACATCAAATTTGTAAACACGTCGAGAATCTGTTGGGTCGCCGGCAACGTATCCTTCTAGTATGGGATAGAGCGTTTGGCGATCGGGACTGTAACTCATCGCCTCAAAGCCACGCGATCGCGCGAGATTATCGATCGCTTTGTCTTCTTTTACTGCTGAGTTTTGGGGAGAACTAACTTCATCTGCCGTGACTTTGTCCTTAGCAGCAACTCCATCATCGACAAAATCGGTGAAGTAGCCGTCTACACCCAAGCGAATAAACTGCTCGTACTCCAATTCTGGGTTGCCCTTGTAGTCAGCTAACAGATAATAGTCATCACTGCGGAAGGTATAAGGATGCACTAGTAACCCAGCTGCATGAGCATCGTCAACTAGAGAAGTTGGCTCACCCGCAAATCGATCGGCATCGCTAATTTCTCCATCCCCGTTAATGTCATCTGCTTGACCATCGCCATTGTTATCAACAGTTGCAGCGGGTACAATCAGACGTTTGCTAGGGCCGATTCCCTCTGCATAGGTTGCAATTTCTGTCAACCCTTCTGGGGTAGTTAGGTCAGCGTAGGTTTTAGCAATTCCGTCGTCAACGTAGTCGTAGGGAGCGCCGCTACTATCAATTAGCTGCACCAGCGGTATATCAACTCCAGCTGCTGGCATGATTTCGTTTTTGAGCTGCTTGAGATTAGAAACCTCAAAGGATTGAATAAAAACGCGATCGGGATCGGTAAACTCGTTGGCAACGAGAGTATCAATCAGCAGTTGGGAAGTATCGATGTTAATAGGAGTGCCATCGAGATACTTGCCTGTCTCGGCAAAGTAGGTGGGGTGCTTGGTTTCGGGATAAATACCAAGTTTCTTCCCAGTTTTGGCTTCGTACTCTTTGACAAAGTTGATGTACTCTGCCAATGTGGGGATTTGGAAGAAGCCATCATAGTTGGTGCTTTCAGGGCGGATCTCTGGAAGACGCTCGACTGCTCGCAATTCCTTAATTTCAGCGAGTGTGAAATCTTCGGCGAACCAGCCGGTAATAGATTCTCCATCTACAACTTTCGTAGTTAGGCGATCGCCAAACTTCTCAAAATTAGCGACGTTGGTTGTGGCTTCTTTGATAACGGGCTTGCCGTTCTCATCGTAAATAATATTACCGTTCTCATCAGTCTCCACACTTGCCAACACAGGCTCATGGCGGACGATTAAAACTCCATCCTTAGTTACCACCAAGTCAGGTTCGAGAAAGTCTGCTCCGAATTCAGCACCCAAGTTGTTAGAAGCAATTAAGTCTCCGCCGAGGTCGCCGATCGTATGTTCTGGACGGATTCCAGGTGTACCGCCTCTGTGACCGATGACGATGGGGTCTTGTCCGCCGAGAGTATCGAGTGGGTAAATATTCGGGGTGGCAATGGGAGGATCAATTAGCACACCATTGCTATCAAAATGCAGCAGATAGGGCCCGAATTCTTCACCAATCCAAATCGTGCCATCCTCAGCCAACACTATCGATTCCGGATCGAAGTCAGCCCCTGTCAGTTGGCGATCTGGTGACGTTTCATTGACGATTTGCCACCCAATCAGATTATTGGGGTCGGATAGTTGAATAAATTCAGTCGACTCTGCATTGCCATTACCATTATCAACTGTTTTGAAATTAGGATCGACTTTGTGAATTCGCAGCAAATAATCAGCACTATTGGTCTGACTGCCAAAGCCGTTGTCTGATAAAAACCAGTAACTATCTAAGTCAGCAAACTGAACACCACTGAAACCTTGGACGGGTTGTCCTGGAAATGGCCCAGTACGCCCATTACTAGAAATGGGTTTGCCTGTGCCATCATTTGCACCAGAAGGTGAACCGTCGGCAAAGGTATCTGCCGGAAGATAGGAAAATCCAACTAAAGTAGGTTTGTTCATAGGTACAGATGTTTGAGTTAAGTCTGCTCACACTAAACTGCAATCTCAGGAAAGAGCGATCGCGGCATTTTGGCGATCACCCACTAGTCGATAGAGTGTATCGGTAGTGAGCGGCCAAAATAGCTGTGCATCTTTGGGATTATTTAATAGCTGCCAAATGCAAAAGCATCGTCACCGTTCCGCTTTGCCTTTTCTTGCAAGGCTGCCATGCATCGGGGCGCACGGCAAAGAATTAAAATCTCTCTTCCCTGTTAAGAGTTCCCTATTTTCAAGACAGCTATTTGATGTTTCTTTAAATAAAAACTTTACTTGGTACAAAAGTTAAATTGACTATATGAATAGTCAGTAATAAACAGAGTATATTCCTTAACTTTGTATATAACAATGATTTAAATGCACCTATCTTTATATAAAAAAAGATAGAATTAAATCTGATAATTTTCACTGGCAAAACGTATATAGAGCAAGCAAAATTCAAAAAAAACATGTTGCTTAAACTTAGTGACCTGTTTAGTTTAAAATTGCTGTTTTCAAGAATAATATATTTATTGGTTAATTTTCAGTAATATTTTCATTAACTTTAGATTAATACTAATTGTGATTGAAATTACTGCTTATAGTAGCTTAGAATTAGGTGTTTGCTATATGTCCATACCATTTAATTGGATATTATCAAGCTGATGAGCAAAACATTTTGATCGCACCATTGTGTTATGTCGATAGTGAATATTAGTCGTTTATCTGGTTTAGCCTTGTCAAGGTGGTTAAAAACCAACACAAATCTCAGTAAACAAGACTATTTTCTTCTTTGTGTCTACCCTGCGGGAAGCCGAAGAAGGCGTGTCTACGTGTCTTGGTGTTTCAAAAATGATTTTTTTCACCATATAAACGCGCTTTACTCGGCTAAGGTAAAACTACTGATTGTGTAGACAGGCAGTATATTAGTAATTTGGGGAAGGTAGAGAATGGAATTGTATCAGTAAATGCATATGGCATTCTAAACGGAATAACTTTTCCATTAATGTTTAAAGTTTTTAAACCACAAAAGCGATTAAAAGCAACAGATAAATATAAAACTAAACCACAATTGGCAATCGCTTTGCTTCAAATCAAAATTCAAAATGCAAAATGCAAAATTAATAAGAAACACGATTTTGAATTTTGAATTAAGGAAGGGGTGTAACTTTATCTCAACTTTCTTCACTTTTCTTCACTTTGTATGCTAACTTCTGTTACGCTTTCAGCCTCAAATACCAGCTTTTATCCTGACTTTATAAAGTTCTGCTTAACTGACTTAACTGTCATTGAAGAAAGTAAAAATTAAAGCAAAAATTGAAATGCGAATAATTATTTATCTAGATAAATAATTGAGCTTATTAGATCTGGCTTGAAAATAAAACGGTTGGTAGTGGTTAGGACAATAAAAGAGATAATAAGGCGGGACATCCCTTGAGAGCTTCACCAAAATCAGAAAAGAACCAATTTATTTTGATACTTGATCGTGAAAATTTTGTCACAAGAGCATATTTGTTAGGTAGCTCCCTGGAATCCTGATAGAGTGATTGCAAATTGAGAACAGTATTCACTCATGTAAAGAATTGATAATGCTTGCATTGGTTTGAGATGTTATGCAGGATCGCAAGGAAATTATCAAACGAATACTGAATCTCTTTTGAGGAGGCACGCTCATAATTCTGAAGTCAGCCAAAGCCCAGCTGGCAAACCTTGAATGTGCAATCACATACCACAAGCAACTATGCCACTACACAAATATGGAGGAATTTAACTTATGGGATTTCGATACATTCAGAACCTCGTTACACCAGACAAGGTAAACCAATTTCTTGAACTGGTAGATCTGGCTGCCGGAGCGGGTAAAGATACTAACAATGTGTTTGATCTTAGTGAAAAACTACATGCTAGTCATCCGATGCAATTATGCATCAAAGCCGTTCAGTCCGATCCAGCCTGTGCTGCGATGTTAAAAGAACGTTATGCGGGTTCTCCCTACGATTTAGCAGCAATGTTAAATATGCCTAAAGGATCGCTAGGCTGGACTTATGCCAGGGTGATGAGTACTTTAGGCTATGACCCTCAGTTCTATCGCACGCCTGAAAGTTTTGAGCAGGAGGCTGACTACATTAGCTTCAGGGTTTATAAAACTCACGACATTCATCACATTATTACTGGATATAGCATGGATAATTTTGGTGAGTTTGGTGTAATTTCGGTTATGGCTGGGCAGATTCGTTATCCGACTTTTATCTTTCTCGATTTAATAGCACTTCTGATGGCATTTTTCCGCAGTGAAGAACTGTACAGTGAAAACCTGGAACCAGCAGAGCAGTTGAAGACGTTAAGGTATATATTTGACTTGGCGTCAGCAGGAATTGCGATGGGACAGGTTGCCAAACCCCTATTTCCAGTGAAGTGGGAAGAGGGTCTGGAACGCCCACTTGAGGAATGGCGACAACAGTTGAATATTAAACCCGTTGTAGAAGGTCACTATAGCTGGTATAGCCGTCCGGAACTCCAGGCCGCGATTGCTTAGAAGAGTGCGATCGCGACCAACTTAAGGAGGAGTAGTGGATGATTGTGCGAAGGAATTGACCGACAATTTTAAATCAAGAACCATCAATCAATAGGAAGAATCAGGGGATGTGCACTCGAGTTGTTTATCTTGGACCGGAAGACACAATCATTACTGGGCGAACCATGGACTGGAAGAGCGACATGGGGACAAACCTCTGGGCATTCCCACGGGGCATTAAGCGTGATGGGGCAGCTGGGTTCAAATCCATTCAGTGGATCTCCAAATATGGCAGTGTCGTAGCAGCGGGCTTCGATGTTGGTTCAACCGACGGCATCAACGAGAAAGGACTGGTCGCAAACATGCTTTATCTGGTTGAGACAGAATATCCGACACCCACCAGCAATGACCCGCGTAAACCCCTGTGCCTTTCTGCTTGGGCGCAATACGTGTTGGACAACTATGCCACCGTCGCCGAGGCAGTGGAGGACTTAGGCAAAGAACCGTTTTACATTGTGCCGGTTAAGACACCCGACGATCAGGAAGGCACCATCCACCTGTCGATTTCTGACCCTTCAGGTGATTCAGCAATTTTTGAGTACGTGGGTGGAAAGCTGGTGATTCATCACGGTCGTGAATTTCAGGTGATGACCAATTCACCCGTGTACGATCAACAGATTGCCCTGAACAATTACTGGGAGCAGATTGGTGGCACCACCATGCTGCCGGGCACAAATCGAGCCGCCGATCGGTTTGTTCGAGCCTCGTTTTACATCAAGGCGATTCCTCAGACCTCGAATATTAATGAAGCCATTGCCAGTGTTTTTTCGGTGATTCGCAATGCGTCAGTACCCCTAGGCATCAGTACACCGGGACAGCCCAACATCTCCTCAACGATTTGGCGCGTTGTGGCAGATCACAAGAACAAGCGTTACTTCTTTGAATCCACTCGCATCCCAAATGTATTCTGGGTCAGCTTGTCAGACCTGGATTTCTCACCGGGTGCACCGACCAAGAAGCTGACCCCGACGGATGGCACCTTTTTTGCTGGCAATACGGCGGCGCAGTTCCAACCTACAGAGCCGTTCAAGTTTTTGCCAGCAACCGTAGAGTAAGCTTTGTCTTTGGTTGGCGACTCCCTAATCTAGTACAGATATGGAAACAGAAGAATTTATTTTCACCATTTTCTTCTTGACGTTGGGTCCCATTAAAATCATTCCTGCCTTTGCCAATTTGACTCAAGCAATGGAACTCAAATTCAAGCGGGAATTGGCAATTAAGGGGATTGCGATCGCCACTGCCATTTGCCTTTATGTGTTTCTGCTGGGACGCAACCTAGTAGATAAATATCACATTTCTCTAGAAGCGATAGAGATTGCTGGCGGTTTGGTACTGCTTATTTCTGCATTGAATGGGATCTTTCCCACCAGTTAAATTTTATTCATTATGCAACTGTGTAAAAAGTTATAGGTCTAACCGTTATCCTTTCCGAAGACTATGGGCTCTCCCACTCATCGCTTTTGTTACGTTTACCGACGATTACAAGCCTGGTTCATTCTGAGTATAACTATCGTTTTTTTGACACTCGCCATTTATCCGGCTGATGCTCAGCAGAGTAGTCTACTGGGTAATCAAGTTGACGGCTATCCGATTGTTCTGGATGGGAATATATTGTTTCGTGTCAGGCAGGGCATTCCAGGTGTTGCGTCCGCCGAAGAACGAGCAAATGTAATCAACGATCGCTTAACTAGAGTAGCAAATGATGATTCTATCTCACCGGAAACTATCCGGGTTGAAGAACAGGATGACGCATCCGTTGTTTTCGCTCTTGACACGGTTCTCTTCACTGTTAGAGACAGCGATCGAGAAGGCAATCAGTCAGTCAGGAGATTGCACAGAAGACCGTTAAAATTATGCAATCTGCCGTTACTCAATATCGCCACGATCGCAGTACCAAAAAAATTGTGTGGGCCATCGTGTTTGCCGTTCTCAGTACGATCGCTCTGATTAGTTTTCTGGTTCTGCTACAACGGTTTATCTCTCGTTTCCTCATTAAGATTAAAGCGGCTCGGCAAGCGGATGCGTTAGATTTAAGAATTCAAAATTTTCAGCTTTTAGGTTCAGATGCCACTGGCTATTTGCTTTCTGGCATCGTTAAAATTCTGCGATTGCTGCTAATTTTAGTTAGTTTTTATCTCTATACCCCCTTTGTTCTCAGTCAATTTCCAGCAACAAGGGCGATTGGCAGATCTATTTTTAACAACATTGCCTATCGCATCAACCAATTAGTAACAGCATTTGTTCAATCTCTTCCGAACCTAGCGATCGTCGCAATCATTGCTTTTCTCACCTACTACATCGTTCAATTTGCCAAGCTAATCATTACTGAATTGGGGCAAGACAATGCCTACCCCTGGTTCTATGCAGAATGGATACAACCCACCAATCGCCTAGCTACGATTCTCATTGTTGCGATCGCCTGTATCGTTGCGGCTCCTTATCTACCCGGATTTAACTCGCCTGCCTTTCAGAGCATTTCTCTGTTCTTAGGCGCGCTGTTCACATTAGGATCGTCGTCTGCCATTGCCAACGCGATTGCCGGTGTAATTTTGATCTATACTCGTGCCTTCCGGATTGGTGACATCATTCGGATTGAAGATACGACAGGAGAAGTGATTGAAAAATCTTTATTTGTGACTCGAATTCTCACCTTCAAAAAAGAAGTGATCACGATTCCTAATTCATCAGTTCTAAACAGCAACGTGATTAATTTCAATGCGATTTCCCGCGAAGCCAATACTTACTTACTGCTACACACAACAATTACACTAGGATACGAGCTGCCCTGGCGTAAGGTTCATGAGGTGTTAATTCAAGCCGCAAAAGCAACGTCAGGCATTTTATCTGAACCGGGTCCGTTTGTATTGCAAACTGGATTGAATGATTTCAATGTCAGTTATGAATTAAATGCTTACAGCGATCATCCTCAGTTGATGCCCAAGATTTATTCACAGTTGCATCAAAACATCCAAGATTATTGCAATCAAGCAGGCATTGAGATTCTATCTCCAGCGTATTCTTCGATTCGAGATGGCAATCATTCCACCATTCCCAGCAACTACTTACCCGTTGATTACACTCCACCCACATTTCAAATTCATACCCAGAATAATCAACCCTAGCTCCCGAGAGGCTTGCTCATCAGATGAAAGAAGACTATTTATGGTTGGGCGATCGCAACGTTGAGGTTTGAAGTGAGAACGTTGAGGTTTCAAGTGAGAACGTTGTGGTTTCAAGTGAGAACGTTGCGGTTTGAAATGAGAACGTTGCGGTTTAAAGTGAGAACGTTGAGGTTTAAAGTGAGAACGTTGCAGTATGAAATGAGAACATTGCGGTTTCAAGTGAGAACGTTGTGGTTTCAAGTGAGAACGTTGTGGTTTCAAGTGAGAACGTTGCAGTATGAAATGAGAACATTGCGGTTTGAGGTGTGAACGTTGAGGTTTTGCACTTAAAACACCTAGACAGATCGCTCAATGATCTACTTGATTCTAATGTTAGAGTGCGATCGCTTGCAGTTTACCACAACCAACTATCCTTGCTGAATGTCGAGTGGGAAAACGGCGTCCATAATGGAGGCTCCACCGTCTACGTAGATCATTTGACCTGTAATAAAATTGGCTTCTTCCATGCACAAAAGCATAACAGCATTGGCGATATCTTCTGGAGTTCCCAATCGTCTCATCGGTGTCCATCCACTTTGATGCCAGTTTTGAATCGCCTCTTGTACATTTTGCCGCAAAACACGCAAAATGCCGCCATCAATAACGTTTGGTTCGCCAAAAATGCATCCGGGACTAATACCATTCACGGTGATTCTACGAGGAGCTAAAGCCACTGCGAAGTAGCGACACAGCGAGTCTAGTGCAGCTTTGGCAGTTCCCATCGCAGCCCACGGTTGCCAACTAGCCTGTGCGTCCGCTGGGCGAGTAAGTAATGGCAATGATTCTTCCACCGTCGAGCATGAGGCGAGCTGCTTTTTGCGTGCCGAGGAGAAATGCTTGTGCTTGCGAATCGAGAGCTGCACGCCAATGATCCAGAGTTATCTCCATAGGAGAGTGGTAAAACGCAGACATGTCAGGCCGGGCGTTGCTTACGAAAATGTCGAGTTTGCCGAACTTATCTTGAACTTGGTTAAACATGCGGCTGATGTCCTCTGGGTTTGACACATCGGCTTGTACCAAAAAACCATCAGCGCCCTGCTCTCGTAATTTTAACAAGGTATCGTTAGCGGCCTCTTCATTCTTGTAATAATGAATTGCGATGTTGACACCATGCTTTGCTAATTTTATGGCGATCGCTCTACCGATACCACGTGAACTCCCTGTTATTAGGGCATGTTTACCTAATTTCATATTTTTTACTAATTTCTAGAATTAATTTATACTGTCAAGCCCGGGATCGGATCGCAATAGCGATCGCTGTCTATATCAAAGCATCTGCCGCGCCATGAGTTGAGCAAACAGCCCTTGTTGTTTTGCCAGTTCGTCGAAACTTCCTTGCTGTACGACCCTACCGTCCTGAAGTACATAAATGCGGTGAGCATTGCGGATGGTGCTAAGTCGGTGAGCGATCGCAATTCTAGTCACCTGCAATCTTTCCAAGCTTTCACTGACAATCGCCTGAGTTCTGTTATCTAAAGCACTAGTAGCTTCATCAAACAGCAGAATCCGGGGTTTTAATACTAGCGCTCGGGCAATTAATAAACGTTGCCGTTGTCCACCAGAGAGGTTAGTGGCTCCCTCACTAACAACAGTGTGCATACCCATTGGCATAGCTTCAATATCATCCGCTAAGCCAGAAGCCCGCGCTGCTTCCCAAGCTTCCTCCATTGTAATCATGGCTCCGCTGGCAATGTTATCAAAGATGGAACCTGACATCATCCGGCTATTTTGCATCACCACACCCAGCTGTCGGCGCACAGCATTAACATCCAACCCAGCCAAGTCTTGTCCGTCGTAGTAAATAGTGCCAGATTCAGGATGGTCAAATCCCAGCAACAAACGAAACAAAGTCGATTTCCCACTCCCAGAAGGTCCAACCAGAGCGATATACTCTCCCGGCTCAGCTTTGATAGTCACATCATCCAACGTTAGAGGGCCATCATCTCGATAGCGGAAAACCACATGATCTACAAGCAGTTTGCCTGATAGCCTGCCAGGGTCGGTTTTGCTAGCAGAGATTTCTGGTACAGCTTCGAGAATTGGTTCGGCACGCTTCCACATTGGCAAGACTTGCATAACGTCCACAATTGTAGTACTGAGATTAGTGGCTCCACCAATAAAGCTACCAAACGCAGCATTGAAGGCGAGAAAGATACCAGTAGACAAGCCACCACCTTCGGGCGACTCTTGGAGCATACTAGCAGCAGCCCAAAACAGCAGAGCATTTGTGAGCGGTGGCAGGATTTTAGTAATAAAAGTCACACCATCTTCAATACTCTGGGTTCTCAACATGAGTTTGAGTTGATGTGTATACTGTCTGCTCCAGTAAGCAAAAGCTCGTGCCTCTGCTCCCGAGACTCGGATTTTCGCTACACCATTAATCAATTGCACCATCAAACCAAAGATTTGTCCTTCCAACTCCAGCAATGGCCGGAACTTACGCACAGTCAGCATCCCAGAGAAAATCGTGACGCCAATATTGACAACGGCGACTAAACAGGCTAATAAAGCGAGTGTTGTACTGTAGTAGAATAGCAGCGCGAGGTTGAGCAGCGAAAAGAAACTGGAGAAGATGCTTTTGAGAACAGTGCTACTTAGTTTCTGGTGGATACTAGAGATGGCACTAACCCGAGATTTCAAGTCACCAACTGAGAACTGACGGAAAAACGATGCTTGCAAATTCAAAAGCCGATCCCATACCGCCGCTTGCGTAGAAGATTCCGCAAAAGTTTGTACTCTGATGATCGCAAATGCCTGAGTGAGGTCAAACAAAGCTTGTCCAAAGGTGACAGCCAAAAGACCCAAGCCTATTTGCATTAATAATCCCCGGTTAGCATCGGGAATGGCACTGTCGATGAGGACGGCGGTAGCTTGGGGTGTGAGCATCCCCAACACAGTGGTGCAAACTCCAGCCAAAAGTACATAGATCAGATCTTTGACGTGTCCTCGCAGCGCAAACTGAAGTAAATCCAGGATTTTAAATTTTGTATCGGGGAAAGGTCGATAAAAAACGTAGCCAGTCGGAGTCAGCTTGGCAGCAGTGCGCTCATCTACAAGGGTGCGAGTCCGTTCTAGGGGATCGAAAATCTCGTAGCGGTTATCAGATTTTGGCAATATTGCCACGGGATGATCGTCTTTAGTGTAGGTCAGGACAGGGCCAGAGTCCTTTTTCCACCACTTATCAGTTAAAGAAATCCGACGCATCCTTACCCGGGAAGCACGGGCGATCGCTTCTAGTGGTTCTGCTACCCGTCTGAGGTCTTCCGATTGGGCGGGAGGACAAATCTTAATTCCCAAAGCCCGCCCCACTGCACCAGCAGCAATCAACAGGGCTTGATCTGGGTCATCAGCCGATTTCATCTCTGAGGAAAAAGCTGATTTCCGTACTTCCAGCACGGATGACAGTTCCGCCAACGCCTCTTGCATGACATTATAATTGAGACGTTCTCTTTCTTGAAATCTATGTAATTCTGCGGAGATTTCCGACTGCTCTAATAAATCAATGCCTTGGAGGAAATAGGTATTAAGTTGGGACAAACTTTCTAAGATAGTATTCCCATTTTGCAGATCCGAGGTGTTTTTAGTGGCAAGTTCAACAATACTATCTGCCTGCAACCACATATCTGCACTCAAAGGCAACATTCCGGATGCACAAGAAAGTTGCAATTCTTCTAATCCCATCCAGCGAGCATATCCTTCCTGGATTTGCACCCAGGATACAGTACCTTGCTGGGGCTGAAAGATATTGCCGTTATTTAGGGAGAAAAAGTTAATTCCCTCTGGTTTAACTGGTATTCCTGGGGGAGTAATTTCAGACAGTGCGAAGCCTAGTTGATTCACCCAGCCGTCTACCAAAGCTGCTGCCTCACCATTAGCGCTGGCAATTAATCTGTTAAAATCATCTTTTGACATCTTCAGGAGTTCTGTCTCCTCCATCGACACCGCTAGGATCTGGCGCTGCTCCTCCGTTTGGTTGGGGATTGTAGAGAACATCGCCCCTCCGTCTCCAATAGTTAATAAATAACGGCGAGAACCCTCGGGAACACCATCTTTAACTGCGATCGCAAATAGCGCCAAAGAACCAGATTTGACTAGCCAAACCGTCTGCGGGTCATTTAAAAGTATTGGCTGATTACCTTTTAATATATATTGTTGTCCTTGTGGAATCACAAAACTGATTTGTTCTAACATCAGTCGCTGCTCCAATTAAAAATAAGAAAGTAAAATTTATGTTTGATGGGAATTAAGGCTATAGCAGTCCTATCTGATTTGTGGAAAATGTTTTTGAGAAACGAACCACAAAGGACGCAAAGAACACAAAGAAAGAGAAAAAAAGAGTTTCACGAATGATTTAGGATTGCTATATGACCAAGATATTGTTTTAGAAATCGACCACGGATGCACAATAAATAAAAGTTTTTCCTCTACGTTCACCCCTACAAGAGGGGGGAATGAGGGGGGTGCACACAGATGGGATTGGTGATTGGTGATTAGTAGTTTTATTACCTATTACCTATTACTGACCTTTATGAATTCACATTAGACGTAAATTATTTTTGACTCTTGACTCTTGACTCTGTAGAGACGTGCCATGGCACGTCTCTACAACTCTTGACTTTTGACTTTTTTAAAGCGCTCCTCCTTCGCTACGGATCAATTGCAAATATGTACCCTCAACTTGCTTTAATTCGTCATGGGTTCCGCGTTGGACTACTTTTCCTCGTTCGAGGACAATAATTTCATCACAATCTCGGATGGTGCTGAGTCGATGCGCCACAATAATACAAGTACAACCTCGCTGGCGCAGTTTCCGGTCAATGATTTTTTCGGTTTCGGTATCGAGGGCGCTGGTAGCTTCATCCATTACTAAAATGGCGGGGTTATTAACCAAAGCCCGGGCAATTTCTAAGCGCTGTCGCTGACCCCCACTCAAGTTGCTAGCGCCTTCTAATAGTTCCGCACCGTAACCCCCTGGTAAGGAGATGACTACATCGTGGATTGCCGCATCTTTACAAGCACGCACCAAATTACTTTCCGGCACAGTGGTATCCCACAGTGTCAAGTTTTCTCGGACACTGCCAGCAAATAAAAAGATATCCTGCTCTACTAACGCTAGAGAATTAACTAACACCTGGCGAGGAATTTCGCTTCTGGGTATACCGTCAAACAGGATTTCTCCCTGCCAAGGTGCGTATAACCCAGCTACCATTTTGGCGATCGTAGATTTACCAGAACCACTTCCACCCACCAAAGCCACTCGTTGCCCTGGTTTGAGTGAGAAGTTAAAATTTTCAATCAAAGGAGCAGCAACCCGGTTGTAGCCAAATGTAACGTTGCGTAGCTCGACGTATCCTTGCAATTTGGTCGCAGGAGTGGCAGGCGCAGAGACTGGATAACGCGGAGACGAGGCGACTGGATCGCCCTGTGAGGTGGATAACTTATCAAAAATATCTTTCATACCCTGGCGTCCTCGTGTCCCCTTGTTTGCTTGTCCTCCTTGTCCTCCTTCCCTTGTCCCCTTTCCCTTGTCCCCTTTCCCTTGTCCCCCTTGTCCCTTATCGACTTGCCGATCTGTCGGGTTTTGTAAAACATCATCAAGGCGAGTGATACTACCTTCTACTTCTTGCAAGTTGCTGCCAAGGGTGATGAGATTATTTACAGGCTGCATAAACTGTTGCATGAGAGCTTGAAATGCCACTAGCATCCCAATGCTTAAATGTCCATCAATTACCCGTAGACCACCCACGGTGATCAGTAACATTGAGGCTACCCTAGAGAGAAAAGAAGGCAACACCCCCAAAGCTTGGTTTGTGACGTCCATTTCCTGCTGGGCGTTGATCGATTTGGCATAGTAGCCTGCCCACCGGGAGAAGAAATCTGATTCTAAGCCGGATGCCTTAAGTGTTTCCATACTCTGGAGACCAGAAATTGACACTCCGGTAACTTTTCCTTGATCCTGTTGCAATCGCATATTGGCGTCCACCCGTCGTCGGGATACCCATTGCAATGCCAGGAGGTTAAAAGCAACAAAAGCTATGCCTATTGAGGTCAGTACTAAGTCATATTGCAGCATGATCGCAGCATAAAAAATTACTGTGATTGCGGCGATCGCTGTCGTAGCTAATTTACCTGAAAGCAAGCTGGCTAAGATGTCGTTGAGCTGGACGCGGCTGCTGATTTCGCCAGCAAAGCGTTGATCGTAAAAACTAACAGGTAAGTGTAAAATATGCCATAGAAATTGACTGGACATTCCCACAGACAGCTTGATTTTCATCCGGCGCAGGGACTGTAACTGTAGTAGTGTCAAAAATCCCGTAATCACTGCTGTGAAGATAATCCCCAAAATTAGCGGATTCAGCCATTCTTTGCGACCCTGAATTAAAATATTGTCTACAAACACCTGCGAAAAAGCTGGCATTGCCATTCCAGGAATTACCAACAGCAACCCTGCCACTACACAATAAACAAGCGCCCCAACAGAAAAGCGCAGCCTTTGCCACAAAGCCAAGAGAATGCTGGGTTTGCTTCCCCCTTTTTTGAACTCCGGGCCAGGCTGCATAACCAGCACTACACCTGTGAAGGAATTGCTAAATTCTTCCAAGGAGACGTTGCGCGGCCCGCTGGCGGGGTCATTAAGATAAACTCGATCTTTGTCGAATCCCTCTACCACCAAGAAATGGTTGAAATTCCAAAACACAATGTAGGGGCATTGCATTTCCCGCAGTGCGTCCAACTCTGTTTTGAAGCCTTTGGCATTCAACCCGTAGCTTCTAGCAGCAGCGAGAACGTTAGTGGCTTTACTCCCATCACGCGATATACCGCAATCTTGACGGAGTTTTGCTAGAGGTACAATTCGACCGTAATAACCAAGAATAATTCCTAAAGAAGCAGCGCCACATTCCACAGCTTCCATTTGCAGCAGTGTGGGTGTGCGACGCCGGGTATCTTTACGCTTTTTAAATAGTGTTTGTAGTTTTCGCTTTAACATAGTCAATAGTCAATAGTCATTGGTCATTAGTCATTAGTTAGTGGTTAGTAGTTAGTAGTTAGTAGTTAGTAGTTAGTGGGTTATTATTCCACTCCCCCCATTTCCCCATCTCCCCATCTCCCCATTTCCCCCTCTCCCACTCTTTCCTACGAACTACCTAAAGATTTGAGAATGGGCAAAACAAAAGAAATGGGGGCTTCTTCTTTCACAGTTACTCGCACAGAGGAAGTGGTTCCAGGAGTCATTTTCTGTTCTGGGCCCTTGGAAGAAGACCATTTATAGCCACTGAAGGTTGAGGCGTCTGGTTTCAGTTCAGTCATAATTTGGATCTGAGGTTGATCGGACACCAGACTTTGTACGATTTCTGGACTGCCGATCACTTTTGAGGCGCTCTCTTTAGTAACAGGAAAGGGTGAAACATGGGTGACATTGCCGACAATACCGCCAAAGCGTTCTCGCTCGACTGTGGAGGGTGTAATTTGCACTTTCATGCCCTTTTGAACCTTTTTGCCCTCACCAATTGGAAAGAATGTGACACCAACCAACTTGGCGGATGGGTCTTGCGCTTCCATAGTCCCGATTTGGGTTCCCGGAGGTACAATTTGTCCAGGATTGATATTGAGTTCTAAAATGCGTCCGGTATGGTCGCTCTTTACTTGGCTCTCACCATTTACTTTTCGTTCCAGTTGGGCAATACTGCGCTTCAAATCCTGAATCTGATTTGTTCGGGTAATTGAAGATTGCAAATCTTGCTCAGCAAGGGTTTTTTGTTGAGTGTTTAGTTGTGTTAACTGGGTTTTGAGGGAGGCAATTTGATTGAGATTTTGAAGGTAGGACTTTTGTGCCTGAACTTGACTGATGTCTAGTTGCTTTAGTTGTTGTTTGAGATCGGCGATTTTTTGGAGACTATTCAGGTAAGTCTGTTCTGCTTCTAACACGGTATCATCTGAAATAGCTCCTTGAGTTTTCAGCCACTGACGCCGCTCAAGTCTCTGCTTGAGGGTAGGAACCAAAGCTTCAGCATCACGCAAACCTTGTTGGATATTTTTTCGCTGCTGGGCGATCGCATCGAGGTTTTTACTCTTAATAACCGGAGTCAGAGCCTGAGCTTGCTGCAATTCTTGCTCTAAGTTTTGGCGCTGTTGGGCGATCGTAACGATTTGCAATTGGCTGCGTTGGTTTTGAAGTGAATTAGCGTTTTGATCCTGCGCTGTGAGTTCTGCTAGTTTGGTACGTTGCTGCTGTAGTTGCTTTTGCAGTTCTTCTTGGTCAATTGTTGCTAGCACCTGTCCTTTCTTGACAAAGTCGCCCGCGCGTACATTTACTGCCTTGATTTTCCCCTCAATGCTAGGAAACTGAAACCCCACAACTTTGCTGGGAAAGACAAGCACACCTTTACCCTCAACTGTAATCGGGATACGACCAAAAACACTCCAAGCCAAACCGGATGCAACCAAAGTGCCCATAGCAATCAAAGGTAGCCACTTTGTTGGGCTAATTACTTGCATCAACTGATCTAAGCGCTCAGGTGAAGAAGAATGATCTAAAGCTTGTTTGCGAAACAGATTATTTTTTTGATGAACCATTTGACTCCATCCCATTTTCCAAAAATCTGCATGGCATATGAGGATGGGGGTTGCCCATCTGAAATTACATGCCAAGTTATAGGTGTAACAATGTGGTTGTAAATAATGCTTTTGTTCTTTAACGGAGTTAATTGCAAATATGTTACCGAACAGCTGCGATCTTTAACTGCGGCTAATTCTTTTCAGCATCCAGTCAAATCTGGCTCCAGCTAGCGCTACTTGCGCCAAAAAATCGGAATCCAGTTCATTCTCATATTCGAGATTTTCATCCAGCGGCTGATCCGTACTATAACTGAGTCTGCCGTATCCAAGGCGACTCACTATTGCCCGTTGTTTGTCTGCTAAAAGAACTGCCAGCACTCGATAAAAACGAGCAGCAAAACCCACATCATGCAGAAGTTTGGCCGCCAATCGCCAGCGAGGAATTGATAATACTAAGGAGTCTTGCAAGGCTTTCACGCTTGTAGAGGGTGGGGGAGCCTCTACAAAGGGGGTTTCTCCGACGATGTCACCCCGAGACAATCTGGCAAACTCACGTTCTACTGTTTCGCCACCTTCCAAATTAGAAAAGGCACGGGCTAGAGGATTGCGATCGTCCTCGGAGGCGGAAAGTGTCAATTTTCCATCCAAAAGGATATGTAGCGCTTCGACAGGTCTCCCGCCAGGAATCAAAACAGTCCCTGCGGGAATTCGGTTTACATCCCCTGCAACAATCAACCAATCGATGTCGCTATCATGCAATTCTGCAAAAATAAATAATATTTCTCTCAGTCGGGGTTGGCTGAGGACTAGCGTGCTATGACCGAGTTGATTAACAATTTTTTCTAGTCTGTCTGCAAGCAAAATTGCACTCGCTCGGTAAAGATGGGCAGCAAAACTGAGATCTTGTTTCAGTTTTTTTGCCAACTCCTGTCGCGGAATCGACAAGATCAGCGATTTTTTGAGTGCCTTAACAGTGGTAGAGGGCAGGTATGATTCGATGAAAGGAATTTCTCCTGCGATTTCACCACTTGATAATCTGGCGATTTCACGCCCTGACATTTCACCACCCTCTAAGGCGGCAAAGGCGCGTCCCAATGGATTGTTATCAGGTTGAGATATGGAAACTGTTAATGCTCCATCTAAGAGAATATATAGTGCATTAACAGGTTCGCCTTGACGGATGAGAACTTGACCTGAGTCAATTTCTTCTCTATTACCAGTCTTCAACATCCAGTCAATATCACTATTACTAAGTTCCTTCAGTAGAACTTCTGACATAATTGAACTCTCTTATATTTTCTAAGGGTATGAGAGCGTTTTAATTGTTAAAAATTTAACAATGGAAATAGAGAGGCGTTGCAGAATGCAAGCATAAAATCGAGCGGTCTTTGTTTGAACCTTTATATAATTATCTGAGGTCGGTTAGGAATTTATGCAGCCATGAAAGAATGTTATATTTCTTTACAACATTCACGGATTCAGCATTGCCAGCTTAAAACTATAGAATTTTGGTCATAGTGGCATTTTTCAGAAATTCAAGCCAATCAGAGGAATAGCAGAGAAGATTTTATCCACAGACTGAGAAACTGAGTGTGTTAAATCATCAGGAACCAAACTAAGTTGATTAGCGACATACTCAGCATTTTCTTTACCACCTGCTAAAGCATCTATTTCCTGTTCAGTTAACTCTATAGCTTGATTATTTGTAGGAAGTTCATCTGACATAATTTTCTCCAAAGTTTATAATTTTTCTAGTCTCTAAAAACAGAGAACTTATTAATAGCTAAGTAAATGTTTGATAGATGTTCCCTGTTTTTTCAAAATAAACTACCTAGGTGATAGTTGTATCTTGTATAACAGTAGATTCTGTATTAGTCAATTCGATATGCAAGGCATTAATACTACCTTCTGAATTAACAATACTTACCTGATCTAAGACTAATTTGCTTTGTTTGAAATTCAGAAAATTTGTCTGTCTTATTTGATTGTCATCTCCAAAAAATCCAAATATACCGCCGGATACTTCATCTAATTCTTGTTCAGACAATTCTATAGGTTTGTTAATCTCATCAGACATAATTTACCTCCATTTGTGTATGGTTTACTAGTTGGTAAAAGCAGAGGTTTATAACCTGTTAAACTAATTTTGAGGATGACCTCTGCTACAAAGTTGAGTTAAAGTAACATCATCTATTTGATGATTTGGTTTTGAGCAGAAAGAGCATCGATGTCTTCAGTTGCAGCTACGTTACCACCGAAAGCACCTTGTGCATTAGCTGCACCAAACTGTGTACCGACTTTCTTGTCTTGGCTGAAAGCATTGAGGTTGCTCTGAGCAAGTAAATCGGCACCAATCACATCAAAACCACCAGCTACTGCATCCAATTCTTGCTCAGACAATTCCACTTTGTTGATTTCGTTAGACATAATTTACCTCGTGTTTGTGTGTTGTTTGTGTTGTTTACTAGTTGGTAAAAGCAGAGGTTTATAACCTGTTAAACTAATTTTGAGGATGACCTCTGCTACAAAGTTGAATTAAACTAACATCATCTATTTGATGATTTGGTTTTGAGCAGAAAGAGCATCTATATCTACAGTTGCAGCTACGTTACCGCCAACAGCACCTTGTGCATTAGCTGCGCCAAACTGTGTACCGACTTTCTTGTCTTGGCTGAAAGCATTTAGGTTGCTCTGAGCAAGTAAATCGGCACCAATTACATCTGTGCCACCAGCTACTGCATCCAATTCTTGCTCAGACAATTCCACTTTATTGATTTCGTTAGACATAATTTACCTCGTGTTTGTGTGTTGTTTGTGTGTTGTTTACCTGTCGATAAAAGCAGAAGTTTTTAACCATTTGAATTTATTTTTTGGTCGCCTCTGCTTCGTTGCCTTCGCAACTGTATTCATAGTAGAATTTCAATAAGAGATAAACATCTGAAAAACGTCTATACTCTCATCTCAACGAAATAAATAAGCTCGCTCTGACTTTCGTTGATTCAATAAGTAAATGTTCCTACGACTAAGGTCAGAGGTAGCAGATGAGAATTCCATTCCTTTAAATTCTTGTTTGCAGCCGAATGAGTAATGCTTGCTAGTTGCGCTGAAATTCAATTCGTCCTTGACTATGCATCATGGAGACAGAGTTCTACACTAGGGTAGTACTCCTGCAAAAGTTAAATGCACTTCCATATGATTCGTCTGTTACTCGTAGATGATCAGACTCTCATTCGAGACGGTATCAGGGCTATGCTAAGTTTAGAGCCTGATTTGGAAGTTGTGGGAACTGCGGATAATGGCGAAAACGCGATCGCTCAGGTAAAAGCGTTACAGCCAGATGTTGTATTAATGGATGTGCGTATGCCTGTGATGGACGGCAGAGTTGCTACTAGCATTATCTCCGAGCAGTTTCCAAATACTAAAGTAATAGTCCTTAGCACGTTTGATGATGATGAATATATTGCCGATGCAATGAGAGCAGGAGCAAAGGGCTATTTACTCAAAGATATGCCGTCTGAAGAATTGGCACAAGCGATTCGGTTTGTCCATAAAGGATACACCCAAATGGGGCCAGGATTGTTGGAAAAGATAATCACTAAAGTCCAAGCTTCAGAACCTGCTAGCCCGAAATTACCGGAGCCAAAATTGGACTTTCTCACCGATCGCGAACAAGATGTATTGCGCTTGATTGCGATTGGTTCTACAAATCGTGAAATCGCCCAGCAACTTTATATTTCAGAAGGGACAGTCAAAACTCATGTCACTCACCTGCTGAACCGCCTAAATCTGAAAAACCGATCGCAACTAGCGATTTATGCTAACTCGGTTTATGGCGGGTAACATCACATCTTTATAAATATACGACTATTGACTTGACGGGCTACTTGCCTAAGAGGAATTTCAATCCAAAACAATGTATTTTTAAGTACAAATAGCAAGTTTACTAAAAACTCTCGTATTTGGGGAATGTTACCATTCCCCAACGATCGCGATTGTATGAAAATTTCGCAAAAAAAAGACAGATATTATTCGTAAATTACAGAGATCAAGGATAACTTGCGAATTTCTTCTCGTACGCTCATGAGGATTTTACCGAGATAGTTTTGACCAGTTTTTTCTGCACCACAACCCCAAAAGTAATCGATTGGAGAGTTTTCCACTAGCAGTTGCTCGCCCGTGCTTAGAAGAACTTCTCTAATATCAGCATGGGTAAGAAACTTTTTGAGTACAGCTTCTCGCATGACTTTAGTTTTTACCTCTTCCCAATCTAAACGGACTTTACGGGTGCAGCAACGCCCCAATGCCGCAGCTTCTTCTGGCGTCTGGACAGCATGGATCGCAGGTATGATCGCCGCATCTGGAGTTCCCACAAATTTTTGGGCTTGATAATAATGCTCTACTGTGGACCAGTATGTACCCTGGATTTTAATTCCATGCAGAGAAAAGTTAGAAAAACAGCCATAAGGTTCGTAAGCTTTGTAAAAGTAAATAGTCATTTAAAGCTGCTCTTTTAATACTTCAACTTCTATGATGCCTGGAGATGCTGGCAGCCAGAAGATAGCACTCCCAAGAAACTTTGATTTTTAGGACTTACGCAACAATCTTGAAGTTGGCTGTGATGGTGTTGTCAAACAATTTTGGATTTTGGATTTTGGATTGACGAGGCACGGGTGGCTCTCATAGCGTCGCCACATAGAGTGCCGTCCCACGGATGAATCCGGGGGCTTGGGAATTTTGGATTTTCGATTTTCAATTGATTCCACAGATAAATCCGGGGGCTTGTACCCTGCTCGGAATGATTGATAAATTGTCAATCCATTGAACCGGATAGCGATCGCCTGCTTGTACTAAAAAGTTATCAAGTTGTTGTAGCGTTAGCGGTTCTGGCATTGGGTAACGCCCCTTGAGTTGCTTCAGTTCAGTGTAGTGGCGGGTGAATGATGCCAGTCGCCAGGATAAGTCTGCTCGTTCACGCCAATAAACTGAGCGCGATCGCGGGCGCGCCTAAGAATAGTTCGCAACTGTCCTTCATGGGCTTTCTGCTCCGATCACTGTAAGGAACCTTCAAATCCCCACTCTGACTCTGGCAATCTACCATTGGGGACGGGTGGTTCCCAATATCAGTGCTTAGATCCGTTCTGCCGCAGGAACTCAGCGATCTGCTGGAGCTAATTCACCTTTGCCATCAAACTGGAAGACATGGCGATCTGCAACTTGTGTTGATAACCAGCTATATTGACACTCAAGTAAGAATAAACAAAAAATATTTCTCTAAGTTAATTTACAACCAGTAAAATAGATTTTCTATTGTAGGGAGGGCGATCGCCCCCTCTGGCCAGAGAATAATTTATTTGGAACGCGATCGCCCCAATTATGCTTAGCGAGGTTCGTCATTTCGCCGATCAACAATTTCCACTACATCCTGGTCAGTAGTAGTAGTAGTTCCTGTATATCTCTGTGTAGTCCGATCAACATCATTCATATCAGCGGAAGCTACATCACCAGATATATCGTATATGGCCCAATTCTGAATATTCTGGTTCCTCAAAATAGAGCCAGCACGCTCAATTTCATTCTCACTACCATCTACAATCACCAAAAATTCACCCTGGGATACTCTTTCACTATAAGCTCTGGCTTCTTCTTCTGGAATACCCAAACCAGTCAGTGCTCCTACTAGACCACCTGCTGCTGCACCAATACCTGCACCAGCCAAGGTAGTTGCGATAGTTCCGGCTGCCAGAAAAGGCCCCACTCCCGGAATAATTAAAGCTTCCAAGCCTACGAGTAAACCACCAATACCACCCAAGATAGTGCCTGTGACTGCACCAATTCCAGCACCTTCTTGAGCCTCAGTGTCACCACGATCGCTCATGTCAGATTTATCTTTGACAGTAGCTCCGCCTATTTGGTCACTGCGATCTATATCCTTTGCCAATACAGAGACTCTATCCATAGGGAAGCCTGAATCTCTAAGTCTGGAGAGCGCTGCTTCAGCGGTTTGGCGGTTGGGGAATGTACCAACTGCACGCTTACGTTGTTGTATAGCCATTTTGTCTCCCGAAAAAATTACAAAGATTCTGTATTTAGCTTCTCTCTCAAAATATAGTTATTCATCAGTCTATAGGTTTATACCATTTTGAAAAAATAATGCGACAAATAGACATTGTAGAGACGCGCCATGGCGCGTCTCTACATCAGGATGGGTTGTAAACATTTATTAAATCGGTATTACCTTTTGATCTATCAGAAGAAGAGAGAATTTTATACAAGAGAGAATAAACCCCAAGCAACTCAACCGAGAGGAAAAAAAGAAACTGCGCGGCCGGATAAATCTAGATGACCATATCCAACACCTTAGCTGTGGTTGGTGCGAATCTGCTGTCTAACGGCGAGTCGATGAACTAAGAATCCCCTCGGCTTTAGCCAGTGTCAATCCATACATCTACTTTTTTGTCAATATTG
Organism: Fischerella sp. PCC 9605; assembly: GCF_000517105.1. GTDB lineage: Bacteria > Cyanobacteriota > Cyanobacteriia > Cyanobacteriales > Nostocaceae > PCC9605. Next base: position 2,084,107 of record NZ_KI912148.1, on the reverse strand, counting down.
AATGTGCCAGCTTAAGGTGCGTTAAAAGAGAAACCCTCTTCAACACTCAACAACTGGTAAATTACTGAGACTTGAGCGGCTTGATTGGAAACAGTCACAAGCTTTTCTTAGGGAACTGCGGGATGGCGACACCCCAACGTTACCCGACCATTGGAAAGTTTGAATTGAGTATTTTAAATTTTTATTGTAAATAGCATATAATTTTTGCAATAAATCTAAACATGATGCCACTTATCTAAAACGTCTTTAAATAAAACTTCCTCTAACCAAGTTTTCGCAACCACTGTCAGCGGTATAGCCATTAATAACCCCAAGGCTCCAAACAAAGTAGCGAAGAGAATTTGAGATGTCAAGGTTACAGCAGGTAATAATGCTACCTGTTTTGCCATGACAGTAGGAGTCAACCAGTAACTTTCAATGTTCTGAATAACGATATACAGAATCAAAACAGCTATTGCTTTCCAAGGTGCGTCTAGCAGTGCAACAGTTATAGGAAATACTACACTTAAAGTAGGGCCGATATTCGGAATAAAATTGAGCAAGCCCGCCAAAATAGCGTTGGCTAATGCTAGTGGTACTTGCAAAATCCATAAACCTATTCCACTTAAAGCGGCGATAAAAACCATTTCAATCAAAGCTCCCACTGTCCAACTTCCTAAACCAGTTGCACAGCGCGAGAGAATTTCCTCAACTCGTCCGCGGTAAAATGAGGGAAAAAATCTTACAAATAAATTGCGGTATGGCTGAGGATTTGTCAACAGCATTAACGTCAAAACTAACACTAACAAAAATTCCAAAGCAGCAGTAATAGAAGTCGATAATAAGTTAATAGTTCTTGTAAAGAACTGCATTGCTAAAGGTTGGATTTGTTGAATCAAATTATTGATATCTGGTAAATCTGGTAATTCTCCTCCAAAACGATTTTCTAGATAGTTTACTAGATAATTTATCCACTCTTGCAGCCGTAATCCTGCTGTTGGTAGAAGTGCTAAAAGTTCTTGAAACTGTTCAATAAAAGCAGGCACAATCAACCAGAAAAATCCGATAAAAAATGTTAATAAGATAAAAATACTTAAGAAAATAGCCCAAGAACGAATAATCCGTAATTTTTGCAGTTGTTGAACAAGCTGATTTAATGCTGTGGCTAATACTATCGCCGTAAATAAGAGCAAAATCAGTCGTCGGATTTGCCAAAGGATATATACAGAAGCGACCAAGGCTAGCAAGCCGATCCATTGACCAAATTTCATATTAGTTCGACTCCCACTGATAATAGAAGTTTATAGAGCGATCGCTCCCGAATACTACTGCCTGCTTTGAATGTGAGCAACAAATGTGAATAAAAAGTGACAGTAACGGGCGTTCTTTCAATACCGATTTGGAGCCGCACCTTCCCTAATTGAGTCGCATTGCTGTGCTTGTCACATTCTATTCACATTATTTATTTTCAATAAATATTTGTATTAGTAATTTTTGCAAGGAGAAAACATGGCTTTAGATCAACACAAACATGCTGTTGGTACATTTCCTAGTCTTCAAGCTGTGGAACAGGCTCTCAAGCAACTTAGAGAAGCTGGCTTATCTTTGGATAAAGTTTCCGTAATTGCCAAAGATGAAGAACGCAAGGCTCAACTTGGTGGTACTAATGTAAGTAACAGCATTGCTAGTAAAGCAGGTGAAGTTGCTACAGTAGGGGCGATCGCCGGTAGTGCAGCAGGAAGTATAGTGGGCTTATTAGAAGGTTTGATTGCATTAACCATTCCTGGAGTTGGCCCGGTCGTAGCAGCAGGGGCTTTCTTGGCAAACACGCTTTTAGGTAGTGGACTTGGTGCAGCAGGTGGTGGTCTAATCGGCGCACTAGTAGGTTGGGGAATTCCTGGAGAGCAAGCCAGGTTTTATAGTGAGCGAGTGTCCCAAGGAAATTACTTGGTGATAGTAGAAGGCACAGAAGACGAGATCCATCGCATTCAATCTATTTTTGAAACCAAGGGTATTCAAGATTGGAGGATTTTTGATACACCAGACAATAAAGCAAGTCTCAAATAAGTACTGTTAGCCCGTTAGATGATTAAGTAAAATTGTGTTGTTCATTGGTTAATGCGATAGACCACTAGATCAATATCTACTGAACCTCTCCAGAAATTAGATATAGCCCAGGCTGGGTAAGGTTTTGAAATTTATTTTCCCATATGTGAGCGTGAATTACAGTCCCTTTTAGAAAGGGAGAGAAGTTGATAAGTAGTTGGGCAAAATTAAATTCATTCGTGGAGACAGGGAACTCTTAACTCTTAACGCTTAACAGGAAAACAATGTGTGTAATTAATTCTGTCTGAGTACTTATGGAGCAAAATTGGCGATCGCTCCCATAGATCGAGGGCAATCAATTCTGTTGTTAGGCACTTGCTTTGAAATAAAATACCAGCCGTCAAAAGGCGATTCCTCCTTACCAACCCGAAATACAATTACACCATCACGCTTAGGAGAGAATTATGGCATCAGGAATGATGATCGAAGGCAAATGGACGACAGACTGGCATCAGCGAGATCAAAGCGGTAAGTTCAATGAGACACCGACAACGTTTCGCGATCGCGTGAGTGCAGATGGATCTAGCGGGTTTAAGGCAGAAGCAGGACGCTATCACCTCTACGTTTCCTTGGCGTGTCCGTGGGCGCATCGCACCTTAATTATGCGAGAACTCAAAGGGTTAAATGATGCAATCTCAGTCTCTATCGTCGATCCAATGATGAGCGACAAGGGCTGGATGTTTTCTGAAGCACCGGAAGCCATTCCTGACTCGGTGAATCACGCTCAATATTTGCAAGAGATTTATGTGAAAGCCGATCCCAAATACACAGGGCGAGTCACAGTTCCGGTGTTGTGGGATAAACAAACTCAAACAATCGTCAACAACGAATCTCGCGAAATCATGCGGATGTTTGACGTAGAGTTTGCTCCCTTGGCAACGCAGAAAATAGACTTATACCCATACCCACGCGACCTCCAACAGAAGATTGATGAGACGATCGATGCAATTTATATGCCAATTAATGCTGGTGTATATCGCGCTGGTTTTGCGAGGGAGCAAGCAGCCTACGAAGATGCGGTAACTGAACTCTTCGAGAGTTTAGATCGATGGGAAACTATTCTGAGCAAGCAGCACTATTTATGTGGCGATCGCCTCACGGAAGCTGATATTTGTATGTTTACAACGCTGTATCGCTTCGACTCAGTGTATCACGGTCACTTTAAGTGCAATTTGCGGCGAATTCTCGACTATCCAAACCTCTGGAATTATCTAAAGGATCTATATCAGCTTGGTGAGTTCAAAGCAACCTGCAATCTCGACCATATCAAGCGCGGCTATTACATGAGTATGACCGAGATTAATCCAAATCGAATTGTGCCGAAGGGGCCAATCATCGATTTTGACGAACGGCACGATCGCGATCGCTTCAGCAAAGCTTAGTCGCGATCGCACACTAAGCTATCCCCTTAGGATCGTTCTTTTTCTATTGATATTCCTCAATCTAATTCTGAGCTTTTCCGTTCAATTGTGCAAGCAATGTCTCCACACTGGCATTATGATTCAAGAAGGAAAATAAATGCTTATAGCGAAGTTTTCCTTCTTGATCTAATACAAATTGCGCTGGCAAAGGCGCTCCCAAGGCTTGTCCAACTTTATAAGTACGAAATACCTGACAAGTAGGGTCACTTAATAACGGCATCCTAAGACCTAAATCTCTAACAACTATTTGACTTTGCCTTTCATCAGTGCTAGTAATCATTAAAAGTTCTATACCCCGATTTTGAAATTGCTCATAATTCTCGTTCAAAGCTTTAATATGCGGATAGCATAAGGGGCAATATAGTTTTTCTGTGAAAATACGAGTAAATGCCAGTACAACTGGCTGCTTACCTCTATAAGTTGACAATTTCACCAAGGTGCTGTTAGTGATGTCTGGCAGTTGAAAATCTGGTGTTAAAAACCCTAACGGTATCTGATTAGCAGCTGGAATTGGTAAAAAATTACGGAAAAAGCGCTCGTTAAATAAACCGCTAAAATCAGTTGAAGCTAACATATTTTATCTCCAATAAAAATATTAAAACTATCTAATTAGCAAACCACAGATAGACATCTAAATGATACCGATTAATTTATATCTGTGTGCACCCCCCTCATTCCCCCCTACAAGAGGCTGGGCTGTTTCATTCCCTAAAAGATGTAAGGCGTTGCTGAATCATGGGATGATTTCGCCCAATTTGGGACGAATTTTCAATGGTTTCAACCGCCAATTCATCCCGCATTTATGCAACGCCGATGTAAAATTGCAAGCGTTGAGAGGATAAAAAATCATGGGTGCTTCTGTGATTGAACATCTGCGGCAAGTTGAAGACTTCAGAACGACTGATGGTTGAAGACATCCACTTTGGTTGGTGTTGCTGTTTGTAATAATAGGCACCATGAGTGGAGATGTCGGATATCGTGCATGGGGGGATTTCGCTCATAGGCATCGTCGGGTACTGATAGAGATGTTTGGCATCCAAAAACATGGTGTACCTTCATACTCAACAATACGACGAATAGTGCTTGTGGTATTTGCGGTCAATGGTAAGTGGAGTGAATTAAGAAAAGCGAGACACTTATTGGCTCGCTTTTTTGCTGCTTAAGGGGAAAATTTATGCTCTACAGTTAATTACTAGCGATCGCTATCATTATTTGACATTACCTCTTGAAAAAGAGGGGAAATTCACCAATTTCCACACCCAACAAGTTCAAGTATTTGTTTGCTGGGTCTGTGCAACATTTCTCATAGTTGCAAGTGCAGGAGGAATTGGCATTCCCATTGCTTCTGTCAAGGCTTGGGGTGGCTTTTCCCGAGAAGGCGATCGCAAGTATTCACCAGTTAGAATGCGGGAGCCAACCTTCATGTTATGGGTGGTACTGTAGAACTAAGATTAAACTCTGTAATTTTCACTCCCTTCTATATTGTTAATTAGCAGATTTTGTAGTGCTTTCATATCTGCCAATTTTGTTGCAATTGCAAGGCGCTTGATGTCATCAAGAGTTGATATCATTGTTTATTCTCCTGTAACAATTGTGAACTCATCAAAATCTATAAAGTCTGCTACAACTGCCTGCATTCTTTCTTGGTAAACACAGCCGCTCTGTCCAGTTCTGTAGTCATATAAGTCATATATGCAACTGCCATATCCTGCGAGTTATACGCCCAGCCAACCCGTCCTTGATGGTCTAGAAGAATACACCCAGCTTCTCCTGTAACCTTAGATGCTTTTGAAGTTGTTGATTTTATACTTAGCTCATTGGTCACAAGTTAAAAGTGAGCGAATTTTGTCAATACGTCTTGGAGTAGAAATAAATCTGTATAAGAATAATAATCGTGCGGTGGGGTAGGAGGCGAGCGACGCTCGCCTCCTACCCCACCCCGGTATTTGATTCTCATTATCATTAACTCTGACAGGATGATTTGCTCTATGAAAAAATCATGGCAGACTCAGTTAAAACGAAAAATTGAAGCGATTATAGTCACCGTGAGCAGCAGCCGAAAAACCAATCGAGATCATGCCAAAAAGACGCAACGGCCGATGGTGGAAGACGAAGTAATTGCCAAACAGCTAGAACAGTTACTAACACCAGCCATCACATCACAAGAAAATTACTACCGTCAACTAGGATTAACAGACAGAATTCTCAACCTACCATTAATGGTAGCGGCGGTATTAACCCTACTGTTTTACCACCCTACGTTGTGGCTGACTTATACCGTCGAAGATGGCGAATTGAAATTAGCCAGCCACAATACATCGATAAAGATAAAGGACTCCAGCTATCCTATTATTGGAGTTGAGGGGTTGCTCAAACTAGTAGAAATTGCCAAAAAAATACAAGCAACCCAGGTGTCAACAAATTTAGAAGGTGTTGTATGCCAGAACAACTTATCCCCCCCCGCCGATAAACCAGACTCTACCATCACTTTGGATAAAGCTACCACCACGCAATCGAAAGCGGTTGGTATATATACTCAGTCAGATGCTGGAGAAGCAGATGAAGTTAGCAATTCCAGCAAAGGAGCTTAGTGATGAGCCAGGAATATGAATTGCCAAAATTGCGCTCGGAAAAAATTCTGCCCTATCACCAAGAAAAATTGGCAGTAGTCTACGTTCGACAGTCAACCCTGCAACAAGTACTCAATCATCAAGAGTCAACACAACTCCAATATGGCTTAGTTAATCGTGCACAAGCTTTAGGTTGGAGTAAAGAACGGGTGTTAGTAATTGATGATGATTTAGGAAAATCCGGAGCCAGCACACAGGGCAGAGAAGGATTTCAACGATTAGTTGCAGAAGTCGGAATGAATCATGTAGGACTGATTCTCGGAATAGAGATGTCAAGACTAGCACGTTCATCCAAAGATTGGCATCAACTATTAGAAATCTGTGCCTTGTTCAGAACGCTAATTGCAGATTTGGATGGAGTATATGATCCTAGCAATTACAACGACCGCTTACTTCTGGGATTAAAAGGAACAATGAGTGAAGCGGAACTGCACATGATTAAGCAAAGGATGGTGCAGGGCAAGCTCAATAAAGCACAACGAGGAGAACTAAACTTTTTACTGCCAACTGGTTATGTCCGCCGCCCTTCTGGAGAAGTCGCATTTGACCCAGACGAACAAGTTCAGCAAGTAGTTCGACTAATATTTCGGAAGTTTGAGGAACTGGGTACTTTAAATGCCGTCCTGCGATACTTAGTAAAAAACGATATCCAAATTGGAATTCGAGCTCCAACAGGACTAAATAAAGGAGATTTAGAATGGCATCGTCCTCATCGCATGACTTTGCAAAACCTACTCAAAAATCCGTTGTATGCAGGTGCTTATGCGTATGGTCGTCGTCAAATAGATCCCCGCAAGCAACAGCTGGGACGACCAAGTACTGGAAGAGTTGTGATTGCTCCAGACAATTGGCATGTGTTGTTACCAGGTTGCTATCCTGCCTATATTTCCTGGGAGCAGTATCAGTGGAATTTGGCACGATTGAAGTCTAACCAGGCAACAGCTGAGGAATTAGGTGCAGTACGCCACGGGTCTTCAATATTGTCGGGCTTGTTGATTTGTGGTAGGTGTGGTCGTCGCATGGCTGTTGAGTACAGTCAGGCGTATCATCATCGCTATGTATGTTGCCAACAGGCAGTTGATTATGGCGGCGAAAAGTGTCAGCAACTAGCAGGAGCCGCACTTGATCAGTTTGTTAGCCAACAGGTTTTACAAGCGCTTGAGCCTGCGGCTTTAGAATTATCTTTGCAGGCAGCATTGCATCTTGAACAAGAGCGCTCTGAGCTTGACCAATTATGGCAAAAGCGACTGGAAAGAGCTGCTTTTGAAACTGAGCGAGCAGGACGGCACTATCGATTGGTTGAACCAGAAAACCGATTGGTAGCACGTCAACTAGCCACCGAATGGGAAGAAAAATTGGCTCTACAGCAGTCATTACGAGAAGATTACCAACGATTCTGCCATCAGCAACCTCGTTTGCTCTCAAATACTGAGCGTGAGGCAATTCGCCAATTAGCTCAAAATATTCCGGCTTTATGGCTTGCATCAACTACAACCAATGCTCAACGCAAAGAGATTATTCGACAGGTAATTGCAAAAATTACTGTTGAGGTTATTGGTGATAGTGAGCAAGTTCAAATTATTATCGAATGGGTGGGAGGTACTTGCACAAAACATAGTATCGTTCGTCCTGTTGCCAAACTGACGCAACTTTCACAATATCACCAGCTTTGCGAACGTCTCAAGAATCTGACAACTCAAGGATTAAGTCATGAAGAAATCGCTCAATGCTTGAACTCAGAAGGCTATCATCCCCCAAAACGCCGTGCCACCTTTAATCGTCAGGGTGTCTGCGAATTAAAACGACACTTGGGTTTGTCCGGTAAGCATTCTTGTTCTACTCACCAAGATGACCTTGGGGAAGCAGAATGGTGGTTACCAGATTTGGCTCGTATGATTGGGATGCCCAATATTACGCTTTACAATTGGGTCAAACGTGGTTGGGTCAAGGCCAGACAGCAAGAGAAACCGCCAAGAAGCTGGATTATTTGGGCTGATGCCGCAGAAATTGAGCGTCTGCGCCAACGTCGTTTGCTACCGCTTGGCTATGCTACCCGCCAAAAATGGCTTAATCAAATGCCCGCTGTGTCTACCCACATCAATTCAGCTACAACTTAGAAATACGGTAAATCTCCAAGGACAAAAACTTATGGCACATCAAAATCACAATTCAGATATTTATGGTGGTATTGTGGTTGGCTCATCGAAGATGCTTTTCATACTGTCAAGCGACTTTTAGGTTTAAGTTATTTATGGACTGGCTCTGTTAATGGTGTTCAATTGCAGATTTGGGGTACTTGGTTATTTTATGCTGTCTTGGTTGATTTAGGTGATGCTGTCGCCGACGAACTTTCTTTACCCTTTGACCAGATTTATGCGCGAAATGATTTATCGCGGTCTTTATCATTTTTATGTTGCTCACCAAAAAAGTCTTGCTTCTGACCCTATCAAGTATTTTGCTGCGCCCGAAAATCAAGATTTAGGCATTGTTAAACGACAACGAAAACCAAACATTAAGCTTATTGTCGCACCCTTCCCTGACAAACAACGAGGCACACCTGAATTTTTCTTTCAAGCATCTTCTCAAATCCCCTTGACAACTGCCTCACAACCTTAACTTGTGACTAATGGGGTTGACCACTCTCAAACTTCAAGACTTTATTATTTTCTAAACTAAACCATAAGTACGGTATTTCAAGGCTTTCAGGACTCTGAAACTTCACGACTTTATTTTAAATGTACACTTGTGATTCCCGCGTATACTTTTGTCTGCGATCGCACTCTACTACAAGCGATTGTCCCTACTTTTCCTCGCTTGATTTTTTGTATTACTCTTTCGAGCGAGGAAATCTTAGGAGCGATCGCTGTCCAACGAGTTAGATGTCTGCAAAGAACTGCTCGCGCACTGACATCGTTAAGAGGGCGTTGCTGATTGAAAGTATGAAACTGTTAACATCAGATTTACAATCTACTGCCGTAGAAGCAATTCATGAATTGCTTCTACAAAATTCATACCTCGATTCAGCAACGCCGTTAAGAGTTTAAATTTGCGAATGTGCAGCTATCTAGGCTCAATGTCCAGGAAGCCCTTTCAGACAACTTTGATTGGATGAGTGACAACAGCCCAATAGCTATAACCTTCGTCATTCCAAGGAATTTTATCCGGTTGAGTATTGCCACTAGAATCGGTGGCACGAGCACGCAAACCATAGCTTCCTGGACGAACATCCCACTCTAGATCCCATCGCACCCATGCTGAGGCAATATTCGGTTCCCGCAATCTGGCAGTTTGCCAAGTTTTACCATTATCTAAACTGACCTCTACTTTAGTAATTTTTCCTTCACCTGACCAAGAACGCCCACGAATGAGATGTTTTCCGGCCTTGATTTGTCCATCCCAAGGTAATTCAAAGGCACTTTTGACTTTTTGCGTGGTTAAGATTTGCCCCATGACTCCTTGTACTTTCAGCTTTTCTGGAACGGGATAATCTTCCCCAATTAAGACATATTTCTTAGTGTTGTATGTGGAAAACAGAGGTGTTTGTGAAACTTGAATGCTGCCAACCCATTTGGTATGAGCAATACCCACCCAACCCGGAACCAAAACTCGCATGGGAAACCCATGATCTATAGGCAGGACATCTCCATTCATGGCATAAACTAACAAGGTATCTTCTTCTAATGCCTTCTCAATAGAAAAAGGACGTTGGATTTTTTTTTCATCCAGACTGATAGGCATGACATCGCGAGCTGTGCGCTTGAGTCCTACCCGTTTCAACACCTCCCCTAAAGGAACACCAGTCCACTCAGCGACTCCAATTCCTCCCAAATTCCAAGGAGTTCCTTCTATCTTTTTGCCATAAGTTTTTTCAAAAAAGTTTCTGCCATTCCCTGCACACTCAATGGCTCGAATCACAGAAACTGAAGGCATCGACAGAATTTCATCGTAGGTAAAAGATTTCGGACGCTCAACCCCAGAACCTTCAATTTTTAACTGCCAAGTAGCTAAATCGATTTGGGGAGTTGGGTTATTATTGCGGACAAAAAACATGGCAGTTGGCACGAGATACCCTCGATTGTATAAGGCTTCCCAGCGCATTTCTAAATTACTGCCATTCTGAACAAAAAACTCTGATGGGGTTGGCTTGACAATGGAAGAAGGTTTTGGTGTTTGTGCTTGAACTTTGTTGGTTTTGTGATGCAGAGGTAGAAGCCCAGCAGTAGCTGCACTTGCACCCGCCGCTAATAGTTGCACTAGACGGCGACGGGAGATTAAGAGTGCTTTTGCACGGTATCCAATAAACTCATCAGCTCTTGCAATGTCGTAAACCTGCTCGTTGAGTAAATCTTTATTATTCATCCTTTTTGCCCTCTTTGGAGCGTTCTCGTCATTGAGAACCATGCAAATTTTATTAAACTGCTTATGGTGGGCTAATATACTCAATTTGTAATCTTATTCTACAGTTTAGTGACCGAACAAGGCAAAAGTAAAAAGTTAAAAGGCACTCATAAAGAATAAGAAAAATGTTAAGAAGTAAAAAGTTAAAAGTTAAAAGTTAAAAGTCACTCATAAAGAATAAGAAAAATGGTCACAAGCCCCTCAATTTATGATGTTGTTGGCGAATTAACAGGGGGTGTTACCAGTCTGGTGATTATCTGTCAGTGAGATTACACTTTGTGAGATTGGCGATCGTAAACTCTCTTAAGCACAAGCAGTGGGAGCAAGTGCTACAAAACGAGACTGACGGGTCTTGGTTTTAGGTACTCCCTGCAACCAACTAACCAATCGTGTTAAGTTCATGGCAACAGCGATTAAGATGTGTTGTAAGTGGGTTTTCGCTCTGCCAATGTAGCGACTGCGACGTAGTTCAAATCTCAGACTTGCTTGAGAGAAGAGGCCTTCGACCCCAGCCCGTTGTTGATATTGCTGTTTAAACTCGCTTGTGGCTTGTCGCTTTCGGGCCGTTTGCAAAGCTTCGTGGTGAAGAAGCGGTCTGAGTTTGAGCAGACGCGGAGCATTTTTGGCACGAGTACATTGGGAGCGCAACGGACAGACTTTGCAATCAGAGGCTGCAAAACGCACCTGAATGACTTGATTACCGCGCTCATCTGTTTTAGGACGCCAAGCAACATTGGTGTTGCCGACAGGACAGGTTACCTTTTGAGCTTGCCAATCAATAGCAAAACTCTTGAGGTCAAAACCATGATTGCTTTGAGCTTGCCAACAAGTGTCCACTCGAGCAGGTCCAATCAAGTCAATGTTATAGTCAATCTGACTAGTAACCAAATGCTCAGAATCTACATAGGCAGTGTCAACAAAATGCTTAGAGGGCAATAGGTCTTTTGAATCTAGAGCCTGATGAATCACTTGTGTCATTGCCCCATCAAAGGTGGTAGCAGGTGTCGTCTCAACATTGGTAATTAAGCAAGGTAGATCTTCATCACAGGTTTCACTCAGATGTACTGCATAACCTGTCCAGTTTGTATCCCTTTTGGTGCGATTACGAGCTTCTGTGTCATAGGGTGATTGAATTAGGAGTTGATTGGGTGGTAAATCGGCAGATGTTCTCCAGACGGTTGTGTTCATCTTGGAGGTCATATTGTTGCATCCAAACTTGTCGCAGGATTTCTACCGCACTTAATTGTCCTAATCCAACTGGAGCATCACTTTGATCCACTGCCGCCAACAATTGGCGTCCATCGCTACCAATAAGACGCGCCAACTCTTGTTGCTCGGCTTTAGTTTTGGGCAGACGGTATTGCTCAAATCGAACACTATACCTGTCGAACCAATCTTGACTCACCTGCCTCCTAAGCCATTCCGGTGCGAAGGCAGCTAACTCATTCAACGCATGTCTTAAAGTTTCTCCCACACACTCTAGCCGATTCAATTGACGAATTGCCCCCACTATATGGGTGGAGTCTGTCCGTGCTTTACCTCTGGTTTTAATCCAACCTTGTTCCTTAAAGTGACTTAGTATGCTATCTAGCAGTTGATTTTCCCTCCCTCCCCTAAGTAGTCGTCCTCGAAATTCGCTCAATACTGAATAATCAAAGCCACTATCCGTAATTTCTAGCCCCAAGGCATATTTCCAATCAATTCGAGAGCGCACCGCCTCTGCTGCTTGTCGGTCTGTTAGCCCTTCCGCAAATTGCATGATACTAATCAGGGCTAATTTGGCTGGTGAATAGGCTGGCTGGCCACAATCACACCGGAACAAACTCAGCAGTTCACTGTCAAAGTACAACTGTCCCAAACCATCCTGCATCTTCATGTAAACATTCCCTTTGGGAAAAGCGGCTCTGGCAATTCTTGCTGTTTCTTCTGGTATTACCCATACTTCCGTTGGATGAAGTGTCATTCTTTTTGCCCCTCGATATTTCCGCAATCTGCGACTTCTTTTCAGCCCATACTCACTATCATTTCAAAACACTGCACACATTTATCAAATTAATCAACCATCTATAACTGTGGGTATAACCCCTTACGAATTCGCCAACAACATCATTTATTTATGGGAATTTTCTTTTTACTTTTTACTTCTTAAAGGACTTACGCAAGTGTCACAAGCAATGGCGCGGTGTAACCGCCCCACACGCCAAGCAACTAGGCGATAAACATGGGAAGTTGCGTCAGTCATGCAATACATATGTACTTAAATTTAGCGATCGCCTGTGCCAGTTGCGTAAGTCCTGAGTGATTTAAGCATTTAAATAGGCGTAGATCGGCGATCGCTCAGTTTCCCCATAAGCAAAGGAAAACTGGGATAAATGAGGGCAATTACTTGAGTAGACTTTTATTTGATGCAATAAAGCCCTACTGAAATGTCCGATAATTTTCCTTTCTCCAATCAGTCGCAACTACACCAATGGCATCAGGGTATCAAAGATGCCAACCGCAATAATATTTTCTGCCATTGTCGTGGGGTGTGGCTATGAATAGATGGATTCAAGTGCCAAAGCTACGTATGTCAAATGCGACAGCAAAGATGTAGAACGTATTTCTGCTTGGCAGTTTCCTGATGATTGAATAGCGCGATCGCCTGATTAAAGTAATGATGTACTAAGAGCGATCGCACCCCAACAAATTAAGTAGAAAAAGTAAAGTTTATCAGCACTTATAACGTTACACATTGCCCCAGACATCAACTTGGCAGAGTGCGATCGCTCAGTTGGCGAGGTTGTGGGGGATGGGGTGTTGGGGGGATTGGGGTGATAGGGGGTGATCGCAGTTTCGTGGAAGGAATTAGTTTCAATCAAAAAATTGTCAAAGAACGTGTGCACTTAGCACGCCAAAGTTTCAATCTTGCCCTATTTGCTGCCGCAGTTTCTACTTTCATGAGCTTAGTTGGCGCTGGATTTCTGCTTACAGAAAAAGCGAATGATGGTGCAGTTACCGCTGCTGAGGGAATGGCTGAAGCGTGTGCGATGCGCTCAGCTTGCTAAGGAAGCCAACGATAGGCTTGACAGAGTTTTACAAGTTAAATAAGATTTGGTTGCAATTGCCTGCATCAGAAAAACCAGAGTCCGCATCCGCGCGATCGCTTTTCTAATCTAAGACGAATTCGGATGGCAGCACCCGCTAGACCGATGGGGTTAGTGGCATGACAGTCACTGCCTTAGCAGATTTTTGTTGCTTGGGGCTAGAAGTGCGGGAGCAATAAGCGATCGCCCATCACTTACTACAGAAAACACGCTTGTTATAGCTTGATCGCGATTACCTAAATGTACCTCCACACCCGAGCGACTGATAGTAGGGCTTTGTATTTACCAGATGATGATCGCTAAGAGTGCGCGAAGCGCTTTTGTGTGGGATTGAGTAATTCGTGCGCTTTTTCGTGTGCGCGAAGCGCTTTGTTACTGATTACCTATATGCTCGACGCATATCACGCTTGACTTTCTGTAATTCATTCCAACCGACCCAGGAAGTTGATAGTCCTTGTGTAACATACAGCTTCGGATGAAGTTGGGACGGCTTCTGGTTAGATGTCGCCAATTGTGCGATCGCTTTTGTTGTGAAGTTGTGTGGGGAGCGATCGCCTGACTCCCTCATTCTTGATAAGTGAGTCTTATTAACGTTATCAGCCCTTTGTTGTCAAGTGATGTTGACCTTTCGTAACAATATTGTTATATTTATTTACATAATTCAACAAATAGAGGAAACAAGCTATGTATACAACAGTTAACGAAGACGGCGTTCTCAACAACTATGCAGCTGAACCCAAGATGTACTATGCTGAGTACCCTGCAATTTGGCAACAACGCAAATACGTTATCCAAGGTATTTTTGCTACTTTAATTGTCACTACTCTAGTTTTGGTTGCTTTTAGTGTTAGCTAAGATTTTCTGCTTCTGGCTATATATCTCATCGACATTTGGATTTCTCCTAATTCCCTCGGTACTTAATGCCGGGGTTTTTTGTTTGGGTGAGCGATCGCAATCATCGCATTCAACTTTTAAAAAACATTGCAAGTGCTTGATTTCATTATTAGAGTCCAGAACGCGCATAGCGATGCCATAGTGAAAGGTTTCCTCATCGATCGACACTTTTTTTTGCCCTGCACCACAATGGCGAGAAGCGCTTCGCAGAACTCCTGTATTTCTGTGCAAGTATCGTCTTTTCGCACGAAGACTAAGGGATCGATCGCGGTCGCATGGGCACCGCCTCCCTTACCGTCAGTGTGCCGAGCGACCAGTGCCGCCAGTTCTTCACATTTGTCGATCGCGAAGCGCTGCTGTGATGGCGAAGCCTCTGGGCTAGGATAAGCGCAGATCGCGGTTTCATGGTTTAGTGTCTTGATCGTCATGCTGCTTTGGCGATCGCAGACATTGCCTTACAAGTAGGTTTCTCCAGCCAAAGTCATTTGACGCAGCAGTTTAAGCGATTCATCGGAATGACACCCAAGCAGATTCGCTAACCCCATAAGAATCTGACAAACTGCCATAAGAATCTGAAAGAAGTCAAGCATCAGAACTCAGTACGCTTCAGGTAGATAGAACGGTGGTGTTCTAGATTTGTTGCTCTTTGCCTCTTGGGTTTACATGTTGAACGTTTCAGGAGTCTTAACCAAAACATCTAAAACACTACCCAAAACAGATTGAGTGGAATCTAACACATGTTTGAAATCCAGGAGATGTTTGAGCTATGAGTCTTAAAGGAAAGGTTGCTATTATCACTGGTACTTCTCGCGGCATTGGTCGGGCTATCGCTCTCACTCTGGCTACGGCAGGGGCAACCGCGATCGTGAACTATGCTTCACAGGTCGCTAAAGCTCAAGCAGTTGTTGAAGAAATTGAGCAAGCTGGAGGTGAGGCGATCGCTCTTGGTGGCGACATGTCCAAATTGGCAGAGATAGAAGCGCTCTTTGCCAAGACTAAAGAACTGTATGGACATATCGATATTGTGGTGCACAATGCTGGTGACGATCGGATTGCTGCCGAGGCAGCCCTTAGTCAGAGCGGTCTGAGCTGAGTCTGCTTACTCAATCCGGGCGCGATCGCCCTGGGTGCTGCCGGAGCAACAGTAGTATTCTCAGGCAGACGTGATGCAGCTATGTAAGAAACTGCCAGGCTAATTCGCGAGACTGGCGCTGAATGCTGATATGTCCATTCAGATCTAACAAGTGAAGCAGACGGCATTGGTGAAGCCACCGCTAAATTACTCGCTCACAAGGGTTTACGGGTTGTGTTGGGGGCACGGCGCACCGAGCGACTCGAAGCGATCGCATCCGAAATCCGCGACAAAGGCGGCGTAGCAGAATATCGCGCCCTTGATGTGACTAGCCTCGAACAGATGCAAGCCTTTGTAGAGTTTGCAAAAGATCGGTTTGGTCGCCTTGATGTGATGGTGAACAATGCAGGCGTAATGCCGCTCTCTAAGCTAGAGGTGTTGAAGATCGATGAATGGAACCGCACGATTGATGTGAACATTCGTGGCGTACTCCACGGCATTGCTGCTGCCCTGCCCATCTTCAAGCAGCAACAATCGGGACAGTTTGTGAATCTATCCTCGATCGGCGGACATACCGTTTTTCCCAATGCTGCTGTTTACTGTGCCACCAAGTTTGCAGTCTGGGCAATCTCCGAGGGACTGCGGCAAGAATCGACGGATATCCGAGTCACGGTGATTTCGCCCGGAACGACCCAATCTGAACTCGCCAGCACTACCACCGATGCTGAAGCGGCGCAGTGGGTGGAGGGATTCCGCGAGGCAATTATTCCAGCCGATGCGATCGCCCGTGCCATTGCTTTTGCGATCGAGCAGCCAGAAGATGTGGATGTCAACGAGATTATCGTTCGACCGATCGGACAGAGCGGCTAAGCACTAGCCGACGTTGAGGCACTGAAATAGTTGTGAGCATTAGTAACTTAGGGAGCAAAATGAGAAAAAGTCAAATTACCGCCCTACAAAGGTTTTAGCGTTAGCTTGAGCGTTTCGTAAAAATGGATAAAGTCGAGCTTAGTTTGCGAGCAATCCCATGAGTAATCAAGTTGCCTGCTCCTGGAATAACCTAATCCTAATTGATTCAGGAATGCTGTATGTACTCAATTGGAAAAAGCAAATGTATCAGAAACGTCCTATGAAATTCTCGTTGCTCAATCGACGGATTTTACGACAGGTGTCTCTGGTTGCATTGGTAATCCTGGCAATATTGGCTGCAATTTGGTGGCAGCAAATCCAAACCCCCAAACAGATGACTGTAACTGTCCAAAGGCAGCAAGAAATTATTTCAGTAGACGAGCCAATTCAACCGATTCCGCAGAAGATTTACCTCAATCAAAACAAGGTTGCTTTAGGCAAGAAACTTTTTGGCGATCTGCGTCTTTCGGCAGATAATCGAATTTCCTGTCTTAGTTGCCATCATCTCAGCAAAGGAGGAGCGGATGACAAGGCTTTTTCGATAGGAGTCAACGGTGCAATTGGTAACATTAATGCACCAACCGTTTACAATGCAGCATTTAATGCCCGCTTCAATTGGAATGGCAGATTTAAGACACTGGAAAACCTTACAGAAGAAGTGATCCAAAATCCCACACTCATGGGAATCCAATGGCAGCTTTTGATGCAAAAATTGCAACAAGCGACCGAATATACACAGGCCTTTACTCAAAACTATGCCGATGGATTGACCGCAGCAAACGTCAAGGATGCGATCGCCACCTATGTGCGATCGCTATATACTCCCAACTCGCGCTTTGATCGGTACTTGCGCGGGAATAAAGGGGCCCTCACTAGCACAGAAAAAGAGGGCTATCGACTGTTTAAAGCTTACGGCTGCGTCAGCTGTCATCAAGGGATGAATGTGGGAGGCAATCTCTTCCAAAAATTCGGCATTATGGGCGATTACTTTCGCGATCGCGGCAATGTTACGAAAGCCGATTTAGGACGCTATAACGTCACCCAGGCTGAGGCAGATATGTTTGTCTTTCGAGTGCCCAGCCTCCGCAATGTTGCACTAACAGCACCCTACTTTCACGATGGCACAGCTAAGACATTAGAGAAGGCAATTACAGTGATGGCAAAATACCAGTTGGGGCGATCGCTCTCTGACAAAGACACCGACTTGATTGCCCAGTTCCTCGCGACACTGACGAGAGAACATCCAGTGTCGAATCTAAAGTAGTTAGTAGTTAGTGGTTAGTGGTTAGTAGTTAGTGGCGTAACAAGTCAAAAGTCACGCATTCAAAAAGATTCTTAGTTTTGAATTTTGAATTATTTTCTCTCCCACTCCCCCACTCCCCCACTCCTCCACTCCTCCACTCCCCCCAAAATGTTATTACCTGCACGTCTACGTCTTGGTAAATTCCTAACTGCTGTGAGCGGTTATCTGCTGCCAACAGGGGCAGTGTTGCTGTTGTTGTTTTTGTGGCCTAAATCACAAGCTGTTGACTCCGAGCAACATCTGCTTTATATCAGCAATTTACGTCAAATTCAAGAACTCGATGCCCGCATCAATCAACACGTTTTACAGACGAGGTTAGAATTGCTGCCCTACTACGATCCAATTGTGAACGAGTTGGCAGAACTAGAGCGAAATGAACTACTCCGGGTTGCTTCGCTGAACCCGGAGTTTCTCACGCCTCAACGCCCCTAGTTGCCGCATACTTCCGCATGGGGTAGAGCTAGGCGACTCCGCGTGTATAGAGGACAGTTCCTGCCCNNTTGCCCAANCGATATTGACTTGAGCGGCATTAACGTCTCTATCTTCGGTGTGGTTGCAGCTAGGATTAGAACAAAAGTGAACTCTGTCAGCTAATGTTTTAGGCGTTAATTCCCAACATTTACTACAGCGTTGAGTTGGCTTGAGTGTTTGAGTCGGAGACTCTACATAGAAGCCACCTGCCTCAGCTAATTTATACTCAAGCATTTGTCCAATCATGCCGAAGCCAACATCTAAGATGGAACGGTTAATCCCTGCTTTTTGGGCTTTGGGCTTCCCTTTCTTAGCTTTGGCTGTCATCCCCTTAACGTTTAACTTCTCACCCGCAACTAGGCTATTACCGCTAACTATGTTGCTGGTAGTTTTGTGCAACCAATCTTCTGTTTGTCTTGCTACTTTCCTCTGAAGCTTTGAAGCTTTTTGCCGTTCACGTTTCCAGCGCCGTGAGCCTTTTACCTTTTTGTTTCGTAATGGTGAACGCTTACGTCGCAATTTTTTAGATGCTACCTTAACTTTCTGTTGTCCTTCTTTGATGAAGTCAGGTTTAGCTATCTTCTCGCCAGTAGAAAGAGTGACAGCATCTTTACAGCCTAAGTCGATACCAACAGACTCGGCTCCCGTCTCGCGACTAGGGCTGCATTGAACAGTGATGGAAGCAAACCATGCGCCATTGCGGAACATGATGGTGCAAGTTGTTGGAAGCCCCCAATTTCTTGCCTTTCCTCGCATTTGAATCTTACCCAGGTTGGTAATATTCAGATGCCCGTTTTTCCCATCTGTCTCAGATTTCCAACCTGCCTTGCATNGGTAAGTNCATCCCCNATAGCGACAGGACGCTTTAAATTTTGGGTATCCTCCTAAGCCTTTAAAAAATCTCGAAAATGCAAAGTCTACCCGCTTTAAAGTAGCTTGCAGAGCATGAGAACCCAACGGCTTATACTCTGTCCATACTTCCTTGAATTCGGGTAGACAGTTTTGTTGTTCTAGGTAATTAACAGAGTGACCAAACTTTTGATATTGGGTCTTTCTGTTATACACAGCAGCGTTATACAAAGCACAGTGAAGCTTCCGCCAGTAGTGAAGTGTCTTCTCTTGCTGACGATTTGGATAGAGCTTGAATGTGATACGCCGTGTTGTTACCATGAGGAGATTATATCAATCAGTCGAACGGATGACAACCATTTATCGTAAAGGAGCACACTGCGTTTTCTCTATCCAGTTGCACACCTACTTTGTCACGGCTTACCGTCGAGAATGCCTGACACAAAAAATGGCTGAACGCTTCCAAGAGGTTGCAGCCAATGTGTTGGTAAAGAACAAGTGTATTTTGCTGGAATGCAAGGGTGAGAGTAATCACATCCACTTGCTGTTAGACATCCACCCAAGCAACAACATCTCAACGTTATTGGGGTCAATCAAATCTGCAACAAGCCGTATTCTTCGCAAAGAATTTGAATCTGAGTTAAGACCTCACTTTAAAAATTGGAGCAAGGGACTGTGGGGCGACCAACTTTATATTCGCTCCGCTGGAGGCGCACCTCTTAAGATTCTTGAGGAATACATCCAATCCCACAGTCGAGGGTGATACCCCTAAGAGCTGAAGCTGAGGGAGGGGATTGCCGCGAAGTGTTCAACATGAATTCCGGTCAGTCCAAAGGAGATATTCTCATCGTTGATGACAAGCCGGACAACCTGCGGTTGTTGTCCGCCATGTTGACCGAGCGCAGCTATGACGTGCGGGCAGTGATGAATGGTTCAACCGCACTTATGGGAGCGCAAGCACAGCCACCGGATCTTATTCTGTTGGATATCAACATGCCCGATATGAACGGCTACGATGTCTGCCAACATCTGAAGGCGAATCCGCTCACCCAGGATATTCCCATCATCTTCATCAGTGCGCTGAATGAAGTTTTGGATAAAGTCAAAGCTTTTTCTGTTGGGGGTGTCGATTACATCACCAAACCTTTTCAAGAAGAGGAAGTCTTCGCCCGCATTGAAACACAACTCTCCTTGCGTCAAATGCGAGCGACATTACAAACTCAAAATGACCGTTTGCAGCAGGCAGAAGCCGAACTCCGCAGGGCACTGGCGCAGGAACGTGAACTCAACCAGCGCATTGAAGAAATGACTGCATTAGAAGAACGCAATCGCATTGCTCGCGATATTCATGATTCGCTGGGACACTCCTTAGTTGGGCTAAACATTCAAATGGAAACAGCGCTTAAGCTTTGGAATGTGGATCTCGATCGCGCTTATGAGTTTCTATTTGAAGCGAAACAATTAGGATCTGAGGCATTGAATGCCGTTCGCAAATCCGTTGCACATATACGCCCAGACCCCTTACAAGGTCAGTTGTTGGAGAAGGCGATCGCTGCTCTTACCCAAGATTTTCACCACATCACGGGAATTGCACCCGAATGTTATATCGATCTCTCCCTGCCCTTCTCTAACTCGGTAAATACGGTTGTGTATCGCATTGTTCAGGAAGGGTTGACAAATATTAGTAAACATGCAGATGCAACAGCCATTCAGTTGCAGATCCAAACTACACCTACTGAACTGTCGCTCACACTGCAAGATAACGGCAGGGGCTTCTGTATTGATGGCAACCAGACTGGCTTTGGACTGCAAGGAGTGCGCGAACGAGTCTTGGCAGTAGGCGGACAACTAGAAATCACCAGCGAACTTGGGAATGGTTGTAGAATTACAGCCAGATTTCCCAGGGTGACGGCATGATTCAGGTTCTACTAGTCGAAGATCAAGAGGTTGTACGACGGGGTTTGAAAACCCTATTAGAAATCAAACCCGACTTTCAAGTGGTTGGAGAGGCCAGTAACGGTCAACAAGCCATTGACTTAGTTAAAACACTGCACCTCATATCTCAGCCACCAGATATTGTTCTGATGGACATTCGGATGCCAGTCATGGATGGTGTCACTGCTACTCAACAACTCTGTCAGCAGTTTCCGGGCATTAAAATTTTAGTACTTACCACCTTTGGTGATGCCAAGTACGTTGCAGAAGCCATCCGCTTTGGAGCAAAGGGATATTTGTTGAAAGATACCCCTTTAGAGGAACTGGCGGAAGCGATTCGCAGTATCGATAAAGGCTACACTCAGTTTGGCCCTGGGATTCTGGAAAAAATCGCTGCCACCACAGCCTCCCCAGAACCAGCACAATCCCAGGAACTCCCACCAGGATTTGCAGAACTTACATCCAGGGAACGGCAGGTTTTACAAATGATTGCAGCAGGTTCTAGCAATCGGGAAATTGCTGAGGCACTCTTTCTTTCAGAAGGAACGGTGAGAAACCATATCTCGCACATTCTAACTCGTCTGAATTTGCGCGATCGCACTCAAGTAGCGATTGTGGCTAATGCGTTTCTCTCATATTTAACGAGTTAACGTAAGTAGACAGGTCGCCGCTGCTTGACGTTGATTGGCAGCTGCCACTTTCACGAGGCGCAACAGATTCTCCTGTGCGTCTATTGTCGCACTCCGTCGTTGAGCCGCAGCAGTGTAAAAAATCAGCCCCAATGCCGGAATCACTGCCAGGAGGACGAGCAACACCAGGCGAAGCTGAAGGCTGGATAAGTGTCGGTGACGGAACCAAGAGCGCATTATGATTTCGCTTAACCTCCAACTTGTTGTACTAAGTCTGCGATCGCTCGGATCAATGTCTCTGGTTCTACAGGTTTAGGAATATGCTTGTGAAATCCTACGGTTAGCGCTTGTCGCTGATCTAACTCCCCAGCGTAAGCGGTGAGCGCGATCGCTTTAATTTGCCCTCCCTGATGAGGAGGTAAGCTTCTCACCTGCTGCATTAGCATATAACCATCCATCTCTGGCATCCCAATATCACTGATTAACAAATCTGGCTGGTTTTGCTCCAAAATCAAGAGAGCTTCAGGCGCGGATGCAGCCACGCTCACCTGCGCTCCATAGGCTTCCAGAAGCGTTAGCATCAGTTCGCGCATATCTGCTTCATCATCCACAACCAGAATTTTCAACTGGCTTAAATCAAAGGTTTCAGTCCCAAAAGAATGCTCCTGGACTGTTTTTGAGATGAGGGTTGGCAACGGTAGGCGAAGAGTGAAAGTTGCGCCCAGCCCTTCCCCCGGACTGTCAACCTGGATCGTGCCGCCGTGTTGCTCGGTCAGATGCCGGACGATCGCCAGTCCTAACCCCAGTCCACCAAATTTTCGGGTAATCGCCCCATCTTCCTGACGAAAATAGTCAAACACATAGGGCAAAAATTCAGGACTGATGCCTTTGCCCGTATCTTTTACCTGGATCTGAGCAAAACTATTCACGCGATCAAGCCTCACTTCTACTTGCCCACCCTGGGGCGTAAACTTGACCGCATTCGTCAGCAAGTTCCAGATAATTTGCTGGAGGCGGGCAGAATCACCGGATACAGTTCCCACATGGGCATCGAGCCTGGTTTGAATTTGAATGCTTTTGTTTTCTGCGGCTAAACGCACGGTTTCAATCGCGGCTTCAATGGTTGTTACCAAATTGACCGGACCAATATCCAGTACCATCTTGCCGCGCAGAATCCGCGAGACATCGAGGAGATCCTCAATCAGTTGGGCTTGTAGTTTGGCATTGCGTTCAATTGTCGCTAAGGCTTGGGCTGTTTTGTCCGGGGTAAATGTCCGGCTTTGCAGGAGCTTTGCCCAGCCCAGAATTGGGTTAAGAGGCGATCGCAACTCATGAGACAACACTGCCAAAAATTCATCTTTAATTCGATTTGCCGTCTCAGCCTCTGCACGAGCCGCTTGCTCAGCCGCCAAACTGCGGGCGATCGCAGCTTGAGCCTGTCTTTGTTCAGTCACGTCGCGGATTGTAACCATCGCCAGAATCACCTGTCCTTGCTTGTCACGAACGGGCGTACCGCCGTAGTTGCCAAACCAGATTTTACCCGTGTCGCGGCGATGAATCTGAATTTCACAGTTGGAAAATGTTTCACCCTGCAATGCTCTGGAGATGGGCCACTGCTCCATCGGGATGAAGTTTCCCTGCAAATCATGCACCTCAATTGTGCCAGGAAACGAGTTTAAGTGCCGTCGTACTTGCTCCACACTGTCGTATCCATGCATCGCCAGCGCTGCCGGATTAAATGTCAGAATATTGCCCTGCGGATCAGCGATTACCAAACCCTCTGTCATGCTATTAATAACGGCTTCTAGTTGTCCCAAACTCGCTTCCAATTGTTGGAGAAGTTGTTCGCGTTCGGCTTCGACTTGTTTGCGATCGCTAATGTCAGCCAACACACCAACCAAACGTACCGGCGTGCCATCCAATACACGTTCAAATTGCCCATTGAACTCAACCCAGCGCCACTGACTATCATTGCGCCGACGAATGCGGCAGATTGCATGAAAGAGAGTATTGGATCTCATGCCCTCAACTAAACACAGTTCAAACGCTTCCCTGTCTTCAGGATGAATCACGTCCATAAACTGTACTTTGTTCAATGTGCCGTCTTCGGGAGTATGCCCAAAAATTTCGTACATCTGTGGATTTTCCCAGATGGCAACATCAGCCTCGACATTCCACTCGAATACTCCCAGTTTGGCGGCACTTGTTGCCAGATTGAGGCGCTGTTCTCGTTCGCGCAGTGCTGCTTCTGCCTGTTTACGCTCTGTCAAGTCTAAGTAGAAAGCAATAATTTCTTGCTGTTGCTCGTAGGGTTCTTGAAGCAGTGCCGCCCCGATGAGAATGGGCACACGAGTTCCATCTTTGCGAATATATTCTTTCTCAAAGGGAGTTGCTACCCCCTTGGTTCTCAGTTCTACTGCGGCTTTTTCATCTAGAGGCAGAAACTCGGTTGGGGTAATATCCATCCATCGAACTTGCCCTGTTTCAATTGACTCACGAGTGTAGCCCACCATCTTGAGAAAGTAATCATTGACATAGTGAAAGCTTCCAGTAAAGCCACCAAAAGCAACGCCAAACATATTCGATTCCACCAAGCGACGGAAGCGCCGTTCACTTTCTCGCAGGGCTGCTTCCGCAATTTTGCGATCGCTGATGTCAATACTAAGACCATACCAAGCCTCAATTTGTCCATTTGGATCACAGCGTGGCAAGGCGCGGAAAGCGTGCCAGCGATATTCGCCGTCGTGACGACGATAGCGCACTTCGCCCTCGTAAGTTTCGCCTGTCTGCTGACAGCGTTCCCAATAGGGTAAAATTCGCGCTGCATCCTCTGGGTGCATTGTTTGGGCCCAACCGTAACCAACGGCTTGTGCCTCAGTTTGTCCAGTGAACTCATACCAGCGATCGTTAAAAAAGATGATTTCGCCGCTCGGTGAGCTAACCCAAACTAACGCCGGTGCGGCGTTAGCGATGGTACGAAATTCTTCTTCGCTGCGCCGCAGATTTTCTTCGGCGCGGGCGCGTTCAATTCGTATCCAGATACGCGCCGCGAGTTCTTGCACAAGTTCTATCTCGTCTTGACGCCAGCGCGATGTTGTGTTACGATTTCCCGAAAAAATGAACTTTAACTGTCCGTTGCTGACATAGGGCGCGATCAGCGTCGAGCGAACCTGGAACGGTTGATACGCTCCGTCACCTCCTTCGATGTCCAAAGCGCCGACATCATTAATGGCGACCACTTTACCTGCTTTAAGTTGTTCGATCTGGCTGTCGCTTAAATAATCGGCCAGCCGATGTTCGCCGAGTGCGTCTTTTACGTCCGGGTTGTGGTTGTTGTAAATTACCCGCGCTTCCTGTGCTGTGTCGTTGATTTCAGAGAACATCAGAATCGAAAAGTCGAAGTAACGACACATTTTCCCACCGATGCTTTCAAAAATCTCGTTGATGGTAATTGAACGAGTTAAATCTTGGCTAATGTCGGCCAGAAATTCTGTGTTTCGTTCGCGGCATTTGCGATCGCTTAGGTCGATGGCAAAAAATATCCCGCTTTCTGCATCGTCCAGGAAGGATGCCCCTCCGATGAAAATCGGAATTCGATGCCCATTTTTGTGGATGTATTCTTTTTCAAACGGAGCGCTCAAGCCTCTGGTTGCAATCTCTGCCAAGGATCGCTCGTCCAACGGCAACCATTCGGGCGGGGTGATTGTCTGCCAGTTAATCTGTCCCGCTTCTAGTTCCTGTCGGGTGTAACCGACTAGATCAAGCAAGGCATCATTGGCTTGCAATATGCCGCCTGAGCGAGTCCAGATGCCCATTGGCACCATATTACACTCAAAAGTGCGGCGGAAGCGAGCTTCACTTTGGCTCAATGCTATCTCAGCAAATTTGCGATCGCTAATGTCAAATGCGACTCCCATGCTGGAGATTGGTTTTCCGTCAGCATCATAAGTAGCATTTCCCCTCGCAGCAATCCAATGTACTGTACCATCGGGCCAAACTGTTCGATACTCAATTTCATGACGAACCAGTTGCCCGCTCTCTAGCAGGGGTCGCATTTCGTGGATTCGCTGACGATCCTCTGGATGTAGGGTGTCCAAGAAAACCTGATAGGACATTTCGGTATCCCTTGGCAGACCGAATAGCGCTTTACATTGATCCGTCCAGGTCAATGTGTCACTTTGCACATCCCAATGCCATAGCCCTAAATTTGCTCCTTCACAAGCCAATCGTAGCTGTTCTTCGCTTTGCCGGAGCGCTTCTTCTGTCTGTTTGCGATCAGTAATATCGAGAGTTACGCCGATCATGCGCAGCGGTTGACCGTTGGCATCGTAGAGCGCTCGACCTCGTGCAATAATCCAGTGAACGCTGCCGTCTAACCAAATGGTGCGATACTCGGCATTATAATCAATTCGTTGTGCGATCGCAATTGCAACCGTCTTTTGAACATACAGGCGATCATCGGGATGAATTAACTCAAATAGCCGCTCGTAGGACAATTCCGCCTCTGGGGACAAGCCAAAGTTTGCTTTACACCGATCGGAGCTATCGAGTACTCCTGTCACCAAATCGAGTTGCCAAGAGCCAAGCTTGCCCGTAGCGAGAGCAATTTTCAGCCGTTCCTCACTCTCACGCAAGGTGGCTTCATCTAGGACGCGCTGAGTAATATCAACAAATGCCCCCAGAGCGCCTCTTACCCTGCCTTGTCCATCCAATAGTGGCGAGGCATAACAGAGCAGTTTGACCATTGTGCCGTCTGGATGCACCAGATCGATGACTTCATCCCTCACCGCTGTATTGTGGATTGCCGCATACTGCATGGGCAAGGCTTCGACGGGGATCTCTTGACCCTCCCGGCATAGGCGGTAAAGTGGGCGTTCGTCGGTAGGAGCGCTATGAGAGGCATTTACCTCCACAGGCACTCTGATCAGTTCAGACATATGGGGGTTGGCGCGAATCATTCTGCACTCTGAGTCTTCAGCGATCGCCACACCAATGGGGAGTAAATTAAACAGGGTTTGTAGCTCGTTAACGCGATCCGTCAGTTGCTGGTTAAGCTGCTTCCTTTCGGCTTCGGCAATTTTGCGATCGGTGATGTCCATCAATACACCCCGCGTCGCAATCAGAGTTCCATCGGTATTGTAGGCAGAATCACCCCTGGCTAAAATCCAACGGACTGTGCCATCTGCCCACAGCGTTCGGTACTCAATTTCCGTATACATCTGACCCGCTTGCAACTCGCTAACGACCGTCTCAACGAACTGGCGATCGTCTGGATGCACCGCCGACAAAAACACCTGCATCGACATTTCTGTATCGGTAGGTAAACCAAATATCGCTTTTGCTTGGTCTGTCCAGGTCAGTGTGTCAGTTTTTACATCCCAATACCACATGCCAAGATTTGCGCCTAACGAAGCCAGCCTGAGTTGTTCTTCACTCTCTCGTAAAGCGGCTTCGGCAATTTTGCGATCAGTGATGTCAACGGCAACCCCGTAAATTACCTGTTCTTCTAGATACGCCTGTGCTTTCCAGAGCAACCAACGGTAGGAGCCATCTTTGTGTCGATAACGGTTTTCAAACGCAGAAGTTTCGTTACCCAAGAACAGACTATTGGCTTGCGAAACAGATGCGCTAATGTCGTCCGGGTGGACAAAATCAGTCCAGGGACGGGATGTTATTTCGTCGCTTGTCCAGCCGAGTGTTCGTTCAAAGGTCTGGCTGACCCATTGGAAATAACCATTGATACCAGCGATCACTTGCAAATCTGAACCAACAGCGAGAAATCGCTCCCGTTCTCGTTCAACCTGTTTGCGATCGCTGATATTGGTGAACAGGATGGCGAACTTGTGGCTTTGCGGGTCATCGACGCAAAAAGCGTTGACATCAAACCAACGATTGTTCATGGCGAACGATTGATCCTCAAACCGAATCGGTTCGCCTGTCAGCACGACTCTGCCGTAAATCTCAAACCAATGGTCTTCAAGATTGGGGACAAGTTCTCGCGCCGTTTTACCCGTTGCTTGTTGGAGTCCCGTTAGCCTTTCAAAGACCGGATTAACTTCAACAAACCGATAATCAGTTGGTTCACCGTTTTCGTCAAACAGCATTTCGCAGATGCAGAAGCCTTCGTCGATCGACTCAAACAACTTGCGGTATTTTGCTTCGGATTCGCGCAGGGCAAAATTAGAGCGATCGCGCTCAAACACGATGCTGGCAACTTGGGTGGCAAAATCTGCCAGTTGGTACTCCCAATCAGTCGGCATCCGTGCTTGGTCAAAGCAAAGCATCAGCGATCCAAGGGGTAGACCATCCACGCCTATCACCGGCTGGGAATGACACGCCAAAATGCCGTGAGTCACACATAAATTTCGCCATTCAATAGACCAGCGATCGTCGTTGGCAATGTCGGCGCAGGTAATCGGCTCACCCCGATACACTGCCTCGCCGCAGGTTCCAATGCATAAATCGTTAATTGGAGCATCCTTGAGTCCTTGCCCAAACGACGGTGGAAAATCTGGGGTGATGGAACTCTTAAACGTCCGTCGCTGGGCATCGCTCAGCAGGAAGCAGGCGCGTGTACCTGGATTAAGCCCAGATACTGAAGCACATGTGGCTGTAAGGCATTCAGAGAGCGGGTGTCCTGAAGCAATTAACAAAAGCAGTCGCTTCTGCTCGACTAGCATGAGTTCCGCCCGTTTGCGTTTCCGGCGTTCTTGGGTTTCTCGCAGTGCCCGTTGCACGGATGGCACTAGTCGCCCTAGCCGTTGCTTCAACACATAATCCGTGGCTCCACGCTTGAGCGTTTCGATCGCCAACTCCTCGCCCAAACTGGCAGTAACAAAAATAAAGGGAGCTTCCGAACAGAGGTTGCGGGCAATTTCCAGAGCAGCCAGGCCATCAAATTCCGGTAGTGCATAATCGGCTAGAATCAGGTCAAATACATCATTCTCCAGTGCCGTCACAAAGTTGGAGCGGGTTTTTACTATCAGCAATTCACAGTCAATGCCGCCATCAAGCAGGGTGGCTTTAATTACATCTGCATCTAGGGGATTGTCTTCAAGCAAGAGAAACCGGAGTGCCATTATCGTTCCTCCTGCTGGAATTTAGGTAACGATAAATAGCACATCGTGCTGTGAGCGACTACAAACAGTTGCCCGTGGAAAAAAACCGCTGTCTTCTTCACATCAGGGGGCACAATCTCAACTCCTCTCGGATGAAAAATACTTGGCTAGTAAGTCTTCACCGCGATCGCCCAAGGAGTGCAGTAGTGCTTCAATTTGTTTCAACGCCAGTGGTAAAGGCTTTGTCCGTCCGTTCTCCCATCGATTAACACTATGGAACGAAACTCCTAGTTTAGCTGCAAACTTGGTCTGTGAGAGTTCAAGGCGTTGCCGAGTTTCACGAACCAACTCTGCAAGCTCTTTTTGTTCGATTACACGCATGAACGTGGATACCTTTGATTGCTATAAATGGTCGGACTATAGCATCTGCGATAGTTGATGTTGAAATATACCATATGGACTTGCTGTCATGACCTCTACCCAAAGAAGCAGAAATGGTTGCGTTGCAAAAATTTGTTGAGCACAAAAGTTCGTACCAATTTCCTCATTTAGAAGGGGTTTTGTTGTCTCTTCCATAATTAATACCAGTTTCCTTCACTTCGGAAGTACACTCTCTGAGTTATGTATTAGCTCACAAACGAGTCGCACGCTACTTTAAGGTGTGTTTGCCCTGCGCCAATTACAACTTTAGAAAGATGCTTTTCTATTGAAAGTTTAGTTATCTGTATATCAATTACACAGTATAAACAAGTTGCTACAATAATTGCAGAAATGGTGGCACAGCTATTATGTGCGGAAGTATTTGTCTTAGATCAAAATGCTTATGTAATTGCTGGTAGCAACCCCGATTTTATTAACTATTCCTTCAACTACATTCAGAAAAAATTACGAATAATTACTTGCGAGTTCCTTTATTATTTAATACACAATTCGGTGAAGTTATTGTTTGCAAATCTGACAATGGTGAAGAAATTTCTTCTCTTTAGTGCAGAAACTAATAAAACTAGTAATCAATCAAACTACAGTGATTGATACATTGCTCAATCAACATCAATTGAAGGATAAATTTATCTATGAACTACTTCACGGTTTGATCGACGAAAATACCATAATTCGGTACAGCAAGTTGTTAGGAATAGATTTGACTCCACCTCGTGCAGTTATATTAATAAATACCGCTAATATGAATTATTTTTTTAGCTTCACACAAAGGTCAATAAAAATATAATTTATACTCTTATTCAGCAACCCCTAAAATATAAGCGAATATTTGTCATCTATAAATTTTTTCACACCAGGGTATGATGATTTGCCCTACCCTTTTGTCTTTAAAAGAGATTGATACCAGGGGAAAATCATTCATGCGTATTCATCATCTAAATTGCGGTTGTATGTGTCCGATTGGCGGGGCGTTCTTCGATGGCTTTAGTCGTGGGCTAACAGCCAGCCTTGTCTGCCACTGTCTGCTCGTTGAGACCAATCAGGGACTCATTCTCATTGATACTGGCTTTGGAGAGCGCGATGTCAAAGCACCATTATCAAGACTCAGCCCGTTCTTCATGAATTTGAATCGCATCAAGTTTGAACAAAAATACACAGCGCTTGCTCAGATTAAGCAGCTTGGCTTTGACAAAAGTGATGTACGCCACATAGTGCTTACCCACCTTGATTTTGATCATGCGGGTGGATTGGAGGATTTCCCAGAGGCAACTGTGCATGTGATGCAGGCTGAAGTTGAGGCAGCACAGAAACGGCGTGGCTTCATCTCATCGCAACGTTATCGTCCTCTTCAGTGGGATGAAGTTAAACAATGGAAGTATTATTCGCCAGGGGGCGAACCTTGGTTCGGTTTCGAGGCAGTGCGTGACCTCGAAGGACTGCCACCTGAGATTCTTCTTATTCCGCTTACTGGTCATACGCACGGTCATGCTGGCATTGCCATTGAAACACCGCAAGGTTGGCTCCTACATGCGGGCGATGCCTACTTTTATCGGCACGAAATGAACACCGCCAAACCACGCTGTACTCCAGGTCTGCGTGCTTACCAATGGTTGATGGAAGTAGATCGCAAGGCTCGACTCCACAATCAAGAACGCTTACGTGCGTTATCGCTCTCACACAGTAGTGATGTGCGCCTGTTTTGCAGTCATGATGCGATCGAATTCAAAACGCTTGCTGACCAAAACAATTCGCAATTGTGACCTGAATGAAATTATGTCAGTTGCTAGACCCTAAGCGTCTCCAACAAATCCAAGCCAGCAGTAACTACTTCCTCTGGCGAGATATCCAAACATTCCAAATTGTAAGGACAGCTAAATTTGAGGAATTAGCTGACGTTGAGGGGTTGTTTGCTGATTTGATGGTGCGACAGATGACGTGAAGAATTCAAAATTAAAAAATATAAGTTAGACTAGGGTCTGTTTTCAAACTACTCGTCACGTCATCCCAGATTTTCAGATCCTCCTAAAACCCCTTTGGAAAGGGAGACTTTAAAGTAATTTTCCCCCCTTTTTAAGGGCAGGGCTGTTTCATTCCCTAAAAGATGTAAGAGGTCATTTATAAAGTAAAAATAAAATTTACTGTAGGGGAGGCTGTCATCGGTGTGGATTTTCCTCCCGCTTTATTGCCGTTGTGTTAGGCGCATATTTTGAAATGATTTGTCACGAAAAACACGATCAAAGCGCCTAACGCACCGCTATATAACATGGTGCGTCAGGCTAAAGCCGTGACACAACACCAGGTGACGCCACGTGCTACAACGGCGGGAACCCCCAAGGGCGCAGTGGCTCCTTTATGCCTCTTAACCCTTTCGGCAGTCGTACCCTGCACCGAAGCCGCGCTGCGCGCGTCTACATGGGGGGAACCCCCAAGACCGCGCTACCTCACCACCGCACTGGCTCCCCTACTTAAGATTTACTTTATAAATCAACTCTGACTGACAAAACTTTAACAAAAAATTAGGAATAAAGAGGCAGGGACAAAGGAATTGGGAAACCTTGCTCCTTT
Source organism: Fischerella sp. PCC 9605 (assembly GCF_000517105.1). Lineage (GTDB taxonomy): Bacteria > Cyanobacteriota > Cyanobacteriia > Cyanobacteriales > Nostocaceae > PCC9605. Next base: position 2,052,361 of record NZ_KI912148.1, on the reverse strand, counting down.
AACCTTTAATTTCCCTGCCTGATTCGGTCAATTCAGCCTGACTAACTATAGTCTAGACAGCAGCGAAATAAACTTTGGACTTGACAGGATCGGGAACCATTGTCTTGTCACCAGGTTGCCAACCAGCTGGGCAAACTTCATCGGGGTGAGACTGCACGTACTGAATAGCTTGCAGTGTCCGCAGAGTCTCATCAACGTTGCGACCAAACGCTAGGTTGTTGATTGTCGCGTGTTGGATGATACCATCTTTGTCGATGATAAACAGACCACGCAAGGCAATACCAGCTGCTGGATCGAGAACGTTGTAAGCGGTGCTAATTTCTTTCTTAATGTCGGAAACCAGAGGATAGTTAAGATCGCCGACACCCCCAGACTTGCGATCGGTCTGAATCCATGCTAAGTGTGAAAACTCGCTATCAACGGATACACCCAGGATTTCTGTGTTAACTTTTTTAAATTCTTCGTAGCGATCGCTAAAGGCTGTGATTTCAGTTGGGCAAACAAAGGTAAAGTCTAGGGGATAGAAAAACAAAACAACATACTTACCGCGATAGTCGGAAAGTTTGATAGTTTTGAATTCCTGATCTACCACAGCCGTTGCTGTAAAGTCGGGGGCGCTTTGACCAACACGGAGGCATCCTTCTGTAGACATAACTAATTCTCCTTGAAATTACTTGCGTCTAGCTGCCCGCTTTCTACAGGTGTACAGGTGACACTCACCCGTCCACGTCCTGACAGCTTAATTAATTACGAACTGTTACGACTATATCATACTCATAACGATTTTGAGTAGCAAATGCTGGATTTAGATACAAGAGAATGGTTGCTCACAAATGGCTTGGGAAGTTTTGCCAGCGGTACGCTTTCAGATGTTCGCACTCGTATGTATCATGGTTGGTTGTTTGCTGCAACCAATCCACCTTATGGGCGTACTCTGCTGCTTTCACATTTAGAAGCTAGCCTGGAACTACCAAAGCAAGTTATAGCATTAGGGACGAATTTCTGGGGCAGCGGTCAGATTGATCCGACGGGTTACGAACTACTGCGCTATTTCGATATTAACCCAGTTCCCAAATGGGTTTGGGGTGAAGACAACTGGCAAATAACCAGGCAATTGGTGATGCCCCACGGTTTAGGAGGGGGAGAGGGGGAGAGTGGGAGAGGGGGTGATGGGGTGAGGTTTTTTTCCCCACCTCCGGTTCTCCCCATCTCCCCATCTTTTTGCCATCGCCTATTAATTCAATACCGCTATGAAGGCAGTGATGTCGCGATTTTGAGGTTGCGACTGCTAATCGGCGATCGCGATTTTCACTCCCAACAAAAAGCAACTCTGGGATTGCAATTCTCGCAGTTGCTGGGGCAAGGGCAAGTTTGCCTGCAAGCGATAAATTCAGGACAGTTTGGCACACCTTGGCACTTGCGGTGGACACGAGGAAACTATCAACCAGATGCATTTTGGTATTGGAATTATCATTTACCAGAAGAAACGCGCCGAGGATTAAGCGATCGCGAAGACCTCTACAGTCCTGGTTACTTGACAGTGGCTTTGATGCCAGGAGATGCAGTGACTCTAGAAGCAAAAGTGGGTTTTCCCGACAAATTACAAACTGTTCTCACTGATGATACTTTTGCAGAAGCAATCGAGGCAGAGCAAGAGCGACTTTCTCACATTTTTGGATGGGGAGAAGAGGCAAGGGGCATGGGAAAAATCACTACTTCAATACCCAATACCCAATGCCCAATTCCCAATGCCCAGTACCAAATTTGGCAGCAATTACTACGAGCAAGCGATCAGTTTATCGTTTACCGAACCTCTATAGCTGGTCCTAGTGTCATTGCTGGTTATCATTGGTTCAATGATTATGGACGCAATATCTTGATTGCTTTACCAGGGTTAACACTAGTTCCGCAACGCTTTGACCTGGCGAAAGGACTCCTAGAGACTCTTGGGTGTTACTGTCGCCACGGACTGATTCCCAATACATTACCGGATGGAGAAAGTGAACCTTTTTACAACAGTATTGATGCAGCACTGTGGTGGATAGAAACTTTAGGGCTTTACCTAGAAGCTACGCAAGACTGGCAGTTTTTAGCGCAGCAGTACCCAGTAGTACAGCAAATTTATAAAGCTTTTATTGGTGGTACGCGCTACAATATCCAGGTTGATTCTACTGATGGGCTGATTGGTTGGGATGCTCGTGGTGTAGCCTTGACTTGGATGGATGCTATAGTTGATGGGCAGCCTGTCACACCTCGTCGCGGTAAGCCAGTAGAAATCAATGCTCTGTGGTATTCAGCTTTATGTTGGGCTTCTCGATGGGCAGAAATATTAAGTGAGCAAGAAATCGTTACCGAACCGAGTCGTTTGGCTAAGCAAGCGCAGCGTTACAGCCAGCAAGCACAACAGGTAAAAGCCTCACTGCAACAGTTTTGGAATTCCCAGCTTGCTTACTTGTATGACACTATTGAGCCTGACGATGGACGCAATGTTCAGATTCGCCCAAATGCAGTCATAGCCCTTTCTCTCGCTCATTGTGCCTTTTCTGCCCAGCAAGGGCAGCAAATATTACAACGTGCTACCGATCGCTTACTTACACCTTATGGTCTTCGCACCCTCGATCCAAGCGATCGGTCGTATGTGGGTAAATACACAGGCAACTCTGAGCAACGCGATCGCTCTTACCATCAAGGAACTGTTTGGAGTTGGCTAATTGGGCCTTATATCCGTGCTTGGCAGCGTTTTCATCCAAATCAAGCCCTACCCTTTGATTGGCAACCCCTGCTAGAACACTTCCTTTCCGACGCCTGTCTAAACTCCATTTCTGAGATTTTTGATGGTGATGAACCACATACACCCAGAGGTGCGATCGCTCAAGCTTGGTCGGTTGCTGAGTTGATCCGCCATATTCGTAGTTAAAAATAATGGCTCAGGTGTGATTCGAACACACGACCTAAGGCTTATGAGTCCTCCGCTCTAACCTACTGAGCTACTGAGCCAAACTTTTCTCACCGATTTCTAAATATAGCATACAAGTTTCGTTATGACTAGTATCAGAATATTAATAAATTTACGCCTGATGTAAATTAAAGCCGTGACAAAATCATGTTTTAATCTGCATATTCTAAATTAGTCTAACTATTGTGGGGTAGGCGTCCCCGCCTGCCCTCAGAATGCAAATTAAATCTGGAACAGCTTAGTTGGTTGTTGCCAATGCCAAACAACTAGTTTCCCCACTTTTCGACAGCATGGCGCAGCGGCCCTGGTGGTAAGGCTTCCAGCGTTAAAGATTCGCCCTTGCTAACTCGTTGTAGGACATCGAAAAATGCCTGCACACCAGCAGCTGCACCATCGGGATGATCCATAATGCCAGTACCGGCGTTGAGAATTACATCCTGACCGTAATCAACCAAAGCTTTGGGAACGATGCCAGGATGAATACCAGCGGAAGGGACAGGAAAAACACCACGACTGTGCAAAATATCTCGGATCTTACCTTCTTCGACTGGGTCAAAGGGTAAACTACCGTAGTGTGCGGGATACAGCACGGCGTCCGCACCAGCATGAGCCATCAAGGTTCCCAATACCACAGAGTATGCCATACCATAATCGGGGGCAGCACACATTGCTCCAGCTAGTGCTGGATGGGCGAAGATGGGAACATTAATTTCTGGGTCGCTGGCTAAGGCTTGCAGTACCGAAAAGCCGTAGGTAAGAACATTCAACAAGAGTGCATTGGCGCCTTGCTGTACCAAAAGACGCGCTTTCTCTAATAATTTATCTGCCGTACCTGTAACATTGACAGCATACAATACTGTACGTCCGGTGGTTTGCTTGACTTCTTCAATTACCTGACGACAGGCTTTCAGGCGTTCTATGGTTGGGGCAATATCCAGATCGCCGAAAATTTCGTCATCTTTAATAATATCTAGTCCGGCGTGGGCTACTTCTGCCAAAATAGCGGCGTGATCGGTGGCTGAGAGTCCCAGTGCTGGTTTGAAAATAGCCATAATCAACGGGCGGTTAAATACCCCCAGTCGTTCTCGAATACCGCTAATGCCCAGTTTGGGATGTAGACCATAAGTTTTTGGTAAACGTACCGCCACGATTTTTGCCGCACCAGCCATAGAGTACTTGCCAAATATCATCGTCAACAGGCTGGAGATGTCGTTTTCTACATTTGCTTCAGGAAAGCGAATCGTGGCGATGCTGTAACTTGTTTGGGCTTCTGTTTCTACTGAGGCTACTTCTGCTAAATGCGATCGCAAAGCTGCTTCTCGGTGGGCAAAACGGGCATCCCAAGTTCCAACTGTTTGCCCAACCGCGATAATTTTGGCTTGCTTTTCTGGGTCAACACCCGCAGGAAAGCGGTAGTCTACTTCAATGGTCATTAGTCAATAGTCAATAGTTAGTAGTTAGTGATTAGTAGTTAGTGGTTAGTAGTTAGTGGTTGTTAACTATGCCCAATGCCCAATGCCCGATGCCCAATTCCCACTCTCCCACTCTCCCCATCCCCCCATCCCCACTTAGAGTGTCTCCAAATAGCTAAGCAAGTCTGCCATTTCTTTGGCGCTAGGTTGAAATTTAGGCATGGGAGGCGTGTCACCACTAATAACTTGATGAATCAGACCATAGGGGGATTTGCGCTTAGAGACTCCTTGCAAGCTGGGACCGACACGCCCATCTGCTTCCCAGCCATGACAACCAGCGCAGTTGATTTGAAAGATAGCGTGTCCTTGAGTAGGGTTGCCTGTTAAGGATAGAACGGTCTTGACGTAGGGGTCAGAAGCCCTTACCATACGAACAGCAAAAATCCCCAAAACGACTGCTAGCAAAATCGCCAGAGCCATTAAAGCGATCCGCTGAATCAGAATTTTAGGTTGGGTAATCTGGTTATCCAAAATTTTTGCTGTCAAAGTCTAGGTGTACAAAAATTTTTCATTTCATACACATAGCTTAAAATTTCTTTGATGTGTCTGCAAGCACAAATTGTATATTTCTTTTGTACAGTTACTGCCCAAAACCATTTCCTGACGCGGGATTGATGCCAGATTTGGTAAGATGAGGAACAGGAAATAAATCTTTAATAATTGCAACAAGGAGATTTCAAGTGGTTGAACCCTTACTAGACGGCATGGTTCTGGGTCTCATTTTCGTAACTCTGGCTGGACTTTTCTACGCTGCCTACAAGCAGTATAAGCGTGGCAACCAGCTAGGTCTTTAAATTAAAGTATGGGCAGGCATAAGGTACTGCCCTAGACCTGTCAAGGTGTAAGTCTTAAAATGAGTTTTTCTTGGTGCCTTTGTGTCTTTGTGGTGAAAAAATCATTTTTGAAACACCAAGACACGAAGACACAAAGAAGAAAATAGTCTTGTTTACTGAGATTTGGGTTGGTTTTTACCCACCTTGACACTGCTAGGTACTGCCCCTACTTCCCCTAGTTCCTTCTGTTTATTCTCCAATCCTGTAGAAGGTAACAGCTGTATTGCCATAAACTTTCTGACGGCAGATTTCTAAGCTGGGATGCACTGGTGGATTCCAACCTTGGGGACTGTGTTCAACTGCAATTTCGCCAATAGGATCTAAAAGTTGGTGGTGGGCGATCGCTTCCAATGCTGGCTGATACACGCCACTAGCATAAGGCGGATCGAAGTAAATTCTATCAAATTGCTGTCCAGAAAGTTTGGGCAACCACTGCAATATGTCACCTCGCAGCACCTTCCATTCCTGTTCGGGACTCGCTACCCGTTGCCAATTTTGTTCGATAATTGCACAAGCACGGCTCGATTTTTCTATGGCGATCGCGAGGCTTGCCCCTCTACACAAGGCCTCTGCACCTATTGAACCTGTCCCGGCACACAAATCCAGCCAGCGACATCCTTCTATTGTTCCCTGCCAAATATTAAAGATTGCCTCCCTGACCCGCGCACTGGTGGGTCTGGTTTCTTTTCCATGTAAACTTTTTAACTGCCGATTACCGTAAATTCTCAGAGCCATGAGCTTAGGGTCAAAATTCACGCAGACTTTGGTACAAACTCACCTTAGCTCTAACTTTGAATGACAGAAAGTGGTTTATGCAAATATTAGTTAATTACTTCTTCAAGTAAATAATTACCTACCACGTTTGTAGTAGAATTTTTCAGTCATTCCGAACGGGTTTAGTGGAGACGGTAAAAGAGGTTGGGTAATCGGATAATTTTACAAAAATTAACTCGTTTTTAAGCAGCAATTTGTTCGCGTACTTGAGCAACAAAATTAGATAGGATTTGCAATCCAATATTAGAAGATTTTTCTGGATGGAATTGGACTGCCATCAAATTTTCCCAGGCTATAGCAGCTGTTACAGTTTGACTGCCGTGGGTGACTGTCGCGGCACAGACTTGCGGATCGGCTGGTTCGACATAATAGGAATGGACAAAATATACCCAAGGTTGAGGCGCTAAATATTCCCACAAAAGACATTTTGGTTGGGTCAATTCCAGTTGATTCCAACCCATATGGGGAATTGTAATACCGGGTTCTGGACGGAAGCGTCGTACTTTTCCTTTGATAATTCCTAGTCCTGGTTCAATACCTTCTTCAGAGGAATCAAAAAGAATTTGCAGTCCCAAACAAATGCCTAAAAAAGGTTTGCCAGATGCGATCGCTGCTTTGATGGGTTCTTCTAAACCACGCGATCTCAAATGTTGTACTGCCGGATCGAATGCACCAACACCAGGCAATACTATTGCATCTGCCCTTTCTAAATCTTTGGCAGAATCTGTAATTTTAGGATTTGCACCAGCTTTTTCCAAACCTTTACAGGCTGAGTGCAAATTTCCCATGTCGTAATCCACGACTGCTATTACCGCCATTAACCTGCTCCCTGTCAATTTATTATGGAGGGTAATTCTATTTTAAATAATATTCCTTATGAAGAAAAGATTGCTATTAACTTCTTTTCACACTTGGCTACCTCATCAGGTGTCAAATTCTTCTGATGATTTATTGATTGAAGTTGCCAAACTTGATTCGATCTCTCATGATTTAAGTTTTGTAAGACTGCTGCCACCAGATGTGCAAGTTGCCAGTGCTCAAGTACTGAAAAAAATCGCGAAACTCCAGCCAGACGGGATTATCTGCTGTGGCATGGCCGAAAAGCGGACGCAATTAAGTGTGGAATCCAATGCTAGTTGTGGGGAAAGTGTGTTGCAAACAACGGTTGATTTAAAGCAATTGGTGGTGGGAACAGCTGCTGTTGAGATCAGCCACGACTGCGGTAAATTTGTCTGCGAGGGTCTTTATTATTCGGTGCTAGATTACCTGCGGCAGTTCCAACTAAAAGTCCCTTGCATCTTTGTCCACGTTCCTATTTTGACTGAAGAAAATTCATCCTCAATTCTTGCCGATTTTTTATTAATTATTCACAGGATGGCACTTTGGTAAAGTTGTTTGCGTCTCTATCTAGAAAAAAATATCTAGGTATATGTTGCCATTCTTACAAATTCTTCCTATTGCCCAGACAACACCTGTACCACCACCAGCTGAGGAAGTAGTCCAAACTCAACAAGTTCGTCCTCTACCAGGAAAGCTAGATCGGATTCCTACCTTTAATAGCAATAGCCCAGAAAAGGTGTTGAAAGAAGGAATTCTCCTTTCCACCTTTCCCTCAGCAGGGAAAAAAGTGCCAACTGCACATCTAAATTTCCCGTTTCAGGGACGATTTGATATTTTTGCCCACCACGTCGCCGAAGCACCAACCCCAGATAATTTGCGATCGCTATATCTGGGAATAATCTTGCATAACCCAGGCAAACAACCAGTAAAGGTGAATGTTTTCCAAGGGGCAACTTATTTGAGTCAACCAGATGCACCTTTTATAGAATTGCCATCCTTTACTCAAAACATGTTGGGAACAGTTTTCGCCGGGCCTGGCGATCGCGTTATGAATGATGTTCTGCGAGGACGCCGCCAAGATATTTTTCCTGCCCAAATCATCATTTCTGGTGGGCAAAGTCAGATGTTATTGAATGCGCCTATCCCAGTTCAAGGACTGACACCGCCCTTAAATGGTCGGTCTACCTTAATTCGCCTGCGGAGTAATGGCACTGTCTATGCAGCTAGTCTGGCAATGTTTGCGCCTACCAATCCTGATGGCAGTGAACGTGCCCCTACTCTCCAAGAGTGGGAAAATTTACTTAATAATGGTGATTTAGCATTACCTCGCGATAAAACCCCCACTCCTCTAAAAAAAACTGACAAACCCATAATCTATGGACGAGTCGCCGGCGTAGCCCAGGGTTCCTTCTGGCGAGCAAATATTACAGATAGTCCCAAAGTCAAATACCTAACCATTCCCCAACCCGGTCAAGCTTATTCCTATGCTTTAAGTACTGTACATCGCGGCACATTAGGGACTGGTCAAATTCAAAGTGCGCCGATGCTGGTGCGCTATCCTGACACTGCCTATCGCGCCCACGGAAATTACGGAATCCAATACAGCCTGAAGTTACCACTATATAACAATACTCAAATACCACAAAGAGTAACTATTTCAATGCAAACACCCCTCAAAGAAGACCAGTTAGTCCAACCGGGGTTACGCTTTTTGAGTACACCAGGGCGGCAAGTATTCTTTCGTGGTACAGTGCGCTTAGGCTACAAAGATGACCAAGGCAAGCTACAAACCCAGTTTGTGCATTTGGTGCAAAGGCAGGGTCAGCCTGGAGAACCTCTAGTAGTTTTAAATATGAAAGCAGGCGACAAAAGATTGGTAAAAGTGGATTTACTTTATCCACCAGATGCAACACCACCGCAAGTCTTAACAGTTCAAACTTTGAAGAACAATAACTCTCTTTAAAATACAAGGGTGTGTTAAGGCTATGTAAGGATTTGAGCGTCCTTTGAGAGTTGGAATTAGCTGCAGGGTACCACTGGCGTGGCGGTGCGTTACGCGCTGCTTTAACGCAACGGCAATAAAGGGGAGGAAAATCCACACCCCTTTTTGCCTCCCCTACGTATCTTTTCAAAAATCAAATACTAGTCCTATATATCCTTAAAGCACATATATATTTAATCGTCAATTATATATGTGCTTTAAGGTGTGTTTACCCTGAACTCATCCGCAGTTATTAGTCAGGATTGTTTCACACAGAACTGACAATGACTTAATCATCATCGTCTCGAGGGTTCCAATCATCAGGCTCAATCTGTAATGGTTTAGGAAACGTGTTAGCAATGGATTGCCAGGGTATAAATTTAAAGTTGGTGTTTGCTCGCACTTCACCTGCATCATCTAAGACCTCTGGGATATTCTCACCATCTTGAGTAACAAATAGACCCAGTGGAAATTCACTGTCTAAGGGCACGTTGATAACAGCCGCTCCGTCTGATTCTTGCACTCCATCTACCGTTGTAGTATCAACGATCGCAAAACTACCAACAAAACGATTGTTGTCTTCTCGTTCGTAGACGGCAAAGGTGTTATCACCTTGGCTAGATGCTAGCAAGTAGCCCTCATCATCGTCTGCATAGTAGATGGTTAGTCCTTCGACATCTGCAGAAAGGTGTTTGCCCCCATAGCCTGGATCGTTACTGAAGTCAATTTTGCATTCTTCTTCCACCGGGTCATAGGTATAGGGAACACCAAACTCACGGACTCGATCTAAGAGGATAGGGCGGGTGGAGCCTAGCGGCAGTTTAATCTTCCAAATGCCAACATCCTCTTGGCCGGCATAAAGCATGCCTAGATCCCGATCTACAACCATGCCTTCTACTTGGGGGAGTTCACCCGGATCTTCACAGGGAGTCCAGGTTGTGCCATTGGGTAACTTGAATTGACTGGGAAGATTGAGTTGCTTAAGCTTACGATAGGTAATTTGTCCCCGATCGGTCTGTAGTAACTCAACTAGAGCAATGGCTGTACGGTTTCGCTGACTCACATAAGCAAACGATCGCCCTGACTTTGGCTCCTGGTAAACAGCAATCCCATAGGCGGTTGCCTGCTCATTAACTTGAGTTTGGCTGCTGGAAAATATAAACGGTACATTAGCAGCCGTCACATCAGTTAATGGCGGCTGACCTGAGGATGCCGCTTGGGGATTAATGCTGTAAATACGCAGCTTGTCCGAACCGCGATCGCTCACGACGGCTAGATCAACCTTCTGATTGTTTAGAACAAAGCCATAGAGCACATCAACGTTATTAAAGCGGCCTGGGCTATCGTCAGGAGTTGGAGCTGGAGGTGCTGCAATAGATTGTAGTTGCACTCCCTTGAGGTTATAAACTGCGAGTCCAGCCTCTTTGAGAGTACTAACAACCAGACTCTTAGAAGGTGAAAATGGATGTACCCAGATGGCTGGATCGTCAGCATCCGCATTGCCCCCGGCATCATCATCAAAATTTGAGGGAGTTTCTAACTTGGGCTGAACTGAAACTGGAGTAACAGTGTTGCCAAGTACACTACTGGACGAGGTAAAAAGGGCAGTGGCCAATGTCAAGATAGCAGCAGATCGAACTAGAGCGGCAGCACTCTCATTTCTAAACTTCATTGTTACTCTCATTACATTGTTGAAGTATGAAACTGTAACAAGTGAATATGAAGTTCAATTTATAGCTGGGTTAAGTTTAGGGAAGAGTTCATTCTCTCTTTAACGTGATGCCAATTTAAAAAATGATTGCGACAGATGGATTGACACAACCTCGACAGAGACAGTAATTCCCAATCCAAAATCTAAAATCTAAAATCCAAAATGGTATGAGTCTTTAGGATACACCAACCGACAATAGTCTTCCAAAATCCTCTTTAGGAAGAGTTTAATTGTGTGGGGATCGTCATTGGTCATTGGGCATTGGAAATAACCAACCACCAACCACTGTACGGGCGGGTTTAGCTATCAAACTTTTGAGCTTCCAAAGACGAGATATCTATTCAAACCCGCCCCTACTAACCACCAACCACCAACCACTAACTACTAAGAACTTTCTGTAAAGTCAGCAATAATTCTTTGACGGTGTAAGGTTTTGACAAAAATGTTTTGATGCCAACAGCGGATGCTTCTGTGAGTTTACTGCTAGACATGAGTCCGCTAGTGGCAATAATTTTGACTTCTGGGTTGATTTTTTGCAAGGTACGGATAGCAGTTAAACCATCTAGCGACGGGAGCATCATATCCATCAGTACAGCACTGATTTTATTTCGGTTTTGGGCGTATAGGGCGATCGCTTCAATGCCATCACTAGCAATCAGTGTGTTGTAGTTATGAGTCTCTAATGATGCCCTGGTAATTTCTTGAATGGCAGGTTCATCATCCACAACCAAAATCAATTCTCCCTTGCCTGCCAGCGGTTCTAATTGTTGTGTGGGTTCTGTTTCTGTTCCCTGCACTGCTGGCAAGTATACTTTAAAGCTAGTGCCGCGTTCTATCTCACTGTACACATTGATAAAACCACCGTGGCTTTTGACAATGCCAATCACTGTAGAAAGCCCCAGCCCCGTGCCTTTGCCTGCTTCTTTTGTGGTGAAGAATGGCTCAAAAATTCTCTCTAAAATTTCTGGGGGTATACCAACTCCAGTATCTGCGATCGTAATGACTGTGTACGGCCCGACTTTGGCTTCCAAGTTCATGCGAGCATAATTTTGATCAATCAACAGATTTTCGGCAGAAATAGTCAAAGTGCCGCCATCAGGCATGGCATCACGGGCATTAACGCAAAGATTCATCAGCACCTGGTGCAGTTGCGTACTATCTCCATAAACTGTCCATAAGTTTTTCGGTACATCCATAGAGACTTCAATGGATTTGGGGAAAGTCTCTCTGACAATCTTGACAACTTCTCGGATCAAGTGCCTGACTTGTAAAGTTATGCGCTTGCCTTCCACTCCCCGTGCGAATGACAAAACCTGCTTGACGAGATCTGCTCCCCGTTTGGCACTGTCTTCGAGTATTTCCAGTAGATGTTGATGTTCCGACGAGTAAATATCGGGGAATTTGAGTGGCAGCAGTTGCGCTACAGCTAGAATCGGAGTCAGGATATTGTTAAGGTCGTGGGCAATACCGCTTGCTAAAGTGCCAATACTTTCTAGGCGTTGAGCGCGAAATAATTGCGTTTCTAGCTGTTTTTTCTCGGTAATGTCGGTATCAACAGTAAGAATAGATGTCGGCGTACCGTCTTCTTTGCAGACTAAAGCCCAACGGCTGGCAACCAAAACTTCTCTGCCACTTTTAGTTACTCTTGTTAACTCGCCCTGCCATTGACCTTTACTAATAACTGTCAAAAGTGCCGTTTCTACCTCCGGCGGAGGTTCATCAATATATAAAAGTTCGATTACTTTTTTGCCGTAAGCTTCTTGGGGACGCCAACCGTAGAGATTTTCTGCGCCTTTGTTCCAGAATATAATGCGATTATCTAAATCTTGCACAAAAATTGCGTCTGTAGTTACATCCAATAATGCAGCTTGTTCGCGGATTTTTTCTTCGGCAAGTTTGCGATCGCTAATATCAATACTGGCGCAGGTGATGCCCACTACCTCTTGTGCTTCATTCCGCAATGGCTCCACTGTCAAATCATAATATCGCGTACCTTGGGCAGTATGAATCGATACTTCTTCTCGTGTTCCTATTCCAGTGGCGATGACGCGTTGTTTGATATCCAAAAGCAGTTGGGCATCGCTAGCGGCAATGAAATCTGAGTCCCGTTTACCCAAAATTTCTTCACTAATAAAGCCTGGAGAGGAGTTATAAACCCAGGTATACCGTAACTCTTTGTCTTGGTTAAAAACAACAATGGGAGAGTTTTTGAGTGCTACTCGAAATCTCTCCTCGCTTTGGCGTAATGCTTCTTCTACCCGTTGTCGCTCAATTGCGTAGCGCATGCAACGCACTAGCAAGTCACCATTTACTTGCCCTTTAACCAAGTAATCCTGCGCTCCCTCCTGCATGGCTCGAATAGCCAAATTTTCATCGTCCAAGCCTGTCAGCACGATGATGGGAATAGCTTGTGCTTGGTGATGCATGTTAATAAAAGTTTCCAACCCTTGGCTGTCTGGCAAAGAGAGGTCTAATAAAATCACATCAAAGCTGTCTTGCTTGAGAAATTCAAACGCTTGATCCAGACACTCAACGGTAATTAATTGAAACTGTGCGGAGGTGACATCCGATAAAAATTCCTGCAACAGACAGATATCACCAGGGTTATCTTCTATCAACAAAACTTTGATAGGTTGTTCTGCCATTTTTAGTTAAAAGTCAAAAGTCAATAGGCAGGGAGCAGTGCTTTGTATGAGGGAAAAGGTTAAAGGTTAAAGGTTAAAGGCTTCTAAATTCCTTTTCCCCTTACCCTTGCCCCCTTACCCTTATTTATTCCGGTGGCAGCTTGACAATCGTAAACCAAAAACTTTCTATGGATTGTACTATTTTAACGAACTGATCGAAGTCAACGGGCTTGTTAATATAGCAGTTAGCAGAGAGATTATAGGCTCTAAGAACATCTTCTTCAGCTTGAGAAGTCGTCAGCACAACCACAGGAATTCGCCTGAGTTTTTCATCTGCTTTGATTTCTGCCAGTACTTCCCTCCCGTCTTTTTTGGGCAGATTCAAATCGAGCAGCACAATATCAGGGTGCATTATATTAGCATATTTTCCCTCTCTACGCAAGAATGCAATCGCCTCTACGCCATCCTCAACTACGTTCAAGTTAACAGAAATTTTGCTATCTTCCAGAGCTATTTTGGTTAACTCTACATCGCCGGGGTTGTCTTCTACTAACAAAACCTCAATAGGCATAAAATCTGCTGAAATATTCATGATGGCGTATCTATCCTATCCGGAATTGTGAAGTAGAAGGTTGTTCCTTTACCGATTTCCGACTCCACCCAGATGCGTCCGCCGTGGCGTTCGACAATTTTCTTACAAATTGCCAAGCCAATACCAGTACCGGGATACTTGCCCCGGGCGTGTAAACGCTGAAAGATGATGAAAATGCGATCGCGATACTGCGGCTCAATGCCAATTCCATTATCGCGCACCCAGAAGAGCCATTCGTTTTCTGTAGGGGAATAGGAAGACAAGGGAGAGGGGGAGAGGGGGAGAGTGGGGGAACATAGAGAAGTATTTTCTCCTCTTACTTCCCCTACTCCCCTTACTCCCCCTACTCCTTCATCTCTCCTGGCTACCCCAATATGAATTTGCGGTGTCAGTTCGCTGCGGAATTTGATGGCGTTACTAATTAGGTTCTGGAACACCTGCACTAACTGGGTAGCGTCAGCCATGACTTCGGGTAGAGGTTGATCGTGGGTGATAACTGCACCACTTTCGGCGATCGCAATTTTGAGATTGGCGATCGCCTGTTGCAAAACAGTATTGCAGTTTACAAGCTTAAAGGGTTGACCGCGGGTGCTGACGCGAGAAAAGCTTAACAAGTCATTGATCAAGACTTGCATCCGGCGAGCACCATCTACAGCATAGGCAATGAAATCATCGGCTTTGGCATCCAGTTGGCTTTTGTATTTTCTCTCCAGCAGTTGCAAATAACTAGTTACCATCCGCAATGGTTCTTGCAAATCGTGAGAAGCAACATAGGCAAACTGTTCTAATTCGGCGTTGGAACGAGCAAGTTCTTCTCTTTGCCGGGTTTCTTGTTCTAATAATTGAGCTTTGGATAGGGCAATACCAATTTGGTTTGCCAATTGTTGCACTAACTCGATTTCCCAGCTACTCCAAGTTCTGGGACGAACACACTGATGGGTGATGAGCAAGCCCCAAAGTGTATCTCTAAAGATAATCGGTGCTAGTATATGAGCTTTGACACCAAGATTTTCTAGAAATTCTCGATGGCAAGAATGAACGTTTTCTGACCTAATATCAGGAATTATATTCATTCTCCCCTGACGATAAGCTTCTTGATAATTTTGGTGAAAGCAGGGGTCAAACAGTTTTTGTCCTAGAATCGAGCTACAACCAGGTACCACTGCCTCTTGTACCACTGTTCCCAAACCATCACTCCCAAATCGAAAGATGATAACTCGGTCAGTTTGCAGCAGTTTTTGAATTTCCGTAACTGTGGTTTGGAGAATTTCTTCAGTTTGCAAGGACTGGCGAATTTTCAGAGCAACTTCAGCCAAAAGTTGCGATCGCTGGTTTTGCTGTCTTAATTCTTCTTCTGCTTGCTTGCGTTCGGAGATATCACTCAGCGCTCCCACTATCCGTAGCGGACGACCATTGGGATCTCGAACTGCTTTGCCCCGAATGAAAAACCAATTGTAGGTGCGATCGGCTCGGCGCAATCGCAGTTCCATTTTATATGGTTGGTTGAGTTCTAAATGTTGGTAGAGTAACTCCGTAAATTGCTCTCGGTCTTCGGGGTGTACCAGTGGATAAAGGGATTCATAAAAGTAATTTTTTTCTTCTGTGGGTGACAAACCCAAGAATTGGTAAAACCGTTTTGACCAAAAGCATTTATTCTGAACAAGATCCCAATCCCAAATAGCATCATTAGTTGCATCTATTACTAACTTTAATCTTTCCTCACTCGCTCTTAAGGCTTCTTCTGCTCGTTTGCGCTCAGTAATGTCCAAGGTCACACCAATCATGCGAGTTGGTGTACCATCAGTATCATAGATGGCGCTACCCCGTGCCAACACCCAATGTACGCTGCGGTCGGGCCAGATATTGCGGTACTCAGCCTCATAATCAATTTTTTGCTCCAAAGCTTGCCTGACAGACTCTCGTACGTAGGCGCGATCGTCAGGATGAATACATTCAAACAGCAGTTCATAGGAAAACTCTGTTTCGGGGTTTCGACAAAAATTCGCTTTACACTGGTTGGATGCAGACAACTCCCCTGTTTGCAAATCGAACTGCCAAGAACCAAGTTTAGAAGCCTGCAATGCTAGTTTCAGCCGTTGTTCGTTCTCGCGCAGTGCTGCTTCTGCACGCTTGCGATCGCTAATGTCACGAGTAACCGAAAGCAGGGCAATAATTTCTTGCTTAGCACTGCGCAGAGGAACACAGTGAGTTTCTAGCCAGCGACGAGTGCCTTTGAGACCAACGATTTCAAACTCCAGCCTTCCCGATTTACCTTGAAAAACACTCTCTGTGAGTTCTTGGAAAGCTTGACGATGCTCTTGGGCGATCATCGGGTAAACTGAGTTACCAAGAACTTGGCTTGGGGAATCAGCTTCAATCATCGCCAGTCCCGCAGGATTCATCTCCAGCAGCGTACCGTCTGCGGCAAGCAATTTCACACACTCTGGTTCTGACTCAACTATAGTGCGCCGCAGATTTTCGCTTTGAGCTAGTTTCTCTTCTGCACGCTTGCGATCGCTAATATCAATCCAAGAACCGACTATTTCTAAAGGCTGACCCGATGCATCTCGGACTAACGTTAATTCATCTCGAACCCAGCGATAACTACCATCTTGGTGCTGAAAGCGATATTCACAGGTAAGGTGTTCCTGTTCAAATAAGGTAGCGAGTTCAGCTAAGGCACGGGGAGCATCTTCTGGATGGATATGGTTAGTCCAAAATTGAGAATCTTCAAGAAAGTCACGGCTTTCATAGCCCAGCAAAGAAGTAATATTGTCACTGATAAAGGTAGTGGCAAAATCTCCATCTGGCTGGCAAGAATACATCACAACTGGGCTAACGGTCAGTAAGTGGCGCAGTCTTGCTTTGGCGATCGCCTGTTGTTCCTCTGCTCGTTGACAGTGGGTAGTGTCCCTGAGTGTCCCAGTCATAGGTAATGCTCTACCGCTAGATTGGTATTGTTGTGCTTGCCTAATTTGCAGTTGGATCGTTACTTGCCGACCTAGTTTCTGCAAGGCCGCTACCTGTTGTGAATTTAGTTGTCGGGGTTGACTATCCATCACACAAAGAGTGGCGATCGCGTATCCCTCGGGTGTAAATAGGGGTATGCCTGCATAAAATCGCACATAGTAAGGGTCTGCGATTACCGGGTTTTTCGCCCATACCTCATCTGCTAAAGTATCGCTAATAATTAAAACATCATCTTGCTGAAGGCAAGCGGGACACATCCCGACATCACGCGGTAATTCTGTGACATCCCAACCAACTTTTGCCTTCAACCACTGACGGTTTTCATCGATGAAATTGATACAGGCAATTGGCGTTCCACAAATAAGGGCTGCTAACTGGGCAAGATTATCAAAAGCTTCTTCGGGTTCAGTATCAAGAATTTGATAATGACGGAGGGCTGTTAGTCTTGCACTTTCTTGATTAATAGGTAGAGCTTTCATTAAAGTTAATGAAGCAATTCAATCTTCCAGCTTCAAAATAGTAAAACCCAAAATCGGCCAACTTCAGGTTGCTTAATATTTGCAAACTAAATGCACCATTACTTCATCATTTTTTAAAATACTGAATGATTTCTGTAAAACTAGTTTTTCACATAAGTTTTTTTAGAATTTTGTTAAAAAGCTAAACAAAAAACCAGGGTGATTCATATTGCTTGTATCGTGTGTTGCTTTCCCTGCTAAACAAGCCCCGAGTCTTGCTCGACGGCGAGGTTCTGCCCCCATGAGCGACTGGTGTAGACGCACGCAGCGCGCTGACTCACTATTACCGATTACCGACCTTCACAGATATGATAAGTGTTCAAACGGACAGGATATCAGGGAGTGACCCCTGGCTTAATCATCCACCTACTCTGTTTACATTTCAGTCATAACTAAGTTCATTCTCAAAATCACGATTTTCGCTAGTCAATACTGCGATCAATAAACAATACTTTAGTTGGTATGGTCTCTCCAATCTTGGCAGTTCAATATCACACCGCTACTTTTCTCATTTAAGCAAATGAAGATAAACATGATATGACAGTCCACGAAATGACCGACAAAAAGCGTTCTGATGATTACAAGCAGATCGGCGGCTATGTTCCTGTAGAGATGGCGCAAGAGTTCAAAAGTATCTGTGCTCGTGAGGGATTGTCCCAAAGCGAAGTACTAAAAGAGATAATCTATGAGTGGCTGGCTCAAAGAACAACTTCCAGCCCCTTAAACCCCGGACAGGCAAATCAGACAACAATTGCCGATTTGGTTCTAGCCAATATGAAAAAACTTAAGCGTTCTGGGGTAATGAACTTGCAAGCACTCGCTAGAAGGGAAGTGCTGCCCACTCCAGGGGATTTTGCTATCATTACGTCTACTTTGGGTATCCCTGAGGAAGAACAAAAAATGATTTGGCAACAAACTTTTAATTCTGGATTTTAGTGGACGATCCGATTTTAGATTTTGGATTGATTCCACAGATAAATCAGGGGCTTGTACCATCAAGGAATTATCGGCCAATAATGCTGGCGTTGCATTAGTTGGCATTGAGGGGACACTCCCGAATGAAGTTAGGGAGATTCGCCCCATATTTGATCGGGGGGTTGTCGAGGCGCTTCTTAGTTGCCCGCAGGTAGCAACTAAGAAGCGCCGTCCGGTAATAGGTAAGAACTTGTTCTAATTTTCCCAATTACCCATTGACAATTATCCATTACCGGGTGACGTGCCGTTTCCTCCATTATCTTTTAAAAACCAGGCTTCCACGTCGCCCAACACAGGTGAGTGTGTTTGCAGGTATCTGGCTAATGAAATACAAGCAATTGACATAACACATTCATAACTACGTCATATTCAGTTGATAGCTTGAAAGTGTCCTTGCTCATGGTTTTCTGGCATCTCAAGAAATTAAACTGAATTCTGCTCTCAGATATGTCTGTTATTTTCTTGACCGCATTTTTAGTGAGTCTATTAACATTTTCTGGTTGGGCTGCGATCGCCTACCTGTTTCCGAGCAATCATTCTAAAGACTAGGGTGTTTAGTTTAATTTAGTAATTCCTTGATACAATCAGGTGGCGCTAATTAATGGGTTATAAGCTGTGCTGGCAGCCTTACTTTACGGGAAAGAAAATTTACGTCTAGAAAAAGTTGCTGACCCCACTCCTAGAAAAGGAGAAGTAGTGATCCAGGTGGGAGTAGCAACAACGTGTGGTACAGATTTGAAAGTGTGGCGTCGCGGTGGTCATGCCAAGATGCTCAAACCTCCAACTCTTTTTGGTCATGAAGCCGCTGGATGCATAGTAGCTGTAGGTGAAGGTGTTACGGGTTGGCAAGTTGGCGATCGCGTGGTTGCTAATAATTCCGCGCCATGCATGAATTGCTTTTTTTGTCAACGCCAAGAATACTCGCTCTGTCCAAATTTGACTTGGAATAATGGTACTTTTGCCGAATATTTAAAAATCCCCGCGCCGATTGTCCAGCATAATTTATTGCCAATTCCAGAAGATTTATCCTATGAATTAGCAGCAATCACAGAACCTTTGGCTTGTGTGCTGCATGGGGTAGCCCGTGCCAATGTCAAAGCTGGAAATAGGGTAATAGTCTTGGGAGATGGAGCAATCGGACTGATGTTTGTGGCCAAGTTGGCTTTTGATATGGGGGCAGAAGTATTGCTGTTTGGTGGTAATGACGACAGGCTAACAATTGGTAAAAAACTCGGTGCAGCACAGACATTTAATTACCGTCAACTACCAGATATACCCACTGTAGCCAAAGAATTTACAGATGGGTGGGGTGCAGATGTGGTGATTGAAGCTACTGGCTTACCTAGCGTCTGGGAAACTGCTATTGCTTGCGCCCGTCCCGGTGCTACTGTCAACTTATTCGGTGGTTGTCCGCGAGATACAACAATTACCGTCAACACAGAACAACTCCACTACAGCGAACTTACCCTGAAAGGAGTATTTCACAACACTCCTGAGTTTGTGAGAGCAGCCCTAGCACTGATTGCTAGTCGCAAGATTCCGTTTGAACTATTAATCAGCGAACACCGCCCGTTAAAAGATTTGGAGGCAGTGTTTTGTGACATGCGATCACGTAAGGTAATTAAAGTGGCGATGATTCCGTAGCGTTGACGAAGCATGGAGCTACATACTGGGAAGTTGCGATCGCACATTTTCAGCGACCCTGATATTGACGCTTATGAGTCAACGAAAGTCAGAGGCAGTGTATATAATTCGTTGATGCGACGTATATAATTCGTTGATGCTACATTTAAGACCTTTTTCAGAGGTCGATTCTTTGTGGGAAACCTACGATGAATACAGTTCCAAATGGAACAAAGCAGAGGTCGCCCTAAAAAATAAATTCAACGGGTAATCAACCTCCGCTTGATCAAACTCAAAAATCTCACAAAGAAAGGACAAAATTATGTCAGAAAACATTAACATCAACGAAGCGATCGAGTTGTCTGAGCAGGAATTAGACGTTGTGGCAGGTGGTATGCATTTATACCCTGGTTACTACCTTGGCTATAACGACAACTACAACTTCAACGACAACTACAACCGCAACGACAACTACAACCGCAACGAAAACTACAACGTCAACGTTAACAACAACGTTAACAACAACGATAATCGCAACGACTACGGCAAGGGTTATTAATAAGGGTTATTACTAAATAGACTAAATAGACCGCTTGCAAAAGTAAACCATCTTGAATTTGGGTAGTTAGTTGTTAGTAATCAACATTTTTTTATTAACCACTAATCAAATTCCCTAACAGCATGAAATTTACTTTTGCAAGAAGTCTAATGTTCTTAGGCAGAGTTCCTAAGGTCTATTTTCAAACTCTTAGATCCCAATACGATTCAGTTAACGTTGCGATCCCCCCTAGCCCCTTTTTAAGGAGCTAGGGGGGATCTTCAATAATCAAGTTCTGCTAACTGAACTGTATTGTCCTATACATCTAGCTGTAAACGCGTAGTGTCTTGCCGCAAGATGTCACTAAAGTACCGTCTATATAACTCACAACTGAGCATGACCTGATTTCCTTGCAGAGTAACAAGTCCCATACTGTGTAACTTAAATGCTAAAAGTTGTTCTAACTCTACAGGTTTTGATGACTTCAGTACCTGCTCGTATGCTGCTGCTAATTGAGGGTGTTCTTGGAGATTACGTAAATGCCGATGCAGATGATTGCTATAAATGCCCGCATCTGTTGCAGCCATTTGTACTAACTGATTGAAAGTTAGATCGTGCTGTGCTAGGTGATAGAGAGCTTGTTGCACTAAATAAGGATGTCCTGCAACAAGTTGCATTAACTCAGATATTTCACTCTCCAATAGGTGCAATCCATAACGCTGTTGCAAATCAAGCACCTGTTTGGTTGTAAATGCCTGTAATTCAATTGCCAGTCCTACATTAAAAGGAGACTTATTAATATCCAAAGGAATATAGACTTCTGTAGAATGGACGATAATCAGGCGCAGATTTTGCCAGAGAGGATTGCCGCTATCTCCATAAGCTGCTTCTTCGTACCACGATCGCAACAACGTAAAGAAATCATCAGCAATTTCTGGGTGTAAAAACACCTCATCAACTTGATCCAAAGCTAAAACTAAAACACCATTAATATCTGGTAGCAAACAATCTTCAAAGTAAGCGGTACAGTTGCTCTTGCTGCCAAAGGTTTCACTCCAATAATCCTCTACTCGGTGTGACAGGTGCAGCTTGCGAGTAATGGATGCACAGAACCAGCGCAAGAACTTGTCCAAGTCAGTGAAAACTGCTCGATCTGCTTGCTGTAAACTGAGTGCAACGGTGTGTACTTCCAGATCATCCCCTACATCAAAATTCTGTTTTTTGGCATGGGTTAGAATTCTGACCATCAGAGAAGTCTTACCCATTTGACTGGGCGCTTTGATGCGAATTAGCGCCCCTGGTCTAATAATCTCTTCATAACAGCGTGACTCTGCGGGAGGGCGTTCTACATAAAAAGTAGAGTCTAGTGGTACTAGTCCAACTGGTGGCTCTAATTCTAAAGAAGACGCACAGAAGTTCCCCGCGTCCCCGCGTCCCCGTCTCCCCGTGTCTTCCTCCTGACTTGCTCGCTGCGCTAAAACTGCCATTAAATTAGTTTTACTGACTTTTTCTCCCAGACTAAATGAAAGGGTCTGCCACAGTTTTGGCCCGACATCATGCTTGATGTATTCAGGAGTGTAACCACTTTCTAACGCAATTTGGTCATATTTCTGACCTAACCAAGCTCCCCGCAAAACAGCAACTTCAATATTTCTTAAATGTCTAGAGGTCTTGGCGAAAACGGCCGTATCCGCCAGTTTCAAGGCTAGTTCAAAAGGTATAATTTGTTCTCCACTACTATCTGTCATTTTTCTTACTTAATTACTAGGCAAGTTTCCATAATTGCTTTTTCCGCGACCTGTTTGAGCATCTCAGACAAAGGATGGTCTGGATATTGCAAGCAAAACAGTCCACAGCTGCCCAGCTGCACCATATCTTCCGACAATGGCAAGATACCTGCTACTGGAATTTTATAAGTTTTCTCTACTTTTTTTTGTAGTGCTGAAAAGTCCATCTTGATTGGTGTCTTGTTGATGACCAGCATCATGTTGCGGACTTTGAGCTGACGGGCAACATCAACTGTAACTGCCGTTCCCTGAAAGTCTTGGCGATCTGGGCGCAAAATCACAATTAACTGGTCAGAAATAGCGATAGATAATAAAGTTTCTCGACTAAGACCAGGGTGAGTATCGATGAATAAGTAGTCTATCTCCAATTCTTCGATCAAGCGCCGAAATCCACTATTAAGTAGACTAACGTTGTATCCTTCGTACTCAATCCTGGCGATTTCATCAGCATTTATACTATAAGGAGTCAGGAAAACTCTGCCCTTACCCTCTATTCCTAAATGAGAACTGACATCGCAGGCTGTGTCACTAATTGAACTGCGATTCCATAAATAGTCATTTAAGGTATTGCTTGTGATACTTTCATCAGTACTAAATAGGGCATGAATACCAGGAGACTTAAGATCAGTATCCACTACAGCAACTCGGTTTCCCTTTTGAGCGATCGCCACTGCTAAATTTGCTGTTAAGTTAGATTTACCAGTCCCGCCCCGAAAAGAATGAATAGCAATAATTTTAGACATAAGACACCTCTAACAACTATCGTCAGCAACTTCTGAATTCCGGAGGTGTTCAACTTCTATTTGTAACTGCTGAAAATAATCAGTCTTAGTAATCTCAGCTACCTGGCGTGCTACTTGATTTAAATCGATCTCAATCTGCATCTCCTGCATTTGGCGTCTCAACAATTCTTCACTCTGCCACAGTGCCTCTGGTGATTTGTGCTTAGTCGTAATAGCGAGCAAGCTTGACAATTCAGCCTTCTCCTGCTTTAAAGCAGCCAATTCTTGCTTCAGTGTGGCAATTTCTGCCTGTAATCTATTTTTCGTCTCTTGTGACTGAGACTGAGCCTTTTGTTTTACCCTATGTCTCCTGATTTTTTTTTGGAGTTGCTTAGAGGGTAAAGGTATAAGCAGATTATTCGCCACATCCATGAAACCATTGAACGCGAGAATACTGGCAATTGCATTAGCGTTTGCCTGTATCGTCGAGTGAGCAGTAGTTTCGATGCCAATGTAAACAGGATTTTCGGACATGATCCACTCCATTGTCATTAAAGCCAGTGTAGGAGCGTGCTGACCGAAGGAATTTATCTTTTCATCCTTCCATCTTTTCTAGGATCGCTCTATCAGCTGACTTGGCGAAAGATCAGTTTGGAGTAGATCAAGGCTGAAAAACTGGTCTTGACAAAATAGAACATATACGATAAAGACTGACTACAATGCTTAAGACTAGATAATTTCAGTCTGTGTTTCTGAACTGCGTCTGGATATCACTGTAAGCAAGCTACCCACGCATGAGATACTACAGTTCTAATTACGAGTTGGCAGATAACTGTAATAAACCAGGGAAATCTTACGGAAGATGACCAAGAGGTGATTATGAACTTATCACAAGCTTATTTAGAATGGCGGGAAGCTACACTACAAGAAGGGCAACGCCAAGTAGTAGAAAACTTGTTGCGCGTCCGGTTTGGCTCACTAGATGAGGAATTGCAACGAGTAATTGAGCCTTTGCTACAGTTACCACCGCAAGAGTACAGTCGCTTGTTACTCGAATTATCCCGTGAGGAGTTGTTGACGAGATTTGGCGGTGGTTGAGTCAAATGCAAACACGAAGTGAGAATTTTTCAGCTAAATTTCAATGCTCATTCTGGATTCACAGGTGAATACTCCCCAAACCGCCAGCGTAAAGGAGTAGCATTTCGGGTTTCCAAAATTTGCTCTACCTCAAACTCAACTAAACGCCGCGCTCCAGCAAAATCACTTAATCGCTCTGCATCCCAAATCACCTCTGCTTTACCAACTAATTGCAGAGTATGTCCCTCTTCAAAATCAATAAACAATAAACCTGCACCTGCATTCACAGCCAAGTTACCGAAGGTCTGAAACATATTGTTACCAGCGTAATCGGGAAACACTAGCTTGTTACTATGCACAACTTGCACAAACCCTGGATATCCGCCTCTGTGAGATGCGTCTGCGCCAACTTCTGGATGGGAACTAGCAATGAAAAAAGTATCGGCTTGGGTAATCCAGTATTTATCTGTCTGATTCAAAGCTTCTCTGGTGAAGATTACAGGGTTTTCTAGAGATTCTGTCATCCCTGTTTCTAAGTGACGCACTTGAATATACTTGGGACAATTAAAAAAAGCTTGCTCAATATTGACCTTGATCTTACCTCCTGGCTGAATCTCTGCTTTGCCGTTGAGACGTAAACGCCGACGGTTTACTAAATCAATTACAAGTAGACCGATTTGTGGATTATTGTGCAGGTTATGATACAGTAAATCATCTGATAAGAGAAATGCATCAATCTGTAAAATCTGCTGGTTTAACACTTGCACAAAACCAGGTTTTCCTGTGAGCAAGGATGCCCAAACTCTACCTTCCGTGTCTACTGTACTAGCAATAACCAACTGCTGGGTGCGGAGAAATTCTTGAGCAGCTGGTTTAATGACATTACCGATCAGACTACACAAACGTTGTGCTTCTTCTCGCACTCCCGCTTGGGTTTGGACTGCAATTTCTCCAGAATGAAAAGACATTGGGATTTTGGATTTTAGATTTTAGATTTTGGATTTTGGATTGCTTACAATCCGGGCATATTTACATATCTTGGTAGTTGTTTTATCCGCTCAATCCAAGCAATTACACTGGGATAAGGTTCTAAATCAACTTTGCCTTCTGGTGCTAATCCGATATAGGGAAAGCAAGCAATATCAGCAATTGTTGGATGTTCAAGTTCCAACCATGTTCTATTTTGCAAGTGTTCGTTCATGATCTGAAGAACTGGCTTACTTCTAATTTGTGCTGCTTCCCAATCCACATCCATTTGAAAGCGAAAGTGCAATCTGGCGATAAACACACTGTTATTAATTTCGTTAGCAGCAAAGGATAACCATTGCATTACCTTAGCCATTGATTCTGGTTCTAAAGGTAGCCATTCTTCTGTTCCATATTTTCGCGCCAGATAAACTAAGATTGCTTGGGAATCACGAATAACTACATCTTCATCAGTCAGTACGGGAATTTGTCCTAAAGGATTCAGTTTGAGAAACTGAGGCGATTTATGTTCTCTGTTTGGAATATCAACTATTATCTGCTCGTACTGAAGCCGTAACAGGGAAAGCATCAACCTTACTTTGTGACAATTTCCTGATAACTCTAGGTCATAAAGTTTAATCATGAAATTTTTCCTTTGCTAGTAAAATATACTCAGTATATTCAGCCACTGCATGAATATGAATAATATTTTCAATTTTTGATGATGTAACCTTATTTGCTCCAGATCAGTTTTGCGATCGCCAAGACAAATAAAACTGATCTAGGCAAAAATTTATTAATATGTTATTGCAAATCATGTTTGAGTTCTGCGATATTTATACCTATAAAAAATACGTATAAAATAGGACGCATAGAAAATATAGTGGCTACTCTCAAAGCTTCTCAACAGGGACTAGCAAAAATTAAGCAAGCCAGAATTGCAAAAGGGTGGTCTGTCGATGATTTTAGATGGATTCAGTCAGCTAGTGAAATTTTAGGAGTCTGTTGGCAAGAACAAGGAGTTCTGGCTTTAGGCATCTCAGAAGGAACTTGGAAGCGCTTCTTAGCAGGAAAATACCCAATTAATGCTGAGGCGTTTAAAGCCTACTGCCAAGTTTTGGGACTGAGTTGGGAAGAAGTTTCAGAGAAGGAGTCAAAAGTTGTACAGACGTGCCATGGCACGTCTGTACAGAGTCAACAGTTATTCTCCGCGTCCCCGCGTCCCTATGTCCCCGCGTCCTCCACTCCTCACACAGACTGGGGCGAAGCGCCTGATGTCTCAATTTTTTATGGACGTGCAGAAGAATTAAACACAGTTCAACGGTGGATTGTGCAAGAAAATTGCCGCTTGGTGATGCTGCTGGGGATGGGTGGAATTGGTAAAACCACTTTGGCTGTCAAGCTGGCGCAACAAATTGTTGTAGAGAAGCGACATGTTGCTTCTCTACATTATGTAATTTGGCGGAGTCTTCGCAATGCTCCCCCAGTTGAAGATATTTTGGCTGAGTTGATTCAGTTTTTATCCGGACAGCAGGAAACAAATTTACCAGCTAACTTAGAAGGCAGAATTTCGCTGTTACTAAAATATTTACGTTCGTTGCGTTGTATGTTGATTCTGGATAATGCTGAATCAATTTTACAGGCGGGCGATCGCACTGGTAGTTATCGTCCTGGATACGAAGGTTACGGTCAACTTTTTCGCTGTATCGCTGAAACTTCACACCAAAGTTGTCTGCTGTTGACTTCACGGGAAAAACCGAAAGGACTATCTCAATTCGAGGGTGAACTTTTGCCTGTACGTTCTCTGCAACTTACAGGTTTACCAGAGAATGAAGGACGCTCATTATTTAACGTCAAAGGAAAGTTTACAGCTACAGATGCCCAATGGCAAATCTTGATTTCCCGCTATGGTGGTAATCCTCTGGCTCTCAAGATTGTGGCGTCTGCAATCGGAGATTTTTTTGATGGTAATATTTCGCAGTTTTTAGATATTTCTCAGCAAAGTGCGTTTGTCTTCGACGATATCCGCGACTTACTCAATCAACAGTTTGATCGTCTCACAAATTTAGAACGGGAGATTATGTACTGGTTAGCCATCAACCGCGAACCAGTTTCATTGCGGGATCTGCAAACAGATTTTGTTACTAATGTCTTATCCCGTGAAATGTTGGAATCGCTCAATTCTTTGCAAAGGCGATCGCTAATTGAAAAAAGCGCCAGTAGCTTTACTCAACAACCTGTGGTGATGGAATATGTAACTAACCAATTAATTGAGCAAGTTAGTCAAGAGATAGTCAGCCAGAAAATAGCCATTTTTAGAAGTTATGCTTTGATGAAAGCGCAAACCAAGGATTATGTGCGAGAAACTCAAACTGGTCTGATCCTTCAACCGATTGTGAATGAATTGATCGCACAACTTGGTAGTCCTGAAAATATTGCTAGTTGTTTGAGTCAAATTCTCTCGCATCTCCGAGGAAAATCACCCCAAGAAATGGGGTATGCAGGGGGAAATGCACTTAATCTTCTGCATCAAGCACAGGTTGATTTAAGCGGCTATGACTTTTCCCATCTAACTGTTTGGCAAGCTTATCTTCAGGATGTAAACTTGCATGATGTTAATTTTGCAGGCTCAGATTTATTATCATGTGTTTTTACTGAAACACTAGGCAATATTTTGTCAGCTGCTTTTAGCTCAGACGGTCAGCTTTTAGCAACCTGCGACACCGACTGTAATGTCCGTCTGTGGGAGGTGAAAACAGGAAAATTATTGTTGATTTGTCAGGGTCATACCAACTGGGTACGCTTTGTGACGTTTAGCCCGGATGGAGAAATTTTTGCAAGTTGTGGTGCAGACCACACAGTTAAGCTTTGGAATGTCGCTGATGGTGTTTGTATAAAAACGTTGATTGGACATAATCATGAGACATTTTCCGTAGCATTTAGTCCCGATGGTCAAACCTTAGCCAGTGCTAGTGGCGATCGCACAGTCAAACTCTGGGATATCCGTGATGGTATTTGCCTGAAAACGCTGACCGGACATACAGATTGGGTGCGTTGTGTTGCTTTTAGTCCGGATGGCAAAACTTTGGCAAGTAGTAGTGCCGATCGCACAATTAAGTTATGGGATGTTGCTACAGGCAAGTGCTTAAAAACACTCACAGAACATCAAGGTTGGGTGCGTTCAGTAGCATTTAGTCCAGATGGGCAAACTTTAGCCAGTGGGAGTGGCGATCGCACAATTAAACTTTGGAATTATCACACAGGCAAATGCATAAAAACTTACACAGGACATACCAACAGCGTCTATGCAGTTGCTTTTAGCCCCCAAGGAGAAATACTTGTTAGTGGTAGTGGCGACCATACTGTTAAACTTTGGGATTGTCATACCCACACTTGTATCAAAACACTACACAGACAAACCAATGAAGTCTGTTGCGTCGCTTTCAGCCCAGATAATCAAACCATCGCTTGTGTCAGCTTAGACCAAACCATGCGGTTATGGGATTATCGCAATGGACAATGTTTAAAAACTTGGTATGGTAATACAGATTGGGCGCTGCCTGTTAGATTCAGTCCCAATGGGCAAATTATTGCTAGTGGTAGCAATGATAAAACTGTGAAACTATGGGACTGGCAAACCCACAAATGTCTGGGAACCTTACAAGGACATACAGACTTTATTTACGGGCTGGCTTTTCATCCCAATGGAGATATATTAGCTAGTGCTAGCACCGATGCCACAGTGCGATTGTGGAATGTGAACACAGGGCGATGTTTGCAAATGTTACAAGGACACACAGACTGGGCTTATACTGTGGCTTTTCACCCCCAAGGTGAGATGGTTGCTAGTGGTAGCGCTGATTGTACGATTAAACTGTGGAACTGGCACACCGGGCAATGTCTGCAAACTTTTACCGGTCATCGAGATAAAATTTTTGCGATCGCCTTTAGTCCAGACGGAAAAATTTTCGCTAGTAGCAGCGCTGACCAAACTGTAAGATTGTGGAATTGTGAAACTGGTCTTCTGCAAACTTTAGAAGCTCATGATGCCAGGATTTACGCTGCGATATTTAGCCCAGATCGTCAGACCTTAGCGACTTGCAGCACAGACCAAACAATTAAACTTTGGGATTGGCAGACAGGAAAATGTCTGAGAACTCTCACAGGACATACCAACTGGGTTTTTTCCATAGCTTACAGTCCAGATGGGCAGATTCTTGCTAGTGCTTCCCATGACCAAACAGTGAGAATTTGGGATGGGAAAACTGGGGAATGTCG
Source organism: Fischerella sp. PCC 9605 (assembly GCF_000517105.1). Lineage (GTDB taxonomy): Bacteria > Cyanobacteriota > Cyanobacteriia > Cyanobacteriales > Nostocaceae > PCC9605. Next base: position 2,023,124 of record NZ_KI912148.1, on the reverse strand, counting down.
CCATATCTGTGTTGGACATACTCATTTAGTGTCTGCTGTGGCTTTTAGTCCAGATGGGCAATTTGTTGCCAGTGGTTCACAAGACCAAACGGTGAGGGTTTGGGATGTGAAGACGGGGGAGTGTATAAGAATGTTGAGAGCAAAAAGACTTTACGAGGGGATGAATATTACTGGTGTGAAAGGAGTAACGGAAGCGACGATTTTGACTTTGCAAGCGCTGGGTGCGGTGGTGGAACAGCGATAGACTTAAACTGGAATTTCTCCTGGACAAAAAGAGCTAACACTTGCATAGAGAGGTTTTCAAGAGTCGGTCTCAAGTCCCCTAGTTTAAACACGATTGCTTTCAGAGTCAGTTTGGAAGCGATCGCTACCTGGCAACTACAGCAGGGAACAGGCAAAAGCCCTATGCGATCGCTCAGTGCAAAGAACAACTCGGTCTTGATCGCTGCAACCTCACGTAACTTAATCCTGAACGCTCCGAAGACTTAAGCGGCATAACTAGTTATTGTGCCGTGCCAACGCAGTTACCCTCAACCCCCTTGGACATCATGCTTCATCCACCATCTCTAAAATCTGATTGTATAGAGCTGAAGATACTCTAAACTCGGACGTAGCAATCAGGGTATCCATTAACGGCTTGATAGCAACAATGAGATTTTGGTGTTTAGCCTCAACCAAAATACCCAGCAACCCAGTAATCCTTAACCCCAAGCGATTGGCTTCTGCTCTACCGCGACGCTCATCAATCAACAGTAAATCGGCATTGAGTTCTAGGGCAAGGGCGATCGCTTCAGATTCTCCAGGATCTAGCTTTACTTCGTGCTGAAGCCGTTTAACAGCGTTACGATTCACAACTTGTCTAACTTCAAGCCAGGAAGCGGCTTGAACTTCGAGGCTTCCTGGAACGGGAGGATCGATGTCTGCAAGTTCACGATATACCGCTTCAGGAATGGTGACTCGTTTGTAGAGTTGGGGCAAAAGGTGCAAGTGCTGAATTGCTGCTAAATTCGCGATAAACGATGTATCGCTGATGACAATCAAAGTCGTCCCAACTCCCGCAGGTTCTTCAAGTCAAGTTCAAAGTCTTCAACGTCGTAGGAATAGAGCGGGATATCGCGCTGCTTAAGGAGTTGGCGAAAGTTATTTGGTTGCATATCCGCTAGTTGACTGGCATAGCCCAAGCTTAAGCGACCTGTCTGGAAAAGGTATAATGCAATCTCTTGGCGAAACTCACTAGGGGTAAGCCCAGATGCTTGCAGAATTTCGTCTGAGATTATAACACTCATAGCAGGATGGCCTCACCGATCATATTTTTAGGGTAGCTCATTGCTCGCCCACTAACTCACAAGCTATGTAATTCGCGATCGCCTTTGTTATCGAAATTTTGGGTCTAAAACCCCGTCCTAGAAGGACGGCTTTTCTTGATCTTGGACGTATTTTTTAAGAACTTCAAGTGGCGCACCACCAACAGAAGACACAAAATAGCTAGGACTCCATAAGGCTTGTTTGCCATAGGGTTTTGGGTATCCAGCTTGACCATATCTACGGCTAGATACGCCTTTTAGTGCGTTAACAATTTGAGATATTGAGAGCTTTGGTGGAAACTCAATCAATGCATGAACATGGTCACAGTCTCTCCTATTTAAAAAAGGCGGAGCCTTGCACGACGCAAAGCTTTGCGCCGTGCCACCACACCAATAAATTAGTGGGCTTGTTAAATATATATAAAGGCTCCGCCTTTTTTAAATTCATTACATCGAAGGTCAGATTCTCCATTGAATTCAAGTACATTAAAGTCCATTTTTTTAGAGACTTCTACAAATGATCTGTGGATTAGTTCAAGACTTTCGGAAGTAAAAATCTTTATTCTATACTTAGTGACGCAGACCAAATGTATTTTTAAGTCTGAAACACTATGTCTTTCATGTCTTAAACCGCTTGTCACAGTCTCTCCTATTTAAAAAAGGCGGAGCCTTGCACGGCGCAAAGCTTTGCGCCGTGCCACCACACCAATAAATTAGTGGGCTTGTTAAATATATATAAAGGCTCCGCCTTTTTTAAATTCATTACATCGAAGGTCATCTTTGACTGACCAATGTAGAATATATTTTGACAGACCAATTTTAGCACAGAGAATGAAAGCTAGATATCAGTATAGATTTTACCCAACAGACCAACAACAGCAGAGTTTAGCTCGGTTGTTTGGCTGCGTTAGGGTTGTCTGGAATGACGCTCTAGCTTTTTGCAAACAATCTGAAAAATTGCCAGGGTATAACAAACTCTCAGCAATGCTTACCCAATCTAAAAAGACTGATGAAAGAAAATGGTTGTCTGAGGTTTCTTCAGTGCCATTGCAACAGTCTCTTAGGTACTTAGATGTTGCTTACAAAAACTTTTTCAATTCTCGTAATGGGAAAATATTGGGTGGTAAGGTTGGTGTGCCTAGATTCAAGAAAAAGACTAACTCGCAATCAGCCGAGTTTACTAAAGCAGGTTTCTCTGTAAAAGATAGGGAAGTTTATTTAGCTAAAATTGGGACAATCAAACCAGTTTGGTCAAGAGAATTACCGTCTGAACCTAGTTCAGTCACGGTAATCAAAGATTGTGCTAATCGCTATTTCTTGAGTTTTGTAGTAGAAGTTGAACCCAATCTTACTGTTGCCAAAAACCAAAGCATAGGTGTTGATTTAGGTGTGAAAACTTTTGCTGTAATGAGTAATGGAGAAAAAGCTTTAAGCCCCAACTACTCAAAGCATGACCGCAAGATTCGTAAATTGCAGCGAAAATTAGCACGTCAGCAAAAAGATTCAAAAAGAAGAAATAGAACTCGCGTAAGGATAGCTAAACTACACAACCGCATTTCTGATACTAGAAAAGACTTTTTACATAAGCTATCAACCAAAATAGTTAACGATAATCAAGTAATTGTTCTGGAAGATTTAAACGTATCAGGGATGGTCAGAAACCGTAGGCTGTCTAGGGTAATTAGTTTGCAAGGATGGCGAGAATTTAGAAGCCTTTGTGAAGCTAAATCAGAAAAATTTAACCGTGATTTTCGAGTAATAGATAGATGGCAACCAACAAGTCAAGTATGCTCATACTGTAGTTTCCGTTGGGGTAAAATTGACCTTTGTGTTCGCTCAATACTCTGTTTGAGTTGCGGTACTGAGCAAGAAAGAGACGAAAACGCCTCTAGAAATATAGAAATGGTCGGCATGGGGCATCGGCACGACCTTAAACGGACGGGGAGCGACTGTAAGACTACTCCGGTAGCTAGTTGCTGTGAGCCGTCAAGAATCATCGACGTTCTACGTCGGTGAGTATGTCAAGAGGCTGTACTCCGTGATTAATTGAGAAATCTGTTGTATTTTTACGCTCGCGATCGCTCAGAGCGAAGAATAATTCAACGTTGACCACTTCATACTCACCCAACTGCTTATTTCGCTCAAGATCTATAGATCACTAAGCAGCCGAACTCGTCATCTCATTGACTTGAGATAATCGCTCAAGCCAAAGCTCCTTATAAAATTCCATCTGTTGTGGGGTGAGAAGGAATTCATTATAAGAACCATCACGAATCAAATAAATCAACGCTGCCTGTTCAACAGGATATAAAAATGCGTGAGGCTTTTCGTCTCACGCACTCTACACTTTACCTTTGATTTAGAGTGTGTTAATTAATTTACTCCCTCCACATCGAAATAATTAGCTAACGCCAACACAACCTCCTGAGTCAAACTCTCTGATAACTCTGGCAAATAGACATGGATCGCATTCCTGACAGCAGCATCGAATTCTCCAGCATTAGCCGTAGCATTACGGACAAAAGGCTCAATTAACTTGATTAATTCGTAACTGCTACTTAAGTCCGTATTCTGAATTGCCCGATCTAGAGGTGGCGCTGTGGGATCGGGGAACTCTGGTAAAATGCGGCTGACAAAGGTGACGCGGTGGAAGATGCGCCAGCAAGCGGGGCCCCCTTGGGGTTGTCGCGCTTGGCGGAGTGCTTGAGCATTGGGAGAATTATTCTCCTCTAACCAGATGGGATCGACGACGTTATTAAAGAAAGCGTCGTAATTCTGTGTATCTGGGGTGAGGTAGAAGCTCAAGAAGCGATAAGCGTTGACTTTACCGGGAGCATCCAAAGGATTGCCATTCGCATCGTATTCCCGTATGGGACGACCGGCTTCATCCCGCACCAAGTTACCCCGCTCATCCAGCCTAAATCTCTGTAAATCGCCTTGGGTGTTGTTTTTCAGGTTGATTCTAAAAGATTGGCTGGCTTCCTTTGTTTTGGCTTTGGTGAGGTTGAGGCTACCACCAAAAGACCCTTTCACCTCAAAATCAAATTCTGCACCAAACAATCCAAAGGAACCGGAAGCACTGGTGGTTGTACTACCTGTAAAACTGTAGGCTCCACTGGTGCTTTCTTGTTGCACATCCGTTGTTTCTGTAGACTCAGCATAGAGTCCACCATCGGCTGTCCAGACATAGCTGTTGACTAAGTTACGTTTACTATATTGTTCTGGTAAATCGTTGTTGGAAGTCAAAGCATCGACTAAACCACCGATCGCCACTCCAGCAGCTGCAACAATCGGCCCACCACCTGCTAATCCGGCGATCGCCCCACTCACTCCGCCAGCTAGAACACCTGTAGCACCGGGGGGTGTGGTGCGGAAGTCCTCATAGTAGGTACGCAAGCGAGTTTCTTCGGCTTGGATACGTTGACGTAAGGCGTAAGCTTCGCTGGGTTTGAAGTAACTGTACTCGCCGTAGGTAGTAGCTTCGGGATAATCCGGATCTAATACCTTGCCGTTTTGGTCGTATCCTACAGCACCATCGAGTGTGCCTTGTTTGGTGTAGCGGGGGTTGATGGGGAAGGGGATAATATTGGTATCCTTGGGAATATCGGGATTGGGAACCATCCGGAAGGCAACTAAAGCACGATTATGCGCCAAACGAATAGCATACACATCAGCAGTTTCTGATTCTACCAGAGCAAATCCTACATTCGATGGTTGGTAACGGCGAGCCATAGCTTTGTTTAGCCGTCTGTTGATATCTGAGTCTTCCCAAGCACCACCTAATCCCACTGTAGTCATTTTACTGACATTGGTTTTGTTACTTTGTTGCTGATTGCTCGACCATTTCAACTCTGTGTCTAATTTGACTGACTGACCGATTTTAGTCCCACCAGAAGCTAGTTCGATAGTAATCCCGCCACCAAAAGGAGCGATGACTGTTTCAATACTTTGCTCTAGTGTTAGGGATAAGGAACCCTCAAACGAAGAGTTGAAGCTGCTATCTTTGCTGGCGGATAGAGTATAGGAAACGCTATCAGCTTCGACAAATTCCACAGAAGTGGTATCAACATAGTCACGCAAAGAATCGTCAATTGGCCCGGCGGTAAGGTTTTTGGAAGGAACAGGGGGCGCACCTTCGATGAAACCTTTGATTTGTGGTGCAAATTGTACTTGACTAATCCATTCGGTGATGAGATTACCGAGTTTATAGCCTGTCAATAGATACCAATGACCATTTTGGACAAAACAGTAACAGCGTTTGTGAACTCCCCTAATTTCGCCATCGTTGGCGGTTTGGATGTCTGCGTATTCAGCGATCGCCGGACGGCTAGTAATATTAGTTTGGTATCTGTTACTTACACTACCCAGTGCATTCCTGACTAGGGGAATTTCATCAGACAGTGGCGCTTGGGAGAAGGTATGCTGAATATCAGCATCATTGCTAGCAGTGAGGTGATTCCCCCGCAGGCTGCTGTCATTGACGGTAGTGACTTTACCTGCGGTTGTGGGATCGGATTCAAATTCGTAGTAAGCCAGCAGGTTTTCCCGTTCGCCCTTGAGTTGTCCAAATAGGTTGTCGAGAATTTGCTCTTGGGTGCGGAACTGTTTCCAGATGCGGACTTCATCAATTGCTCCCCGGAAATCTCGACCCAAGGTAAACTGATTGTCTGGGAGGGCGATCGCACTTCTTGGGGCAATCTGTGCCGGCATACCGTTGATGTATACTTCAAGTTTGGTAGATGTTGGTGAAGGGTCAGGAACCCAGGTTGCACCGATGATTCTGGCTTCATTGTTGCCAATTAAATTGGCAGTAGTGTTACCTGAACCTTCATTAAATCGCCACTCACCCGCTAATTTATCGCGATCGCTGTTGCTTTGGTGCAATTCGTTCCTAGCTAAAGCCCGGTTCCACACACGCAAGGCGCTGATGGTTCCCAACAGATAGCGAGGATAACCATTGGCAATTGTTGTCCCTTGGGGTATACCATCACACTTACCAACTTCTAGGGGTTGTAAATTGGTGACTGGTTTACCGCTACCAGCAACGAGTTCAGTTTTCCGTAATTCTCCGTTCCAGTACAGGTTAATTGTGTAACCGTTATCACTCTGCCTGCCTGTAACGGCGATGTTCACAGGAGTACCAGGCGTAGGTGCGTTGACAGAGGCGATAACAAGGTGTGGCTGTGATTGATTATCTTCGTAACCAAAACACAGGCTATAGCTAGAAGCAGAATCCCGTCTGAGGTATAGCCAACAGGTGAGTTCGGGGTTGTCTCTGCCAATTCTGCCTTTTTGTAACAACGGGTAGAACGCCCGATCTACAGCAGGTAAAGTTACGGTAAGTTCAATAGTGAGTTGATTATCTACCCCCAAGGAAACTTGATTGCCACAATCGAGGTAACTATTTACACCATTGAATCGCAGGGCATAAGCTTCGGCGTAGGTAGCTGCGATGTGTTCCCAAGAATTTGTCCACATTGGTTCAGTGGTGGTGACGTAGCGGTTTCTTACCCCTGCTACAACGTTGTAGGCTGTCAGCCCTGATTCTACTCTAGGGAGAGTGCCGAAAATTTGCCCATCATTGGCGGTGTTACCAGTGCGATCGCTTGCTGTTCTATCTTCAAAATGATAATAAGCCCGCAGTCCTGATTCATTACCATTTAAACGGCAATCTCTAGTATTATTAATCTCAGCTTGGCTACGTACTTTTCCCCAAATCCGAATTTCATCAATTGCACCTTGGAAATAGAACTGTTTTGTGGGATTCTCAATTGTAGCAATGAGTAATGCCCCTGTACCTTGGTAAGCTGCTGTGGCTGTATCTTCAGCAACAAGCGTCCCATCTCTGTAAATGATGCGCTTGCGGCTTTGGGCATCAAAAGTACAAGCCCAGTGATGCCAATTAGTATCATTCGCAACACCAGTCGGTGTATTTAAATCGTTGCCATAAAAGGCAAAGCTAAAGACTCCATTCTGGCGGAAACCGAAGTGCAGTTGGTTATTATTGGTGGGTTTTCCTTGGGTGAGAACTGCTGAGAAGAAAGCATTAAGGCTGGCGGAATCTCGTTTTGCCCAAAATTCGACTGTGAAGGATTGATTCGCCAAGTTAATGTTAGCGGCTTGGATATAATCACTCTGTCCGTTAAATTGCAGGGCAGAATTTACAGGCTGTCCTTGAACCCCCAAACAATACCTAGATGTGGGAGAATTTTGAGAGACAATCCAAGTAACGTTACGAGAAATTTCCTTGTCGGGACGAATCCAAGCTTCTAGGGAAATGTCGCCTTGGTGTGATAACTCGGTAGCATCGCCGCTTAAATGTCCATTCCGAATTTGCAGGGCATTGCCTGGGGTGTTGGTAATCCAAGTGTTGGGCTGAGATAATCCGGTAAGGGGACGAGTAGCGAGATTTTCAATATTACCTGCGTTTGTTACTCCAGCGACTTCTACCAGAACAGAACCGTATTTGAGATTATAAGGGGCATTCATGAGAGTGCCTGTATTGCTGAAGTTGCTGTAACGGTCATAATCGTACTCAATCAAGTTGATGGTTGTACCAGCAGGCAAGGTATCTGTAAAGGTAGTTTTGGCAATGGTAATTTCTTTATCGCCAGGTGCGATCGCTTTCCTTAAGGCAATAGTTCCTTCGCCAATCACCAGCGTTGCACCCTGTTCGTAACGTTGACTCACAGGTTCCGCTAGGGTAATTGTATCAACCGTACCCGTCACATCTGCACCCAAACGACCGAGATATACGACATCCCGCGCTTTTCCACTCAACACCCGTGCCAATCCCATCGGACTGCGGGGGACTCGTTCCCAAGTTTCTGTAATTTTCAGCAAGCTATTTTCTAGGGTGACACTGCAAGTATTGGCATCTGCCCCATCGGTAATATTGACAGTAGTGCCGTCGGGATTGGCATCACTGCCCATAACCACTTTTATTTCGCTGCGTCCCAGTCCTGGAGAACGTTCGCGCAGTTCCACGCTATTAGAAAGTGAAATGCTAGCACGGGCAACATTGGTGTCGTAGGTGACAGCAAAAAACTGATCTGCACTACCCCGGAAATACAACCGCAGCATTCCATTTGCACTTTCAAATAGTTGCGGTGCATCATTTGTCCAAGCAAAATCTAGCAGTCCACCCACCAGATTAAAACCATTGGAGTCAATATGGATTAACTGCATGGGAAAAGCAAACTTACCTTGCAGTTGGGCGCGTAAATCAGCCAGTTGTGCTTGTAAGTTTTGCAGATGTTCTGTTTGTGCTGTTAGCTGCTTATTTAAGTTGGGAATAATTACCGTTTGAATGTTGGTGATTTGTTGGTTGATGTTGGCAATTTCTGAGTTGTATAAATTCAGTTGATACTGGAAACTCGAAGTAGGCAGCACCTTCGCACTCATGTAATTACTCAGAAAATAAGTGCTACCTAATCTATTTTCGTCCTCATATTGGGCGCGGGAAGATCCTTGGAAGTTTGGTTGTTCATACAGGAGGATATACAAACCTGGATCTGGTTTCACGGAGTTAATTGCAATCCGCAAAGTCGGATGTTCACCTATCCCTAACCTCTGACTAACACCTGTAAATCCAGGCTGAGAATATCCTGTAACGCCTTTACCATTTTCTAGATTTGCTTTAAGTTGTTCTCTATTTGTCCTATCTCTAATCAGTCTTTGGATTGTTGCTTGTTGAGTAGAAATTTGTTGATTGAGAGATGCAATTTCCCGTTGTGTATTGAGGATGTCTGTTTGTTCTAATTGAATGATTTGGTTAATAAAGGTATTCGGATCTTTTGTCTTGGTTTCTATTAACGGGAGACGAATATTATCGGGAATCTGCGACAAACGACCTCGTTTACTAACAGCAAAGTCAAGGACGGCAATTTTCTTCTTATCATCGTTTTCACTTGCTGTTGCTACCGCCACCATCACACGGGCATTTTGCTTGACGGGTGCAGGTGTGCCATTATGTCCCGAAGGTAGTTCTTCTTGCTGATAATACAGCAAAGCAGAGATACCTTTACCTGCAACAGTGCGATCGCCAAATCCAAAACTCGTTCGTTGGATACCCGGGTTATCGCCCACAGGTGCGTCAGATTGCACCCACTGCGGTTGTCCCTGGATACTACCATTGTTCAGCGCGTCTGTGCGATCGTAAACAGTTGTGCCGTTTCCTTCGTCAAACTGCCAATAGGTAAGTAAACCTGGTTCATTCCCCGCCTTGCGAAACTTTTTAGTTTTGGTAACTTCAATTTCGGAACGTTCCCGTTCCCAAATCGATAATTCATCAACAGTTGCAACAATAGGCGAGGCGGATTGCGATCCACCGTACAGCGAACCGACATTTCTCCCCACAACCATGTAAGTTGTCGCCTCGGAAGTCGTGGGAAACAATAAATATTGATTCTCCTCCCCATCACCATTAACAACCGCATCACCAACCTGAATTTTCACTACACCAGAATTTGCGGGTGGATTTATGGCATCTGGAGCTGGGGCAACAGAAATACTAATATGGTTCCATTGCCCAATTTTGATGACATTAGCAGCAGAGGTGACTGTCTTGGAGTTAGCAGTTACCTGCACCCCATAACCAGGAACAACTTGTCCATCAGTATTTAACTGAGTTTCTACCAAGCTGATTTGGAAAACTGCTTCTGGTGTTCCTTCTGAGTAAATCACACCAGTAGTTTCTGGTTTAATCCAAGCAGAAATATTAAACTCTTTTTTGTTGAGGACTTGCGCTTTACCTGCAATATAGGTATCAGCATCCAGCCTTAACGCTGTTTCTGCATAACCCATCTTCTCAAATGCATCTGGACTTTCTGTACCTTGAGTGTTAAAAAATCCATCAGCAGAACGTTCGATATTGTAAGCATCAATTCTGTCAGTCAGTTGATTATGGACAAATATCTGCCAACGTTTAATGTCAGGAATACTCGTTGGGACTTGCAAAACTGTAAACTGTCCATCAACCAAATTACGGATAAAATCTAACTCCATAGTTGGCTCATAAAATGGACGATTATTCATATCTGTAGCGCCTAAAGTATCTTTAGCACCACTCTTAATAATTTTATGGCGACTGCGACGATAACGAACTTCTCTAGCTGTTTTGAGTTGCGTACCGGAGAGAATAAATCTATCTACTAAGAGAGTTTGGTTAACAATCGGAATTGGTGTTTGATTATCTGAATTTATGACAGTAACATTATCAGGATTATTGCCATCGATAGACTGACGGAAAAGGTAAATATATTGTCCGTCACTCAATACTTGAAACGGTGCGTCTGCTGTTAGCCTTGCGGTTGTTGAACGAAATAAATCGATTTCTGAAGGGTTAATAGCAGGTTGATCGTTGCTTCTGACAGTTGGTAAAACTTTATTGGGAAGAATACCAAACCCAACTTGAGTAATTTCGTTGGGAAAAATCAATTCTTGGGGTGAAGGCGACCAATTTCTGGCATCAATGGGTTGGGGGTCATTTTGTTGGTCAAGAACAGTGTAATAGATGCGGCGAACGCTGTCCATTGCAAAGGATATCAATACCCCTGTATGCTCGACCAGAGTTGTATACTGATAAGCTTTGTTAGTGTATGTCTGTAAATAGTTATCCCATTGTGGCTGCATATTTTTTTCCTAGTTACTAGTTCATGTGGTGTAAAACTTTTCGTTTTGTCGCTTAGTAAAACAGAATGAAGGAAAGAACTTACACAAAGTTTATATGTGTAAGTTCTATGAATTTTGACAAATTAATCGGGAGATTCAAATCTTCGGAAACCTTTGATGACAGATTAACCTTTCTTCATCAGTTCAAATCCTTGATTTCAGTTGTTCTTTTATCTTTATATAATTTGCAAATATAAAAGTCGATACAGAAAAGTTAAGTAATTCAAGATAGAAGCTAACTTAACTCGAAACTTAACTTTTACAGCGTCATTATTTAACTAAGAGTTTATTTATCAAGTATAAATAAAATTACCGTAGTACTCAACCAAATTGATTTTGATAGGTTTGTCTTGGTGTCTTGGTGTCTTTGTGGTGAAAAAGATCATCTTGAAACCACCAAGACACTAAGACACTAAGAGTACTAGCACCAACTGTATTGCCCATTAACCTGTCAAAATCTTTATGGCAAACTAGTAGTGGCGTGGTAAGGCTAAACAGAATTGGTATAAAAGAAAAACCTTCTCTGATTTCAGAGAAGGCTCAATTAATTACTAATCTTACTCATCAGCGAGTCGGGACACCTGGATGAGTAGCTTGTCCACCAATGACATACGCCATTTGATCGAGAGGTGGTACAGTTAAAACTTGCTTATCTGGCGTAAAGGTGACAGAAAATGAACCACTCTCGCCCTTCGTTACCCTACTACTTTGGTAAAGGCTTTCACTGAAGCTACCTATCTTAAACAAACCAAAGAGCCTAATATCCCAGTGTGATTCCTGTTGAAAACTTTCTTGGAAATCACTGAAGTTCCCTGCTGTGTAGGTTATCTTAACCGTCGGATAATTGGCGATCGCCAAGGCGTTGAGCAAACCAAAGTTACCGCCTTGGGAAAAGTCGAATGAAGGCTGTACAGAGAACTTATAACCAGTCACATCTTTATTGCCATTAGCGACCGCATCCCGGATCGGCTGTGGATCGTACCAGCCTGAATTAGTATCTATCTCATAGGCTATAGGAGACATAGTTACTAGGTTTACGCCAGTGAAGGTCAACTCAACACTGACAGTTTCACCAGCACCCTTGAAGGAGTACAGATTAAACTTGCTGCTTCCCGATGCAACCAGTTCGAGGAAGTCAAGCGGAACAGCCACACCACCTTGATTATCTACGTTAACGTTTACGGTAGTTTCGTTAACCCTTTTGGCTGACATCGTGAGTACAACTTTATTGTTCTGGTTATTCAGAGCATTTTTGATGCTTGATTCGTCTTGGTTAATGATAAAGCCGACACGAATGTCTTTAGAACCGTCATCAGCGATTGTGGTCATACCCCCGTTACTTGTTGTTGGGGTTGTTGCGTTAGCCTTGAGTGCAAAGAGTGTATGGTTTGCGTTGGATATGGCATCTTTAAGGGGAATCACGGCTGAGATTGCATTCAGGTAATTAGCGATCACCCCGATAATGGTTTGAGCCGAAGCCGGCGCGCACGAGAGTAGTTGAGTCAAGTTAGAGGCTGACTCCATTTCTACAAGGTTGAGTACGCGCTTTTTCTCAGCTTTAGCACAACTCCAAAGATAGCCAGCTTTGTAGTTAACCACATAGTCAAGTTTGGTCTGGATATCTAAGCCACTGTCATCAGAGGCGCTTTTCATTTCGTCCGACGTAATCGGGCCGTAAGTCTGCTCATAGACACTGACAACAGCATTGATTAGTACAGCGGCGTTAGTATCCGCTTGGTTGAGTTTGTTTTGGTCATCGCTCGACAGGCTAAAACTGATATCTTGGATTGCAGTAACATAGTCATTGATAAACGATGCAGGATCGCCAAGCACAAGCGCTCCATTTACAACAGGATTTACAACCTGACTCAGGTAGTTGTATGTGTTGAGATTGAAATTATCCTGTTGTTCCCAAAACCAATTGAAGTTACCAGCACCACCTATATTGATCGGCGTGATTGTGATATTACCTAACGATCCTATAGCTTCGGTCGCTTTCTTTGCTAGTGCCTTATTGAACTGGGATTCAAAGGGTTGAAAATTAGTTGCCATAGTTTGTTCTTACCTGGTTTGATTAACTAGAGTAGAGTGAAAGAACTTCCACAAAATTAATAAGTGTAAGTTCTATTAATTGAGAAAAAACACATCGGGAGATTTAAATTTTCGGAAACTTTTGATGACAGATTAATCTTACTTATGCCAGAAGATTAGACAAATTTAATTACCACCATGATTGAGTGGAGATTTAACAGGATTCTGGGCAATAGATGATGCAGGATTAGAAGGATTGTCTTTATCGCTCAAAATTCTTCGTGGCGCACAAGCTTGTGTAAATAACAATATGCTGATTGGTAAAGCGATGGTCAAAAATTTGTTCCAGCGCATATTGTTCATAGAATTCATTACACGATTCATCAGTTCAACTCCTTGATTTCAGGTGTTCTGTTATCTTTATAGAATTGGCAAACATAAAAGTCGATACAGAAAAGTTAAGGAATTAAAGGTGAGAACTGACTTAACTCGAAACTTAACTTTTATAATATCAAAAAATATTGATAGGTTTGTAGTAAGCATTTTATGCTTAGAAAATAAGGACTAAAGTCCTTACTACGAACAACTTTAACTTGACTATCACAATTAATTAGACAGACCACTAGAGTAAAACATTATATTCTTGACGCGATGAAAATTGGCTTTCCAGCAATTGAAGAGCAATTCTTTTACCTGTACACCAGCCATAATATCCATAAGTTGCGGATGCACCCACAATTTTCTCAAAGCCTACAAAGTAAAGTGTAGGGTCAACAATAGATTGGCATTTACCATCTGTTTTTGGTAATAACCTATCATTCACATTTAGATACAATTCAGGCTGCCTCAATATTTTATTGATGCCAGGACGAAAGCCAGTACCTAAAATAATTGCATCGTAATCTTGCGATCTACCATTGGCAAAAATTACGCCTGTTTTTGTGAGTTGCTGAATACTACTAGAGATTACTTGAATATTTCCTTTTTTGATTTGTTTGACAGTACCTCTATCTACCCATGCGACACGACCATGATTAACTTCCATATCCATTGGCCCTTTATCTTCTGGATAGATAGAGTATGCACTCAAATCTAAAGCAAAACGCTGAATAAATTTATCAGTTTCCTTGATGTCTGCTTGCAATTCTTCTGGAGAGAAGTCTATGGCTCTCTCCATAGCTTCTATTCTAGTATCTGTTGTATTTTGATTAAACAACTGTTTAAAGTATGACCTGCTTCGCCATAACAAATATTGTAGCGATCGCAGTCTCGGATAAAGAGGAAATACCCAGCGTTGACCACGAATTAACATCTGAAGATCAGCAGCACCATGCTCATATAAATCTAGTGCTATTTCTGCTGCTGAATTTCCCGAACCAACGACTAAAACTTTCTTATTTCGATAAGGAATACCGTTTTGATAGGCACTACTATGAATAATCTCCCCTGCAAAATATTCTTGCCCAAAAAAGTTTGGTATCACAGGTTCATTAGTTAGTCCAGTACAGATAACAAGAATCTTGCTGTATAGAATGTCTTTAGTTGTTTGTATCTGCCAATTATAATCTGTTTGATTTTGATTATAAATCTTAGTAATACTTTGCACCTCCTCGCCAAAATGAATATGCGAATAAACCTGGAAATGATGTGTATATTCTGTTAAATACTGCACCATTTCATCTTTGGTCTTAAACGCGGAATATTTTCCCTTGCCCTCAAAAAAAGGTAAAGTAAAATAGGGATTTTGAGTAACTAATCGTTCGTAGGCGTTTTTCCAGATAGTTGCGACAGTTTCACCTTTCTCTATCACAACAAAATTATCAATCCCAAATTTTTTTAAACTTGCAGCGACGGTAATACCGCAAAAACCAGCCCCAATGACGATCGCGTCTAGTTTAGCGTTCATAAAATTGACTTTGATGGCAAATCTTAACTGTTCTCTTTCTTTATAAAATTTGGGGCTGCAATAGTCGATGTAGATTAGTTAAGGAATTTGAGCCGTTACCAACCTACTTAAATCTCGTTTCTACCTCCTCTATTCAATTGTTAAGTTTGTAAGTTAAGTCATTTTCCTCCCTATTTCCTTAACTTTTCTGTATCGACACTGCAATCCTCAACTTTTATATATAAACAGCAAGACTATCTATAACAAAAGAGTTGGCATGAACTTAATAACTTTACTGTTACGCTCTTCTTGGAAAATCCTAGCTCTTGCTGCTTTCATGGGTTTATTGAGTGGTGTTAGTACAGCCGCATTGCTTATAATAATAAACACTCAAGTTAATCAATCATCACTGAGAACAACATTAATTTGGAGTTTCGTAGGTTTTTGTGTTCTAAAATTTATTACTAATATTATTTCTAAATATTTATTAATAAATTTGTCAGAAAAAGCAATTTTAGAATTACGACTCATCTTGAGTGAGAGAATTTTAGCTGCACCACTACATGATTTAGAGAGTTTAGGAAAGCATAGCATTTTAGCTACACTAACTGATGATGTTTTAGCAATTTCTAACACGGTTTACGTTATTCCTACATTGTGTATTGACATTACTATTGTAGTGAGTAGCCTTTTTTATTTGTTTTGGTTATCTCCAACGATATTTTTTCTGGTGGTCATTTCTTTATTAGTAGGAATATTTAGCTATCAACAGGTAGCAGACAAAGCAATACTATTTTTTACCTTAGCTCGTCAGCAAGAAGATAAATTGTTTAATCATTTTCAGAGCATCACTGAAGGAACCAAAGAACTGAAGCTTCACTATCAGCGACGACAAACATTTTTAAAGAAAGAACTGAGAGAAACTGCACAATTATATCGGCGTAAAAATGTAGTTGGGATGACTATATTTGCAGTTGCTGCTAGTTGGGGGAATAGCTTGTTTTTTGTGGTTGTTGGACTGGTAATTTTTGCTCTGCCTATTCTCCAAACTATCCCCACTCATATTTTATCTGGATATGCGCTGACTATTCTCTACCTGCTTTCACCTTTAGACTACATTATGAGTGCTATTCCTACTTTCAGCAAAGCAACTGTTGCTTTAAAGAAGGTTAACTCTCTCAAAATATCATTGTCCAATCACTGTTATGAAAGTAATTTAATGGATTGGGATGAATCAGATAATTTTTGTCACCGTTTAGAATTTGTGGGTATCACTCATACCTATCATCAAGACTCAGAAGATACAGCTTTTACTCTTGGCCCAATTGATTTGACTGTTTCGGGTGGTGAAATTATTTTTATTGTCGGTGGTAATGGTAGCGGTAAGTCTACTCTTGTTAAGCTAATCACTGGTTTATACGTTCCTGAAAGTGGAAAAATCTATCTCAATGGCAAATTAGCTACTACAGAAAATCAAGAGTGGTTTCGCCAACATTTTTCAGTTGTATTTTCCGATTTTTATCTATTCGATAATTTCTTGAATTTAGGTAAAACTATTGCTGACGAGCAAATATATGATTATCTAGTTAAATTACAACTAGATAAAAGAGTTAAAGTCAAAAATGGTATACTTTCTACTACCTCATTATCTCAAGGACAGCGAAAACGTTTAGCTTTATTGACTGCTTATTTAGAAGACCGACCTATTTATGTATTTGATGAATGGGCTTCCGATCAAGATCCTGTATTTAAAAAGATTTTTTATAAGCAGATATTACCTGAATTGAAGAATAAGGGCAAAACTGTGATAGTTGTTACTCATGACGACCAATATTTTTATTTATCAGACCGAATAGTGAAGCTAGATTATGGCAAGGTGGAAAATGTTCACAATTGTGTAATACCGCAAATATCAAGGTTTTCGGCGCACAGCTAAAATGGTAATGTCATTAAAACGAGTGCTGACGATTTGGAAAAATATTCACGCTACATCGCAACTCAAGTAATGTTTTTATAATTCGGATGCTATTGGTATGTTGATTTATAAAAATTAAGTACTTTGATTTCTTCAAAATCGGCTTAGCATCATAAGTTAAGTAATAAAAATCCTTAACTTTTCTGTATCGACTATTATTTCTCCAAAACCTATAAGTAGGAATGTAAGCGTTACACATTCCCTAGCAGGATAGCATTATGCAATTAACTTATCGAGCTGCCAATTATGAATATAATCCTTATAATACCTGCATAACTGAAGGAAATAGGATTGGCATCTATCGGGGTGTAAAGACGAGATTTCACTTGCCCAAAGTTGTAAGACAGCACCAGTCCCCACGACTGTTGAAGTATCGCGGTATTACTTACATTGACTGGCGGTGAAGCTTGTTCTCAAGCCAAGAATTATTTGATGACACAATAGCGATCGCATTGATAAAGTTGTGCGATCGCCATTTAGTTTAAAGTTAAGTTGCCTCTGTTTTCAAAATCCTTAACTTTTCTACATCGACAATTGACCTGTTAAACCCTAAAAATAAGGTCAGTCAACCTTTGATGAATGACGCAGGCAACTAGAATGCACGAACTGTTGTCACCTTACGAGTACCAAGTTGGCGGTCGCCTCCCAGTAGATGCACTTAGCTATGTCATGCGTCAGGCGGATAATGAACTCTATCAGGCTTTGAAGGCAGGTGCCTTTTGTTACGTTCTCAACTGTCGCCAGATGGGGAAGTCTAGCCTGCGGGTACAGGTGGCTAAGCAACTGCAAGAAGATGGCTTTGCCTGTGCAACGGTTGATTTGTCTGGGATTGGGAACAAGAATATTACCCCAGACCAGTGGTATGCTGACATTATTATGCGTCTGGTGCGGAGTTTCCGGTTATCTAGCCAGATTAATGTCCGCAATTGGTTAGCAGAACGACAAGATTTATCGCCTGTAGGTCGTTTGGGTGAGTTGCTGCAAAACGTACTGCCAGAATTAATCGCCCAACCAATTGTGATTTTTTTCGATGAAATCGACAGTACCCTCAGCTTACCATTTAATACAGATGATTTTTTTGCTCTGATTCGCTCTTGCCACGAATACAAACGCCTTACCTTTGCTCTATTGGGAGTTGCAACTCCTTCAGATTTAATTGCAGATAAAACCCGGACGCCTTTTAATATTGGTCGGGCGATTGAGTTGAATGGGTTTCATCTGCATGAAGTCAAACCATTAGAGGGAGGATTGGCTCATTCGGTAGACAATCCCAAGTCTGTACTCAAAGAGATACTTGCATGGACGGGAGGACAGCCATTTCTGACTCAGAAACTATGTCAGTTGGTAGCACAGGAGGAAAATAGGGAGAGAGGGAAAGAATTTCCTAGTCCCCAATACCCATTCCTGCAAAAGTTGATGGGAGAGATATTAACGCAGCATGAGGAGATTGCCGATCAAGTATCTGCAATTGTGCGATCGCGTATCATTGAAAATTGGGCAGCCCAAGATGAACCACCGCATTTAAGAACAATACGCGATCGCCTTCTTAGCAACGAACAACGCGCTAGCAGGCTGCTGGGACTGTATCAGCAAATTCTCCAAGATGGTAGTGTCCCTGCTGATGATTCTCCAGAAAAAATTGAGTTACTTTTGTCGGGATTAGTTGTTAAACAGCAGGGTGTATTAAAGGTTTACAACCGCATATATGAGGAGGTTTTTAACTCCGAATGGGTGGAAAAGCAATTAAAGAAGTTACGAAGTTACGCAGATTTATTAAATGCTTGGGTAGCATCTGATTATCAGGATGAGACATCTCTCCTCCGGGGACAAGCACTCAAACAAGCTCAAGCTTGGGCAAAAGGAAAGAGTTTGAGTAACCAAGATTATCGATTTTTAGCCGCTAGTGAGGAACTGGATAAACGAGAGGTGCAGAATGCCCTCAGCACATCCGAACAAGCAAATCAAATTCTGCTGAACGCCCAACAGCAAGCGAAGAAAACCATTCGACGCGGACTGATAGGATTATCGGTGCTTTCGGTGGTAGCTGTGACTCTAGTGGGACTGTCCGGATTGCTGACATGGCAAACGGCGCAACAAAAACGACAAGTGACTATTGGTGAGATTAAAGCGCTCACTCTTTCATCAGAAGCGGCTTTTGAGTCCGATCATAACTTAGATGCCTTACTAAAAAGCATACAAGCAAGTGTTAAATTAAACCAATTGGGATGGAATAACGCGGGTACAGATTTAAAAGTGCAGGTCGAAAAGGCACTGCGACAGTCTATCTACTGGGTGCGCGAAAGTAACCGCCTAGCAGGGCATACAGATGTAGTGACGCGGGTAAAATTTAGTCCGGATGGGCAGAAGCTTGCTTCCGCTAGTTGGGACAAGACGGTGAAAATTTGGCGGCGTGATGGTAAGCTACTTCACACCCTCCGGGGACATAATGATGGGGTGTGGAGTGTCAATTTTAGTCCCGATGGCAAGATGTTGATTAGCGCCAGTCGGGATAAAACCGTGAAGGTTTGGCGTGTTGAGGATGGTCGAGAACTTCTCACTTTACCTCACAAGGATTGGGTAGCGTGCGTAGGCTTCAGCCCCGATAGCAAGATGATAGCAGGGATGGAGTGGGGTGGCACAATGCGGCTATGGAATTTGGAAGGTAAAGAGTTGCGATCGTTCCATACCCATAATGCACCTGCTGTGGCGATTAGTTTCAGTCCCAAAGGAGGAATGATTGCTACCGCCAGTCGGGATGGTACTGCCAAAGTTTGGAACCTGAATGGTCAAGAACTACTGACACTTAAGGGACATCGCAATTGGGTGATGTATGTTAATTTCAGTTTAGATGGCAAAACAATTGTTACTGCCAGTCGGGACAAAACTGCAAAACTCTGGAATTTAGAAGGAAAGGAACTAGCAACTCTACGTGGACATACTGATACGATTAGTAGTGCAGTATTTAAGCGTAACGGTCAGACTATTGCTACTACTAGTTGGGATAAAAGTGTGCGACTCTGGAATCGCCAAGGCAAACAACTGCAAGTTCTCCAAGGTCATACAGATGCAGTTTGGGGTGTCAACTTTAGCAAGGATGGCCGGCTGCTTGCTAGTAGTGGTGAAGATGGAATGGTAAGACTGTGGAATTTGGGCAATAAATCTCACTCCTCCATACTCAATCTTGGCGAAGCCGCCGCTGCTAGTGTCAGTTTTAGCACTGATGGCCAGACCCTTGGTACTGCTGGTCGTTATACGATGGCTAAACTATGGAACCTACAGGGACAACTACTAACGAAACTCGGCGGTCATGACGATACATTGAGAAGTTTAAAATTCAGTCCCAATGGCAAATTCATTGCCACTAGCAGTCGAGACAAAACTATTAAGCTGTGGAACCTAGCTGGTCAGGAATTGGTAACATTGCGGGGTCATCAGGCGGATGTTAGAAGCGTTAGTTTTAGTCCTGATAGTCAGACCATTGCCAGTGCTAGTTGGGATACAACCACCAAATTGTGGAATGTCAGAGGTAAAGAATTGTTGACGCTGCGGGGACATCAAGCAGGTGTCGAGAGTGTGAGTTTCAGTTCCAAAGGAGGAATGATTGCTACCGCCAGCGAAGACGGTACAGCCAAACTTTGGAGTCGAGAGGGTAAAGAATTATTAACATTGCGAGGACATCAGGCAGGAGTAAATTCAGTCAGTTTCAGTTCTGATAGCCAGACGATCGCAACTGCCAGTAAGGATAAAACAGTCAAGCTGTGGAACCGACAGGGTAAAGAATTGTTGACTCTCCGGGGACATGAGGGTGAGGTAAATGCTGTAATTTTTAGCCATAACGGACAGACTATTATTACGGCCAGTGAAGACATGACAGTCAAGCTTTGGAACCGTAAGGGAGAAGTGTTGCAAACCCTTGGTGGTCATAGTGCTAGTGTCAAAAGTCTGAGTTTCAGTCCTGATGGTCGGGTGCTGGCTTCATCGGACTCTCTTGGTAACGTAATTCTGTGGAATTTAGATTTTGACTCTAGCCCAGAGAAATTATTGATGCAAGGGTGCGATTGGGTCAAGGACTATTTACAAAATAACGCCACTCTCAAAGAGGAAGACCGTCATTTGTGCGATCGCACCTGATACAAATTGCCATTGCTAGTATTTTTTGAATCTGTACCAGACGTGCCATGGCACGTCTCTACAAAAATCTAAACCTCATCAAATAATATTCCCTATGCCAATTTGGTATGATACATTCTCAGCAGAAGAGTCAGATTTATAAATTTATACTAAGTTGCTGTCAAAGATAGTACTTCCCTCACCCCGCCTGTCGGCACCCCTCTCCCAATTTGGAACAGGAGAAGGGGAGAGGGCACGAATTGCTATTGCTATGTCTGAACGCAACTTGGTATTAAAACACAATTATTTCCCCAAAATCTCCTAACATCTGCTCAAGCAAATCTTCCATAATTTCCTGGTGCATCTGGTATAAAATTATTGGGCCAGAGAGAAATTCTTTTATGGTAATTTTCTGCTCCCGAAAGTCTTTGACAAAATCGCGAATCTTAGAAATGACTTGAATCTCAGATTCCACTTGTTCTAACATCTGAGCTATCGGATCAATTCCTTCCCGATAAGCTTTTCGACAATCAGAAACCATCACTCCTTCAGGAGTATTGTTCACCAGGCGAAGTTCTCTTTTTAAGGTTTCATATTGGGTTTTTAGGAATTCTTTTTCCTGTTCTAGACGATTGCATTTTCTAGTTAAATCATCCTCGCTATTGCTATCGATAGTTTCACCTACCTGATATCGTCGCTCAATTTCCAAAAGTCGAGCCAGATCGCCCTCTTGGTAAGCTTTGTTGATTTCCTTCATAATCTCTGTGTGGCGCATCTGTGTCTCGCCATCTTTTACCTTATCAGGGTGAAATATTTCGGCTAACCTCAGAAAAGTCTGCCGAATCTTTCTCGATTCATCTTTGTTCGCAGAAGCAAATTCTAACTCTTGGTGTGCTTGTTGATATTGATGGCGGCGTTCTTGAGATGAACCAGAGACATCATTTTCTTGCTCTTCAGTTTCAAATAGTTCATCTAGTTCTGTATCTGCTGCTTCGCGATTGCCTTTTGGACTGATGATTCCCGCCATCTGAAGATTGCGGTAAACTCCTTCAATATTTTTCTTAGTCTGTTTACCAAACTTTCTCTGGGTAAAGATTTCATCGAATAGAGCATGAATTTCTTCATCAAGTTCTGCCAGTTTTTTAAAGCTGGGAGTGCCTTTATGAAATATGTCTGTAGCTAAAGAGCGCATCTGCTCGACAAAATTATTCAGTTCAGTTTGTTTTTTCTTGATTTGTTTTAGCAGCCATTGGTGTTCTTTTTCTAGCGCTTCTAGACGGAGATGAAGAGATGAAAGAGCCAGTGATTTTGTCGCCAAGGCAGGTGATGAAGATAAAATTCGTCTAGACATAGAATATATGGGTTAAATTAAGGTTAAAAAATAAGCTAAATATTCAAATAATTCCTAATTAGAAATAATAATTCATATTGATTATCCTATTTTTCTCACCTTATTACTTTATGGCACTGTGTAATTCTTGAAAAGTACAATAATTTAATTTTTATTTAAGCAGAAAATCTATAGCACGACGGATGTATGCTTGAACTGGCTCAATAGTAGGTGTGAATACCATTGCATAAAGCATGATGCCGCTAATCAGATCAAAAACTAGATCGCTATCTGTATCAGGTTGAATTTCATCTCTTACCTTCGCTCGCTCAATCACTGTATGAAAAGCTGCTCGTCGTGGCTGGAGGTATTTTTCCCAGTAGACTTGAGCAAACTTGGGACTGCTGGAAGCAGCACCGATAATTGTGGCTAGAATCTGACGACCAACAGGCGTACGGGTCATTTGCACAGCACTCTCAATTATGCAGTCCAAATCACCCCAAAGACTACCTGTATCAGGTATCTCAATCTCTTCGCGAACACTTTCAATCGCATCTGCAACCAGTTCTTCTTTAGAGCGATACCGTCGATAGATCGTGGTTTTACCAACCCCAGCACGAGCAGCGATCGCATCTATACTTACACGTTCGTAACTCATCTGTGCCAACAAATCAAGAGTTGCCCGGAGAATGGCTTGATGAGACTGGTTACTGCGGGGTCTTCCTGGTTTTTTGACGGATTCACTCATGTACTAATGACGAAAGCTTGACATTTACATGAAATATTTACGATACTGTATCGTATCGATATTGATAGGTGCAGATTATGACTCAGCGCCCTCGTCCTCAATATACCGATAAAAACAGCACCCAAACACTCCGTGAAGGGCTGGACGAATACTATGCTGTCAATTCCGACCTCACCCATCCCAGTACTCAGCCAGAGGATTTTACCAAAATTTTGTTCGCCCATGATACCAGTCACGTTATTTATGGCTGCGATACAAATATGTACGATGAACTCAAGATTCTACCACTGACATTTTGGACGAGTGATTTCAAATTTAGAGACTATCTACGTGAACGCAAGAATCCAGCCGTTGATGTGATGTACGCAGACTTTGTAAAACGTCATGGTGTGATTTGGTTGTACAGTTCAATCTTTTTTGAATTGCTGCGACTCTTGCCAGAGTTGATTTTCATGTGGCTAAAAACTCGCAATCGTCACCGTTTTGTCCCATTTCTTGATTTTGAACCTTTACTTGATCGTTCACTGTTGGAGATTCGTCAAGAGTTTGACCTTCTGCCTTTCATCAAGTGATACCAATTCCCTTTAACTGTGAAACATAATGTAGATCCCCCCAACCCCCCTTAAAAAGGGGGGCTATAGAGAATCATTTGTATCAAACATGCCGACAACGTTTTACGCTGGTATTACAAATGTCTCACTACCTGCCAGTCCAAATGCAGTGTGAATAGCTTGCAGCGCCTTCACACCTTCTTCTTGTGACACTACGCAGCTAATTTTGATTTCCGAGGTGGTAATCATTTGAATATTGATATGATGCTGCGCTAGCGCTTCAAACATTTTTGCTGCTACGCCTGGTTGCCCGATCATGCCAGCACCAACGATACTTACCTTGGCGATCGCTTTATCTAACACCACCTCACCCCAACCATATTCTACTGCTGCTTGTTGCAACATTTCCTGTGCTGCTTCTGCATCCATCCGCGCCACAGTAAAAGCAATATCCCGTTTTGGCACACCGCCAACTACATGACAGCGCTGCGACTGGATAATCATATCTACACTGATATTTTTATCTGCCAACAGTCCAAACAGTTTCGCCGCCGTTCCCGGACGATCTTGTACTTGGCGAATGGCAAGACGTGCTTGGTTCATATCGAGGGCGACACCGCGTACGAGGGGATGGGGATGTAGAGACGCGCCATGGCGCGTCTGGGGAGTGTCTATTTCAAATGCTTGGCGGAGGGCGGCGACAGCGCGATCGCATTCTTCGTCATCAATCACGCAGCTAACTTTAATTTCACTGGTGGAAATCATTTGGATGTTCACGCCTGCTTCTGCCAAGGTGGCGAACATCTTGGCTGCTACACCAGGACGCCCAATCATGCCCGCACCTGCGATACTAACTTTGGCGATATTGTGCTGTACCATCACCTCCGCTTCTCCTGCTTCGGGATTCTTTTGGCTGCGGAGAACGGGAGCAATGGCAGCTGCCACAGCTTCTGCTTTATTTAAAATCGGTGTCATCACGGTAAAGGCAATGTCATTTGTATTACCTTCGTGAATCGACTGAATAATCAAATCTACGTCCACATCCTGACGGGCAATTTCTCCAAATAGTCTTGCAGCAACGCCTGGTTTGTCTGGTACGCGCAACAATGCTACCTTTGCTTGCTCAGTATCAAATGCTATATCATCTACCGAACGAGCAATTTCCAAATTCACGAGCGATCGCCCTTTTGCTTGGGGTGAAGTTACCCAAGTACCGGGGTCATCTGTCCAGCTAGAGCGCACTACCAAGGGTACACCGTAGTTACGAGCAATTTCCACGGCGCGGGGATGCAACACTTTCGCCCCCAAGCTGGCTAGTTCCAGCATTTCATCACAAGTAATTTCACTCATCAACTGTGCTTCGGGAACGAGACGCGGGTCTGTAGTTAAAATTCCTGGCACATCAGTATAAATTTCACAAAAATCTGCCCGTAATGCCGCTGCGATCGCCACGGCGGAAGTATCTGAACCACCACGTCCCAAGGTAGTAATTTCTAAATCTTCAGTGCGGCTAATTCCTTGGAAACCAGCGACAATAACAACTTTACCTTCTTTGAGATGCTTGAATATCCGCTCTGTTTCAATATGTAAAATTCTAGCGCGGGTATATTCGGCTTCAGTTACAATCCCTACTTGAGCGCCAGTCAGTGAAATAGCTGGTTGTCCTAGTTCTTGCAATGCCATACTCACTAGGGCAATAGATACTTGTTCACCGGTGGAAAGCAACATATCCATCTCCCGGCGGCAGGGATTTTTTGAGATTTCCGTTGCTAGTTTTACGAGTCCATCGGTGGTTTTGCCCATCGCGGAAACCACCACCACTAAAGAGTTTCCTGTTTTGACAGTTTTATAGACGCGCTGTGCAACAGCTTGAATGCGTTCGACTGAACCGACAGATGTACCACCGAATTTCTGAACTATGAGCGCCATAACTTTAAGTAAAATAAATCGCGCTTGCTTTATCAACGCCCGCGCCGGATAAAGAAGTTTGGAAAGCAGTGCAAGTATATCAAAATAACTAGATTATCAGAATCAGCCGACACACAAAAGGTAAAGTTTACAATTTTTTGATGACGAAAGTCGTCATTATTCTTCTTCCATTGCTAGGGCATTAACAGCAGCAGCGGCGATCGCACTCCCACCTCTTCTGCCATGCAATGTCAGAAATGGCACTCCTCGACTATCTGCTGCTAGTGTTGCCTTTGACTCAGCTGCTCCCACAAACCCGACTGGAAAACCCAAGATCGCTGCTGGCTTAGGTGCGCCAGCATCCAGCATTTCCAATAGCCGAAACAAAGCTGTAGGTGCATTGCCAATTGCTACCACAGCTCCTTCTAGATTTGGTCGCCATAATTCTAAGGCAGCAGCAGAGCGGGTAGTACCAAGGCGCTGAGCAATTTCTGGCACATTGGGATGATTCAGTGTGCAAATCACAGCATTTTCCGCAGGCAATCGCCGCCTTATAATCCCTTCTGCTACCATCCGAGCATCACACAAAATTGCTGCCCCCGCTGCTAAGGCTGTCCGTCCTGATACAACTACCGTCGGTGAAGCTACTAAGTCATCAACAATATCAATCATGCCACAGGCATGAATAAGACGCACAGCAACATTCGCTACATCCGGTGCTAGCACAGATAAATTCGCCTCTGAACGAATGATGGCGAAGGATTGGCGATAGATTTCGTTGCCATCCCGAATGTAGTCAATAGTCATTTGTTGGTTGTCTATTGTTTATTAAGGTAAAATTTCAGGTTCCGATTCTCTCACGGGTACAGTTACGGGGTTAATCTTCTTGCCGGAACTTTCCAAAACTGGTTGTTGCTGTGTAATAGTTGTTTGTTCCGTTACAGTCACATCTTTGTTTACACCAGCCAAAGTATCGCGCTGGTTAATTAAATAAATGCTGATTAAAGTTAGACCGACTCCTCCCCACTGCAAGGGACTGAGGACTTCCTGAAGCAGCAAATTGCCAAATAGTAAGGCAAATACGGGGGTGAGGAAAGTAAGAGCACTAAGACTGGTGAGATTGCCACTAGAGGCGAAATAGAAAAACAATGCATAGGCGATCGCACTACCAAATACCGTAGCGTATGCCAAAGCTATCCAGTCAGATGGTATTAAATTCTGCCATTGCTGGGATTCTACAACTGATGAAATACCCCATAGAGGCAAACCGCCTAAAATCATATGCCATCCAGTGGCAGTAACAGGATCTGCATGACGGCTAACAAACCGGATAGTTACCGTTCCCACTGCCATACTGAGTGCTGCCAAAAGCATTAACCATTCGCCACTAGCAAACAAAGAGTGAAGGAGTGGGAGAGATGTAGAGACGCGCCATGGCGCGTCTGAGAGTGGGAGAATATGATTAGACACAAGATCTACGATCAATTCGTCAGGTAAGCCTATTAAACTAATGCCCGTAACTCCCAGTAAAAGTCCTAGCCACCCCCACAGGCCAATTCTTTCCTGAAACAACCAACAAGACATCAAAGCCACAGCTAGGGGCTGAGAATCAATCATCACCGATCCTAAGCCAGCACCTGTTCTGACTAGTCCCTCTGCCAAAAAGCCTTGAAACAAAGCCCCATCTACTAGGGCAAATACAGTAATCCACAGCCATGCGGCCCAACCCTTGGGCTGAGGTCTACCCATAGCAGCAGCTACGATCAAAATCAGCATTCCAGCTGGTACTATACGCACTCCTGCCATAAATAATGGGGTGGTGTGAGATATCACTCCTTTCATTGCCACCATTGCCGTACCCCACAGGAAAAAGGGTGCGATTAAGAGTAGGAGAGTGAAGGAAAGCCGAGATGCACTCAGTTTCAGCTGCATGGGATCGCTGACGCCTTTGTTTGACACAACTGCAAAATTGCTTTACCTAATTTTATCGAATTATGTCTTTTTGTGAAGGAAATAATACTTATAGGGAGTGGGGAGATGGGGAGATGGGGAGAGTGGGGAGACAACCAACAACTAACCACTAACCACTAACCACTAACCACTAACCACTAACCACTAACCACTAACCACTAACCACTAACCACCAACCACCAACCACCAACCAACGTTTATTCGCACCAAACTACTTAATCAAACCTGTCTGCATGGCGACGATGACGGCTTGAGAGCGATCGCGCACTTCTAGCTTATGTAAAATTGCATGCACATGAACTCTGACTGTGCCCGTTGTAATATATAGCACTTCAGCTATCTCTTGATTAGTTTTCCCTTTTGCTATTAGCGATAAAATTTCCTGTTCTCGTTGCGTCAGTGGATTTGTGGTTATAGATGAGATTTTTGAGTTATTTTGATTAGGACTAGACTCAAACTTAGACTGAATTTCTTTGGTTGCAGTTTCATCCCACCAAGATGCTCCAGCAGCGACGGAACGCAACGCCAATACTAATTTTTCTGCTGCAATTCCTTTGAGGCAGTAACCTTGAACGCCTGCTTCAATCAATCGTGCAATTAGGGTTTTTTGGGAATGAGAAGTTAAAACTAATACTGGTAGTTGGGGGTGTTGCTGCTTAATTTGACGACACGCCTCAATACCCCCAATTCCTGGCAATCCCACATCCAGAAGTGCAATGTCAAGAGGATGTTGCTTAGCTAACTCAATTGCGGTTTCACCATCTTCAGCTTCAGCAACAATTTCTAACTCAGGTTCTTGTTGCAATCTCACACGCAACCCTAAGCGGAACAGTTCATCATCTTCAACTAAGAGAATTTTTAGTGCGGTAGATGGCATCATCAAACAGCTTTAATCAGGCCGATAAGGATGAACCGGAAGTTTAAAGCCAAAGACCGCTCCAGTTGTAGTCGTATTAGATGAAGCATCTTTAGTAGACACTCGGTTCTCTGCCCAAATTATACCTCTATGCGCTTCGATAATTTGACGAGATAGATAAAGCCCCAGTCCTGAACCTTTAGCTTGGCGATCGCTATGCCCTTGGTAAAACCTTTCAAACAGATGAGAAAATTCTCCAGGTAAAATACCTGCACCTGTATCCAAGATTTTGACGACTTGATAAGATGCTTGTGATTCTAGCACCACTTCGACATGACCACCTCGTCGGGAATGGTTAATGGCATTTACTAAAAGATTGGTAAACACTCGTTGCAATTGCAGAGTATCGCCTAACACCCATAGCGATCGCCGAAAATCTGAATCTCCATAGCGAAAAGAGATATAAACGCGGCGATTAGCAGCTAAAGAAGCGAGACTAACAGCCACTTCTTCTGCTAAAGCAGCTAAATCCACAGGTGTTAAGTTCAGCTTTAAACCCTCAGTATCATTACGATAGACATCCAATAAAGTTTCTACAAATTGCAGAGAAGTCTCATGGCTGCGTACCATTGTCGCTAAGACTTTCTGCTGAACTGGCGAGACAGCACCAAATTTTTCTTGCTGAAATGCTTTGATAGTCTCAATTGCCCCTAATAATGGTGTTTTGAGATCGTGAGTGAGGGTGGAGGCAAAATCTTCTCGCAGTCTCACCAATTGTTCCTGTGCTTCTAACTTAGCTTGGGTACAGGCTATAGCTTCTTGCGAACGTCGTAGGCGTTGACTCAAAAATCCCGTCACCATCAACGCCATTGAGGCAATAACTCGACTTGCAACTGTAGAAACTCCGATTGCTTCTCGCCCTGGTATCCACAAATTTAACATCGTGAGACAGACAGCAATCAATGTTGCCTGTAAAGTTGCTGTTTCTCCAAACCAGGAGTTTACCAGTAAAATCGCCCCACTGTAGAGATATCCAAATACGTAGTCATTTGGGGTGGAATATTCTAGAGTTCCAATAACGAGAAAAACTCCCAAGATCAGGAAAGTTTTGCCCAAGCGCGAATTCTTGGACTGCAATATAGCTTTCAAAGATGCCATTCACAAAACTGCCCTATTTATAAATTTTATTAACTATATATCTAAGTTTAAGCGATGAAATTATTAGATCAATTCTACTCTAATTGAATTCTGGTATATCGTGTTTAGGTGCAATTATATCTAGTGTTTAGAGAATCTATAAACACGTTAACTATTGATATATATCTAGTACTAAATGCTGAATATAAAAAAATAAACTTTATTTTATATCCTCCTATTATTGTTTTCCTTACAAAAATCATCAATGATGTGAATTAATACAACCAATCAGAGAAAAAGCCAAATCATTATCTCTCTGAAATTCTGCTGTTATGATATTAGGAATAATCAGTATAAAAATTCAAATAAATAGCTGCTAATGTGGTGTTATTTTAAGCAGGCTAAACTTGTCTGAAAACTGTTTTTTGCTGGGTATTGTTCGGGATAATCAAGTTATCCAACCAAGTGCTGAAACAACTATTTGCTATGGAGATTATTTACTAGCTATTGCATTAAATTCAGACCAAATTCCTGCGCTTAAATTTTCCTTGAACAAAACACATCCAGTTTACTACTCATTTAATGAGTGTTTGTTAAATAATTCCACTTATCCTGTCAGGAGTTTTTTTAGTTCATGCTACAAGGATGGATTCAAATCGCTTTGACATTAATCATAGTCATAGCAACTACTCCCTTTTTGGGAAGATACATAGCTCGTGTTTTCATGAGAGAAAGAACACTGCTTGATCCTGTGTTAACTCCCATAGAAAGAGTCATCTATGCCTTTAGTGGCGTGCAGCAACAAAAAGAAATGACAGGTTGGCAGTACACCAAAGCAGTGTTGTATAGCAATCTGGTCATGGGGATTTTGGTTTTCTTAATCTTGATGGCGCAAGGATGGCTACCACTAAATCCCACAGGGCTAGGTGCACCGAGTTGGGATTTGGCTTTGCACACCGCTATTTCTTTTGTCACCAATACAAACCAGCAGCATTATTCTGGTGAAACAACCCTTAGCTACGCCAGCCAAACTTTTGCACTTGGTTTTCTAATGTTCACCTCTGCTGCTACTGGCTTAGCAGTGGGTATTGCCTTTATTCGCGGTTTAACTGGTAGACCATTGGGCAACTTTTATGTTGACCTCACAAAGTCAATCACGCGAATCTTGCTGCCCATGTCTATCATTGGGGGATTGTTGTTAATCTTGACAGGCGTGCCAGAAACCTTAGCAGGCCCAGTCAAAGCAACTACTCTAGAAGGCGCAACTCAAGTTATTGCTCGCGGGCCTGTTGCCCACTTTGAGATAATCAAACAACTAGGAGAGAACGGCGGCGGTTTTTTTGGCATCAATTCTGCCCATCCCTTTGAAAATCCGAATGGGTTCTCTGATTTGTTAGAGACTTGGGCAATGATTTCCATCCCCTCAGCGCTGATTTACACCTACGGTGTATTTGCCAACAACCGCAAGCAAGCGTGGTTAGTGTTTTGGATGGTCTTTGTCATCTTTGTCTTTTTGGTAGGCGTAACCGCAGTAGGTGAGTTTCAAGGAAATCCTCTTATTAATTCCCTTTTGGGAGGACAACAACCCAACTTAGAAGGAAAAGAAATTCGCTTTGGTTGGGCGCAAACCTCACTTTGGGCAGTCATGACCACAGCAACAATGTGTGGTGCTGTCAACGGGATGCACGATTCCTTGATGCCTTCGGGAGGGTTTGCCACTTTATTTAACATGTTTCTGCAAATCATCTGGGGTGGTCAAGGAACTGGCACGGCATATCTATTTGTTTACTTAATTTTGGCGGTATTCCTCACTGGATTAATGGTGGGACGAACACCAGAATTTTTAGGACGCAAAATTGAAAAGCGAGAAATTGTCCTCGCTAGTGTAGTCTTGTTAGTTCACCCCTTCGCCATTCTCATTCCTTGGGCAATTGTCTTTGGCTTTCCCGATACTCTGTCAGGCATTAGTAACCCAGGTTTTCACGGTGTTTCTCAGGTAGTTTACGAATATACTTCCGCTGCTGCTAATAATGGTTCTGGTTTTGAGGGATTAGGAGATAACACCCTCTGGTGGAACCTCAGCACCAGTATTAGCCTGTTGGCAGGACGCTATATACCGATCATTGCCTTATTACTACTGGCAGATAGCATGTCCCGCAAGCAATCCGTTCCTAAGACTTCTGGAACTCTAAGAACTGATACCAGACTTTTCACTGGGGTTACAGGTGGCGTGATTTTGATACTTGGCGCATTGACATTCTTCCCCGTACTGGTTTTAGGGCCCATAGCAGAAGCGTTTTTAATTGCTCGCGGAGGGTAGTAAGGAGATGGGGAGTGGGAGACGACCAACCACTAACTACTAACCACTAACTACTAACTACTAACTACTAACAAATAACCAATGACAAATGACCAATGACAAAAATGCAACTATCTACAAAACCTCGACAAGAACGCAAACATACGCCTAAAGCAAAAACTTCTGGACTCTACTCTCAGGCGTTTCGGCAAGCATTCATCAAGCTAAACCCGCGTACCATGCTCAAAAACCCAGTCATGTTTATGGTGTGGGTAGGCACAATTATTACTGCACTGGTAACAATTGCACCTAACTTGTTTGGTTCATATCCTGGGGATAAACAGCGACTTTTCAACGGTCTAATTACCTTGATTCTGTTCTTTACCGTTGTCTTTGCCAACTTCGCCGAAGCTGTCGCCGAAGGGCGGGGTAAGGCTCAAGCAGATGCTTTGCGAGCCACCAAATCTGATGCTTTAGCCCGCAAACTTCTTCCTGATGGTTCTATCGAAGAAGTGAGTTCTACAGCTTTACGTCGAGGCGATCAAGTGAAAGTTATCGCAGGTGATATGATCCCCG
Organism: Fischerella sp. PCC 9605; assembly: GCF_000517105.1. Taxonomy (GTDB): domain Bacteria; phylum Cyanobacteriota; class Cyanobacteriia; order Cyanobacteriales; family Nostocaceae; genus PCC9605. Next base: position 1,990,771 of record NZ_KI912148.1, on the reverse strand, counting down.
CTGATGGAGAGGTTATTACAGGGGTGGCTTCTGTAGATGAATCTGCCATTACAGGGGAGTCTGCACCAGTTTTGAAACAACCAGGAACAGATATTGCTAGTTCCGTCACTGGAGGAACGCGGATCATCTCTGATGAATTGATAATTCGCGTTACTGCCGATCCTGGCAAGGGCTTTATTGACCGGATGATTTCCTTGGTAGAAGGTGCAGAACGCAGCAAAACACCCAATGAAATTGCTTTAACAGTCTTGCTGGCTGTTCTGACTCAAGTGTTTTTAGTAGTGATTGCAACTCTACCCACCGTATCATTCTACGTTAAATCACCAGTAAGTGTTGCTGTATTAATTGCTTTACTAGTAGCACTAATTCCTACCACGATTGGGGGTTTACTCAGTGCGATTGGGATTGCTGGAATGGATAGAGTTGCCCAGTTCAATGTCATTGCTACCTCTGGACGAGCGGTAGAAGCTTGTGGCGATGTAAATTCTCTAGTATTAGATAAAACAGGTACGATTACCTTGGGAAACCGTATGGCAGAGGAATTTATTCCCGTTAACGGTCATTCTCTGAATGAGGTAGCTAAAGTTGCCTTGGCATCTAGCGTGTTTGATGAAACACCAGAAGGTAAGTCAATTGTCAAGTTGGCAGAGAAATTAGGGGCAAAATTAGATTTTGACCCAAAAGAAGCAGAAGGTATGGAATTTTCTGCCAAAACGCGCATGAGTGGAACTAACTTACCTAATGGCAAAGAGATTCGTAAAGGTGCTGTGGACGCGATTAAAGGATTTGTGCGATCGCGTAGCGGCTCCTCTGGAGCATCGCGCAATGGTGGATTAACTCCCGAACTCGATGCAGCCTACGAGCGCATTTCCAGATTGGGTGGAACTCCATTAGCACTATGTCAGAACGATGATATCTACGGGGTGATTTATCTTAAAGATATTATTAAACCGGGTATTCGCGATCGCTTTGACCAAATGCGACGCATGGGAATTAAAACCGTAATGCTGACGGGAGATAACCGCATTACCGCGTCTGTGATTGCCGAGGAAGCAGGAGTTGATGACTTTGTTGCCGAAGCGACTCCAGAAGACAAAATTGAGGTGATTCGTTCGGAACAAGCACAAGGAAAATTGGTTGCCATGACAGGTGACGGTACCAATGATGCACCTGCACTCGCACAGGCGAATGTGGGAGTAGCAATGAATTCCGGTACACAAGCAGCGAAAGAAGCTGCCAATATGGTAGACCTGGATTCTGATCCCACTAAGTTAATTGATATCGTCACTATTGGCAAACAACTGCTAATTACCCGTGGTGCACTTACCACTTTTTCTATTGCTAACGATGTCGCCAAGTATTTCGCCATTATTCCCGCCATCTTCGCAGGTATTGGTGTTGGCGGTCTCAACATTATGGGTTTGGCAAGTCCCCAATCTGCGGTTCTATCGGCGCTAATTTATAATGCCTTGATTATTCCTGCTCTGATTCCATTAGCGTTAACTGGTGTTAAGTTTAGACCACTTACCGCTGACCAACTTTTACAGCGCAATATTTTTATCTACGGACTTGGTGGCGTCATTGCTCCTTTCATCGCCATCAAAGTCATTGATGTTCTCATCGCAGCAGTCGGTTTGGCGTAATACGATTTTAGATTTTGAATGATGAAATATTTATCAGAGGATTTTTCAGAAATCATCTCCTTTCTCAAACTCAGAAAAAATCGCGTCCCTGTCTATCTGTTTTTAGTATTTTGCTTCAATGTACTGCTAGCACCAGCAGTTCAGGCAGCCACACCAGGAGAACTGTCACGTTGGCAAGCATATACTCTTGCCTTGTTGGGACTAGTCACCCTTAGTTTGTGCATTTATTTATTTGTTGTGATTTTTCAACCAGAGAAATTTTAATATGAGTCAATTACGCCAAATTAGTAAAGCTATTCGTTCTACCGTGGCTTTGTGGTTAATAACAGCATTTATTTACCCTTTGTTCATGCTGGCATTTGGACAGATAGCCTTGCCTTTCCAAGCAAATGGTAGCTTGCTGACAAAAAATGATATGATTATTGGTTCGGCATTAATTGGTCAACCTTTTACAAGCGATCGCTACTTTTGGAGTCGTCCCAGCACTGTTGATTACAGTACCAAATCGGAAGTTGCCACGACAGGAACCTCTGGTGCTAGCAACCTTGCTCCCAGCAACCTCGACTTGTTAAAACGCATTCAAGATAAGGTCTTACGTCTTAATCAAGCCAAAATTCAACCTACCGCTGATTTAGTTTACACATCTGCCTCTGGTCTTGACCCACACATTAGCACTGTCGCAGCCCAAGCGCAGATTCAGCGCATCGCTACTGCTCGTAATATCGACCCAAACAAAATTAAAAGTTTGATACAACAAAATACAGACGGCAGATTCTTGGGTATTTTTGGTGAACCCGGAGTCAACGTTTTGAAGCTAAACATGGCGTTAGACGCTTTGCAGTCCAACCGTTAGCAAACAATGAGCGCGAACTTCTTCTAGTTTGGACAGCATCATTTAAATGAAACTCTTGTGGGGTGGGCATCTTGCCCGCCCCCTATTCCTTGCAACTTAGAGTATTAATTTCTAGTAAATATTTGTAAAATATAATTAACAATGTTAAAAAATATGTAGTAATGTCAATACCAAATCATCGTGTTGGCAAAAACAAACCCCGCGTTATCGTTATTGGTGCGGGAATAGGCGGACTCACAGCTGGAGCTTTATTAGCCAAGAAAGGTTACAGTGTCTTAATCTTGGATCAAGCCCTAGTTCCTGGAGGCTGTGCTTCTACCTTTAAACGCAAAGGCTTCACCTTTGATGTAGGTGCAACCCAGGTAGCAGGTTTGGAACCAGGAGGAATTCATCACCGGATTTTTTCAGAACTAGAAATAGATCTGCCACCAGCGACACCATGCGATCCAGCTTGTGCAGTGTACTTACCTGGGGAAGATACACCAATCAATGTTTGGCGCGATCGCCAAAAATGGCAAGAAGAACGTCAGCGACAGTTCCCTGGTAGCGAACCCTTTTGGCAATTAATTGCAGCACTATTCAAAGCGAGTTGGGAATTTCAAGGACGCGATCCCGTACTACCGCCACGTGATATCTGGGATTTGTTGCAGCTAACAAAAGCAGTGCGTCCCGGTACATTAATTACCGTACCTTACACCTTGTTTACGGTGGGGGATGCTTTGCGTGCGTATAAACTGGCAGATGATCATCGTTTGCGGACTTTTTTGGATTTGCAACTGAAGTTGTATTCCCAGGTGAATGCAGAGGAAACAGCATTACTTTACGCAGCAACGGCGTTGAGTGTCTCGCAGGAACCGCAAGGATTGTTTCATCTTCAAGGTAGCATGCAGGTACTTAGCGATCGCCTAGTACAAGCTTTGGAAAGAGATGGCGGTAAATTATTAATGCGCCATACTGTTGAAAACATCAAAGTCAAGGATGGCAAAGCTACGGCTGTGGTGATTCGTAACCAAAAAACAGGGGAAGTATGGACTGAATCAGCCGACCATGTAGTTGCTAATGTTACTGTTCAAAACCTAGTACAGTTGCTTGGTAAGAAAGCCCCGCGTGGGTATAAAAAGCGTGTAGAAAAACTGCCGCCAGCATCGGGCGCGTTTGTAATCTATTTGGGTGTCGATGAAAGTGCGATTCCGCCTGGATGTCCGCCTCACCTACAGTTTATGTACGACGCAAATGGCCCGATTGGCGAGAATAATTCCCTATTTGTATCTGTTAGTAATCCTGGTGATGGTCGTGCCCCAGTCGGAAAAGGTACGATTATTGCATCTTCCTTCGTAGATCCAAAACCTTGGTGGGATACAGAGGATTATGAAGGGTTAAAGCAAAAGTATACAGAAGATGCGATCGCCCACCTTGCAAAATACTTTTACTTAAAACCAGAAACTATTCTTCATATAGAAGCCGCCACACCGCGTACCTTTGCCCGTTTTACAGTTCGCGATCGAGGTATTGTTGGTGGTATTGGTCAAAGAATACCTACATTCGGTCCTTTTGGTTTCGCCAATCGTACACCAATAGCTCATCTGTGGTTAGTTGGTGACTCCACCCACCCCGGTGAAGGTACTGCTGGTGTGAGTTACTCAGCCCTAACAGTAGTACGACAAATTGATGGGTAATTGGTTGGTAGTTGGTTGTTGGTGGTTGGTTGTTGTTTGTTAGTGGTTAGTGGTTAGTGGTTAGTGGTTAGTGGTTAGTGGTTGTTAACTATGCCCAATGCCCACTTTCCCCATTCCCCAATTCCCAATCCCCAATCCCCAATCCCCTTTACGGTAAAAACCTGTCCAAGGCAGCTTTGAGTTGTTCAATTTCTACCTCAATATTGCCTTCTTCTGCGGCTCTGGCAATACACTCTGTTAAATGTTCATCTAAAATAATTCGTGCTACCCGATCTAATGCACCCCGCACTGCGGCAATTTGCAACAACACATCCGGACAGGGGCTATTTTGCTGCACCATAGTCTTAATACCACGAATATGCCCTTCTATACGCGACAGCCGATTGACCAATCGTCGCAAAGACTCTTCACTATGAACGTGAGGATGAGACGACTGTCCATGCTTGTGAGTTTGATCTGCATGTACATGGTCTGTATCTTCCAGGAGTATATCCTCCTCTTGCTCAAAATTGGACAAGGATGATTTAGCTAATCGCTTCGATCCGTTCATTGGTTACTGTTGAAGTTTTGGTAGTACATAAGATCCTAGCCTAGAGAGGTGTGGAAAGAGTGGGGGAGTGGGAGAGTGGAAGATGGGGAGATGGGGAGAGTGGGAGAATAACTACTAACCACTAACTTTTGACTAATGACTAATGACTAACTACCCTAATTCCCGAACAGTACAAGTGTGAATGTCTAGAATAGCTTTCCGCTTCTAAATTCAAATAAATTTAATTATTAATTACAGACCTAATCGCGTAACGCCCTAAGTATAAAAATTAGGAGAAATCGCGAAACTTGCAGATGAGAACCAGCGTCAATACGCAGGGATTCTCATCAAATCTGCAACAATAGCTTTAAAGATAATTGTCGCAATTACCTAACTACTAGACTGAAACATTTTAGGTTGTGGTTATGCTATTTTCCCAACTACCCCGGTCTATTCGACAACTCACCACTCACGTATTAGCTGTAATTTTAGGAGTTGTATTAACTGTTGGCACTCTACAGGTGTCACCTTCCCAAGCTGAACCAGCACCAGATCCTGTCACAACAGACACACCACAACTAATTGCCCAGCGGCAATCACCAGCAGCAGCCGCTATTGGTAGCAGCAGCTTTGTGACGGCAGCGGTAAATCGCGTGGGGGCGGCAGTTGTACGGATTGATACCGAACGTACAGTTACCCGTCGTATCCCCGATCCATTCTATGATGACCCATTCTTCCGGAGGTTTTTTGGTGAAAGTTTTCCCCAACAGTTGCCTCCGGAGCAATTACGCGGTCTAGGCTCTGGTTTCATTATTGACAAAAGTGGCTTAGTTATGACTAACGCCCACGTGGTCGATAATGCTGATAAAGTCACAGTCCGCCTCAAGGATGGCCGCTCTTTTGAGGGCAAAGTTCAAGGTGTGGATGAGGTAACAGACTTGGCTGTCGTCAAGATTAACGCTGGTGGCGATTTGCCCGTTGCACCCTTAGGTACTTCATCTAATGTACAGGTGGGAGATTGGGCGATCGCAGTGGGCAATCCCTTGGGATTCGATAGCACTGTCACCTTAGGTATTGTCAGTACCCTCAGACGTTCCAGCGCCCAAGTAGGTATCCCCGATAAACGCTTGGACTTTATTCAAACTGATGCTGCAATTAACCCAGGTAACTCTGGCGGCCCGCTATTGAATGAACGAGGTGAAGTGATTGGCATCAACACAGCTATTCGTGCTGATGCGATGGGGATTGGGTTTGCTATTCCTATTGATAAAGCCAAACAAATAGCAGCCCAATTGCAACGCGGTGGCAAAGTCGCTCATCCTTACTTAGGCGTACAGATGCTAACTTTAACACCCCAGCTAGCAAAAGAGAGCAACAGCGACCCCAATTCCCAGTTTCTCATCCCAGAAGTGAATGGGGTTTTAGTGATGCGAGTTATACCGAATTCCCCAGCGGCTAATGCGGGTATTCGCCGAGGAGATGTAATTACTCAAGTTGATGGTCAATCAATCAACAGTGCCGAACAGTTGCAAAATCTCGTCGAAGATAGTCGTATCGGTCAGACGTTGCAAGTAAAAGTGCAGCGCGGTAATCAGACACAGCAACTAGCAGTACGCACAGCTGAATTGCAAAATGCGTCTAGGTAGTTAGTTTTTGGTGGTGAGCCAGTGCGGTCTTGGGGGTTTCCCCCATGAGCAACTGGCGAACCCGGAGGGTTGGTGGTTGGTTGGTAAGGGTGCAAGGTCTTGCGCCCTTACATTATTTGGTAGATCATTGTTGACTTTTCCAAACAACAAACAACAAACAACCACCAACAAACAACAAACAACTTACTTATTCAATAAAAATTGCCGCAAACTTAGCAGATTCAAATTTTGCCCCAAAGCCAGTGGCAAAATTGACACTCCTTCCAGACGGGACTGTACCCAACCTTCTCCCCAGTACCATTCGTGAAAGCCGTCAATTCCTTGACTGAGAATCAAGCGCAAGCTGTTGGATGTTGCTACATCTACTTGATGATGAATAGTGACTGGCCCGGTTCGGGTAGTAAATTGAAATCCTGGATGCAACTGTTCTGGCATTCCGGGTGGAAGGCTACCCGAAAGTAGCCATTTTTCTAATTGTGCAGGACGCAGCAGACTGTCACCAATTGCAGTTGCTGAAGCTTCAAGTTCTATTCGCAGTTGACTTTTTTGGAAAGTACCCAGCATTGTTGGAGCGATCGCTTTTTCTTTTAGTATGGCAAAGACTTGGTTATGGCGTGTCGCATCTTCAAAATGTACAGAAAGCCGCTTCTGTTTGTACGGACATCCTTCACCCTTACTCTTTATATTTGGTTACTTTTCTACAAGCTGTGAATTTAAAATAGAGAGAGTGTTGTAAAGAAATGTAAGGTTTTTCATGGCGGATCAGTTAATTCGCGCCACAGCAGCCGATGGCGGGATTCGTGCAGTAGGCGCAATCACGACTCGTCTGACAGAAGAAGCACGACAGCGCCATAAGCTTTCCTATGTAGCAACCGCTGCCCTAGGTCGGACTATGGTAGCAGGCTTGTTGATGGCATCCAACATGAAGCGGACTGGCTCTAGAGTTAACATCAGGGTAAAGGGTGATGGGCCTTTGGGTGGTATACTGATAGATGCAGGCTTAGATGGCACAGTACGCGGTTATGTAGAAAATCCAGCAATTGAGTTACCTCCAAATGCTAAAGGTAAGCTAGATGTTGGTGGTGCAGTTGGTGAGGGCTATCTCTATGTCGTACGCGACATTGGTTATGGCTACCCCTACTCCAGTACAGTTGAACTCGTTTCTGGTGAAATCGGAGATGATGTGGCTCATTACCTCGTCACTTCCGAACAAACACCTTCAGCTGTGGTTTTAGGTGTATTCGTGCAACCAAATGGAGTAACCGCCGCTGGCGGTTTGCTGGTGCAAGTGTTACCCAAAGCAGCCAGGGACGAAGCTTTAATAGAAACCTTAGAATCACGAGTTGCTGCTTTAACAGGATTTACTCCTTTGCTACAAGCTGGCAAGTCTTTAACAGAAATTTTCCAAGACTTGCTGGGAGATATGGGGTTAGTAATATTTCCTGAAACTCAAATGCTACGCTTCCACTGTGGTTGCTCATTTGACCGTGTCTTAAAAGCGCTGAAATTGTTGGGAGAAGCAGAATTGCAAGACATGATTATCAAAGATGATGGTGCAGAAGCAACTTGCGATTTTTGTGGTACAGTTTACCAGGCAAGTAGCGACCACTTAGCTCAGCTAATTGTCGATTTGCAAGCAGAATCTGCGGCTACCAAATAAAAGTATAAAATACTACCTTTAATTGGGGCTTGTAATGATATCTATGGAGGTAAGAGAGTGCAAGAGGTAGCTTTTTCCTAAGGAGAAGGTTACTATGGCAACAATCAAAGTAGCGATTTAGAGCAGATTGCTGTTAATTTATGATGGTGTGAGAGATGACAGAGCGGGATATTCCAGAAAGTTGGTCACCAGGCAGAACAAGAGAGCCAGATACAATGACAAGATTATCCCAAACACGGCAGGTCGGTGAAACTCAAGAGTCTGGTGTACCAGCTACTGGTTCTGACTCTAAGCCTGTGAAGCGCTCAAAACAAAGCAATTCCGGACAACCACCTTCTGGTGGTCGTGGTTCTGGTAAATTACCACGCTTGTTAACAAGTTGGGTTCTGTGGGCGTTTGTATTAACGCTAGTTCCTGGAACCATAGCGTATATGTCAATGGCAATGCTATTAAAGTTGCCATCTGCCCCCAACTGCCCATCAATTTTCTGGCCGCTTGCGAGTGCGTCGGTGCGCCTACATTGTGCCCAACTAGCAGCATCCAAGCAAACGGTCAAAGACCTGCTGCAAGCGATCGCCCTAGTCAAACAACTGCCAGACAGCCATCCCTTACGAACAGAAATCGACCGTTCTATCGAACAATGGTCGCGAGATATTTTGAAACTAGCAGATAATAGTTTTCAAGCAGGCAAACTAGAAGAAGCGATCGCCACTGCCAGTCAAATCCCCGAAGATGTCCCCACCCGCACACTGGTAAAAGACCAAATTTCCCAATGGAACTCAACTTGGTCTGAGGCAGAAAATATCTACCGAAAAGCGGAAGACGAAATGCGCGAACAACACTGGCACAACGCATTTATGGCTGCCGCTAAATTGCTGCGAGTCGAGAATAAATTCTGGGCAAGTATAAAGTACGACGAATTAAATCGCCTGATTACTAGTGCTCGGGAAGATGGCGACAAGCTCATCAAAGCTGAAAGCTTGGCACAAACCGACAATGTGGATAACTTACTCAAAGCCATCAAGCTGGTAGAATCAATAGGAACAAATAGCTACGTCTATCAGAAGGCTCAAGAGGCAATTCCAGAATTAGGACGCAAGATGCTTGATTTAGCGCAGACAAAGCTAGATCAACGCAACGCGGATGAAGCCATCTCCATCGCTCAGCAAATTCCTCCGAGTACTGGATTACAGTCGGAAACTGAAGATTTTATTGCCTTGGCAGAAGCGCAAGCTAATGCTTGGATAGGTAATGTTGCTGGTCTAGAGACAGCAATTGCCCAAGCCCAACAAATCGACCCCTCAAGGGCAATTTACGACAAAGCACAACAGCTAATTGCTCGTTGGCAAATAGAAATTGAAGATGTCTCCAAGTTAGAAAAAGCGCGAATGCTGGCTAGCCAAGGAACAATTAACGATTTGACCGCAGCTATTGCCGAAGCGCAACAAGTCCCCGATAGCAATCCCCGCAGCGAAGAAGCAAGAGAAGAAATTAATCGCTGGGTTGCTGAGATTCAAACTATTGAAGATAGACCTTTTCTAGAACGTGCTGAAGAGATTGCTTCGTTTGAGGATATTAACTCTTTACAGGCAGCGATCGCTGAGGCAAATCAAATTCGTCGCGGTCGGGCATTATACCGAGAAGCACAAAGAAAAATTGCTATTTGGACGGCAAAGATTCAGTTAATTCAAGACCAGCCTTATTTGACTCAAGCACGAGAACTAGCTAGTAATGGCGATCTCCCCGGAGCAATTAACACCGCTCAACAGATTACATCGGGAAGGGCACTTTCTAGTGAAGCCCAAGCAGCTATAAATGATTGGCGCGGACAAATTCGCGATAGCGAAAATTGGAAGAGAGCGCGAGAAGTAGCATTGACTGGGACTCCGCAAGCTTTAGCACAGGCAATTAATATAGCAGAGCAAGTGCCTCGTAACAGCGTTTTACGCAGTGAGATCGACGTAGCGATTGACCGATGGAGTCAGCAACTGTTGGAAATGGCGCGTTCTCAGGGCGAAGCTGATATATCAAGAGGGATTGAGACAGCCAGCCTCATTCCACGTGGTACAGCAGCTTACAGGGCAGCACAACAGCAAATCCGTACTTGGCGTCAGTTTCTTAATCCAGAGCCAGAACAACAATTCAATCCATTGATGCCATCAACACCTGAACAACAGCAGTAAGCTGAAACACATCCAACTTGCTATATTTAATTCTTATTATTAAAATTCTTGGCGTTGCATAATTGCGAGATGATTTTGGAATTTGCACCAACAATAATCACTGTATCCCCGCGTCAGCCTCAATCATCTCATTATTCAGCAACGTCAAACTCTTTTGTGGTGGACATATTGGCATTGGTGCCAACTTAATAAGTAAGGATTGCCCCAAAGGAATTGGCAGAGAAATTACTGCGTGTCTATATAAGATTTACCGTAGGGGGAAGAGACTCCTCACCACAATCTGTTGAATTAACGATACATATGTTATAAAGGGGATTTAATTGCTAGTTAGACCATCTGACAAAATTTCATGCCAAAGTTTAACCCTAGCAAAGATTATCATTTTTGGAATTATGAGCTATCATCTTTCGCTAGGCAGTAATATTGTGGTTCAAAATTCTGTTCTGAATAATTTAGTTGGAAAAGATCGTGATGCACCAAAATATAGGCAAACTTTAGAAAAGCTGACTGCGCTCTAGCGCCACTAACAACAGCTTTTGACTTCCTGTTTATCTCAAGAAAATTTTTGAATTCTGATTTGAGGCAATTTAATGAACACCACCGATTTTAACAAAAAAAACACTCAAAATCAAGGATGGCGACACCAACCGCTATACCAGGAACAAAATCTGATTGAAATAGATTTTCAAGATGAAAATCTCGAAATACCAGATGTTTCCGGAGAAAGTTCAATTTATAATTTATCAAATCGCGGTCGAGTAGTTATTTTGATTGATGGCTCCAACTTATTTTATGCAGCTTTGCAACTAGGTATTGAAATTGATTACTCTAAACTACTTTCCCATTTAGCAAAAGGTGGCAGGTTGTTGCGCGCTTTTTTCTACACTGGTGTTGATCGCACCAACGAAAAACAACAGGGTTTTCTGTTGTGGATGCGTCGCAACGGCTATCGTGTAGTGACCAAAGATGTAGTTCAGTTTCCTGATGGTTCTAAAAAAGCCAATTTGGAGGTAGAAATCGCCGTAGATATGATGACCTTAGCTTCCTACTGCGATACTGTGGTTCTAGTCAGTGGAGATGGAGACCTCGCTTATGCTGTTAACGCTGTTTCCTACAAAGGCGTGAGGGTTGAAATTGTTAGTCTACGCTCGATGACAAGTGACAATTTAATTAATGTCGCTGACTGCTTTATTGACCTCGATAGCATTAAAGAAGAAATTCAAAAAGTTTCCCCAGCTAATAGCTATATGTAGAAGCTTGGGATTAGGGACTAGAGACTCGAACAGAGGAATTCTTATTTCTTTAATGCGATCGCTTTGGTTGAACTGTTTTAATTTGAAATGCGGTTTGATAGCTAGGTTAGCTTTTTCTGTAAGATTAATGAGAATTTTCTCAATTAGTTAAACTTTTTACCTGTTTACCTGTTGTGTTCCCTCAGCAGTCCACTAACGGATGTCAACAAAGCAATCAATATTCAGAGATTGCATCGCGATCGCGACACTCATTTTTGAAATCTGGACAAAAAGCACTTTCAAAGACTGCGGGAAAGGGGAAATTTCTTTCTCGTTTCTCTTAATCATGCTATAATTCATCTGTTAACGTCGTATAATTAGACGAAGCAAGGGCGCGTAGCTCAGTGGATTAGAGCGTCAGATTCCGGTTCTGTAGGTCGGGGGTTCGAATCCCTCCGCGCTCGTTTTATTTGCAGTATCACAATAACCCAACACAACAACAGTAGGGCTGTATTCGGCTAACTTCAGAACTGGATGCCCAAAGCAGCTGGGTATGTATGCTCAGTTTTTTCCTCTTGCTAAGTCTTTAAAAATGAAACTTTATACTTGAATAAGAAAGAGTTGTTTTCAATTAGGAGGGGAGAGCAATGGCTCCCAATCCCGCCATCATGCAAGCTGTTGAACGATTGGGCTACCGCGTTACCGTGGGCGATGTGGCAACCCAGGCAGGCTTGAATGTCGAGATAGCCAATCAAGGATTATTAGCCCTTGCATCTGATGCTGGCGGACATATGCAAGTTGCAGAATCAGGTGATATTGTTTACCAATTTCCGCGCAATTTTCGAGATGTTTTACGTAACAAATACTTGCGCTTACAGTTGCAGGAATGGTGGAAAAAAGTCTGGAAGGTTCTTTTTTACCTGATTAGGATTTCTTTTGGCATTTTCCTGATTGTTTCCATCGCCTTGATTTATATCACCATCCTCATTATCATTATGTCTGCGAACTCCGATCGCGATAGCAGCGATCGCGGTAGTGATTTTGGAGGGGGCTTTTTCTATTTCCCTAATTTCTTCTGGTATCTCAGCCCTAATTACGACACCTACTACCAAGAACGGCGACAGGAAAAAAGCGAACTAAATTTCTTTGAAGCTGTATTTTCGTTTTTGTTTGGCGATGGTAATCCTAATGCCAACTTAGAAGAACGGCGCTGGCAAGAAATTGCTGCCGTCATTCGCAATAACAAAGGTGCAGTGGTAGCCGAACAAATATCTCCTTACCTTGATGATATTGGTGAGAAATATCAACAAGAGTATGAAGACTATATGCTGCCGGTTTTGACTCGCTTTAATGGACAACCGACAGTAAGTCCTGAAGGGCAGATTGTCTATTATTTCCCAGAACTACAAGTAAGTGCTGCTAAAAAGCGTCGTCGCTCATTAAAATCCTATTTAGAGGAATTTCCTTGGCGGTTTAGTGCTGCTTCGTCAGGACAAATTCTCTTAAGTGCTGGATTGGGTGTAGTCAATTTTGTAGGTGCTTTAATCTTAGGAAGTTTGTTGAGAGATGGTACAGCAGCGGCTGCATTGGGTGGACTAGTAGCTTTTGTCCAAGGGTTTTACTGGTTGCTGTTGGGCTACGGTACAGGTTTCTTAGCCTTGCCGTTAGTGCGTTATTTCTGGATTAAGTGGCGCAATCGTAAAATTGCCGAACGCAACCGCCAAAGACAAGCAAGAGCAAGGGTATTGGCAAGTGCGGATACTCAATTACAGCAAAAAATCGCCTATGCACAGCAGTTTGCAGCAGAAAAAGTTATCGGCAAAGAAGATTTGGTGTACTCTACCGAGACTGACTTGCTAGAACAAGAAGTTGAGCGTAGTGCCCAAATTGACGCAGAGTGGCAAAGGCGTCTTGAGGAAGGGAGTAGGGAATAGGAGATGGGGAGATGGGGAGAGTGGGGAGAGTGGGGAGACAACCAACAACTAACCACTAACCACTAACCACTAACCACCAACCACCAACCACTAACCACTAACCACCAACCACCAACCACCACATTAGTTGGTCATTTCATTACTTGTTACTCACCTTAATTGGTGTGAGGGCTACGCCTTTATAGTAATGCCCCAAAATTTGCAGGTGATTTGCCCCCTGTAGAGCTAAATTGTAGGCTCCCCATTGACTCATGCCGATCGCATGACCGAAACCTAGTCCTTGCAGTAAAAAACCACCATTGCCGTTGGAGACGTTAAAGCGAGTGCTTCTTAGCTTCAAGGCAGTCCGCACTTCTTCACCTCGCAGCACCTTTTCGCCTTTGTCGCCGACAATTTTTAAAGCTTTGACGCTGTTGAAAGGCGATCGCTTCTCTACAATCATCTGCTTGGGATTGCCAACTTCTGGAAATTTGGTGCTAATTTCTGTTGGAGAAAAGGTTCTTGCCCAATAGCACTCGCGGATATTTTGGTCGAAGTCGGGAACCGCACGCAAGTAATCTTCTTTGCTTCCCCAGACATCTTCGACGTTTTCAGTGTGTCCGCCAGAACAAGCATGGAATGCAGAGAGAATCAGCTGGTTTTTGTAAGTAAGTACCTGTCCCGCAGTAGTATCTACTGCTGCATAAGTAGTGCGAGTTTCACTGAGTACGCCTTTGTAAATCTGCCAGCGATCAGGAGTATCACCCAAGTCGTAAATGGGGTTATTGCGCTGTCTTTGACGCTCGTAAAGAGCATAAGTACGGGCAGCGATCGCTTGAGCTTTGAGAGCTTCTAGAGGCCAGCGGGTGTCCATTTCGCCACCGATAACGCTGTAGAGATATTCTTCCAAATCCACCCAGTTAACAGCAGTTAGGCCTTTTTCTGTGGGAACAACTAAAGTTCTGCCTCGATACCAGCGATCGCCAATATAAACAAATCCCTTACCTGTCGGTTCAATCCAAAATAAAGCAGAACGCCACTTATCCAAAGCAACTCCGCCAGAAACCGGTTGGGCATAATACGCATTCATCGCCGGTAATTGTCCCAGAGTACGGCCACTACTATCTTTGACAACCGCAGTTGTGGAACTACCCACTTTCACCTGATTGACATCCCGCTCAATTGCTACGCGCAGGATTACAGATGCTTGTGCAGGTAAGCACAATGCAATCCACAAAAGCATACCAAACCACCAATGGCGTCCTTTAATCTGGGAAAACAAAGAGGCTAAGAACAGTTGAAATTTCATGCCGCTGATCATCTAGTTACACTTGTATATATGTCTGACGCTCTTTTATAGAGGTTTCCTTCCCGGTGATAACAAATTATCCCCAATCAATATAAACTATTCCGGACTGGCAACAAATTTTTGTTGTTTGTTGGTGGTGAGCCAGTTACGAATAAATGCGGCTTCTCTTCAACGTCCTCTACACACCTGAAAGTAGTGAAAATAACGCTAAATGAGCACTAGAGACTTTATTCATCTCGCACCAGCACATACAAATTTCTCTGATTACCACGCACAAGGCGGAGATTGTCATCCAGATAGGTAATGTCTACCCAGCCACTAAATGAAAGTGTTGATTCGAGAGAAGACTGATTATCGACTCTAGCCCTTTGGTGGTGCAACCTTCAACATCGAGTTTTCTTTGTGTCTTTGTGCCTTTGTGGTGAAAAAATAAATTTTATTAACCACCAAGACACAAAGACACCAAGAAAAATCCATTTCCAAGACTTACACCTTGACAGGGGCAATTATCGACTCCTAAAGCCTCGCGAAAGGCGGAGTTACTCAAATCGTTAGTTGCACTTTTGACGGACGTTTCTAGAAAATCTCTGATGCAGGGCAGATTTATTGCTCATTACTCTGTTTTGCAGTGATTTAATTTTGTTGAGGCTGTTGAATGGAGAATTTTACCTCAATTTAGTTTGTTTGCAAATTAGCAAACAGATGAGATTGTAGGTAATGAATGAAACGCCCTATCATCACTTGGTTATTAACTTTGCAAGTAATACTTATTAATTTAGAAGCTGAAAAGCTCATTGAGAAAGGACACTTACAAATATAAACTTTAATATTGATGAGTAGCTTAGTATATTACAGTACTTCAACGAGTTGGCAAACTAGAAGATAAACACAAAAGCGCGATCGCCATTTCCATTCCAACAACTCTGCTATTAAAACCGGGGATCGCTATCGATAAATTCTTCCGGATGCATTCATTAGTATGACGGATAAAGAAATGGTAGATGCACCCGAGTTTTTTGTAGCCTTCAGCCTCTGGCTGGGGGCTTTATTATAACATGTTCCAAATTAGGAAAACTTCTTCCCTTTTAGGTATTGAAAAATTTCTGTAACTAGTCAATTTTTCCTGATACTGTTATCACCATGATGGATACATAAATGGTAGATGCACCCTAATTGCTGCCCTCAGTCTTGAACTGAGGGTTTTTATTAAGTAATTAAAAATTCTAAATTCAAAATCATTTGATAATTAATTACCGCCAGAGTGCTGGTATCAAGCTTGGAGCTATAAAAAATACATAACCAATAAAGGCAAATAATAAAGTAGTTAAAACAGTAAAAATGTAGCCAATACACATCAGTAAACCATCTGATTCTATTGTTGCTACTGCTAACAGTAAAATACCTATAGTAGGGATGGGATTTGTAAGCGGAACTGGTGATATTAGCAACACAGCCAGCCAGGAAATACAAAGCCCATTAAGACGCCAAACCCAGCCATGGTCAGCTATTTTAGACAATCGAGGACGAGCAATTTTTTCTAAGATTCTGGTAACACGTTGCAGATTTTGCAATAGTATCTGTGCAAAGGAACGAGGAAATTTATACTTAGCGATTTTGTGAGGGAGCCAAGGCGATCGCCTTCCTAAAATCATCTGCACTGATAATATCAAGCAAGCACCACCAAATGGGCCTGTTAATCCTGGTGGCATGGGAAACAAAAATGGCAAAACTAATAGTGCAATCACCAAGCTAAAACCTCGTTCAGAGGTTTCTGCTAGAACATCTCCAAGTGACAAAGGCTGTTCGGCTAAACGTTGCAAAAGTGCCTTGATGTCTTGAGAAAATTTCAAATGCATTTGCCCTGAAGTGATGTGATTTTTCACAATATTTAGTTTTACTAACTAAAATAAATTTAATTAGTTATATATACAAATGCATCTATACTATTTCCTAAAATATCAAATTTTCATCTATCGTAGGCAGAATTTAAGTTATGGTTAAAAACTAGAAAATAGCGGCTAGTACCGCTGCGCGGAAGTCACGCATTCACGCATTCAAAAGTCAAAAAGCTTATGAAATAAGCTTTTCGTCAATTTGTAATGGTAGCTTTATTTCCGCCACGTTGTACTAGTATGTTAGGGTGGAAATAAAGATAACGTTGAAATTAAGCAAAAAGCTTATTTTTTGAGCGTTTTACCTTCTGTCTTGTTGTAATAGATACTAGCGTTATGAAATAAGTTTATAGGTATCTAAATTAAAATTATTCTCTAGGAATAAAAACAGCTAGTGCTTGAGGAATAACACGAAAACGTGCAGGAGTCTGGGTCGTAATGAAATAAGTTTATAGGTATCTAAATTAAAATTATTCTCTAGGAATAAAAACAGCTAGTGCTTGAGGAATAACACGAAAACGTGCAGGAGTCTGGGTCGTAATTTCACCATCAGTATTAATAGGACGCGGTTTGCGGGTGTACACCTCTATTTCCTGACCTTGAAGGGCGCGGACATTGCGTGCATTAATATGTCGCCCTTGTCGCATCGCAGGCAGTAAGAAAATAATTTCCCACCAGTGCTGAATCTCCAAACTGTACAAGTCTAGTCTTTGATCGTCAATGGTGGCATCGTGAGCTACTGCCATGCCACCGCCGTAGTATCGACCATTACCAACTGCAATTTGCACGGTTTTGACTTTAATTGATTTGCCATGAATACGAATCTCGGCACTAAAGGGTCGAGATTCCCAAATTACTTGCAATGCGGTGAAAGCATAAGCAAATATTCCCCAACGGCGTTTAACTTCTTTGGTGAGTCGCTGCGTAATTTTCACACTCAGCCCCAAACTAGCTACGTTGAAAAAGTACTTGTCATTTACTCGTCCTAAGTCGATGCGTCGCACTTTACCGTTAGCAATAACTTTGCTAGCTTCAGGTAATGAATTGGGAATTCCTAAAGTCCTAGCCAAATCGTTGGCAGTTCCCAAGGGTAAGATTCCCAAGGGTAATTTGGTTTCAATTAAAGTGCCTACCGCAGCATTGAGAGTGCCATCACCACCGCCAATAATTACCATGTCAACTTGATGCTGGTATCTGCGGATCACATCTGAGAAGTCTTGAGGGTTTTCTGCGGATGCTGCAATTAACTCGAATCCTTGTTGCACCAGACAACTCATCACTTCTGGCAGACGCTTTTGTCCTTGGCGGGATTGACGATTTACTAACAACAGTGCGCGCCGATTCATGGGCAATACTTTTTATAGCTTATACATCAGATTATTTACATATCGCCTACACCTCGTTGAAATTACCTCTCAAACTGTGCAGGTATTGTTATGAAATTTACTAATAATTTAGTTTTTATACGCTTATTATATCGGTTGACTAGTTGCTTTTTAGGTGTTGTCTTATTTGGCTTTGCTTTGCTAGCTATCAGTGCGTTTGTACCTAGAAAATGGATGAGTTACTCAAAAGACAATTGTGAATTGAAAATTTGTATTTCAAACACAGGCATTCATTCCAATATTATAGTGCCAACCAAAAATAATGTTTTTGATTGGCACAATTATATATATATAAATGAAGTTGGTATAGATACTACCCAAGATTACAATTATTTGAGTTTTGGGTGGGGAGATAGAGACTTCTATATGTCAACTCCTTCTTTGGCAGATTTGAAATTGTCTACTACTCTGAAAGCACTATTTCTGCCTACTCCCTCTGTAATGCATGTCAAAGGGTATCAAAGAATACTAGATAATTTAGAAGTAAAATGTGTTCGAGTCAATAAAGACGATTATTTACAACTAATGGAGTATATCCAAACTAGCTTTAAAGTAGATGCAAAGGGTAAAAAAATTCGTTTAGGTAATGGTCATACTAGCAATGCAGGCTTTTATGGAGCAGTTGGCAGTTACTCTATATTGAAAAATTGTAATTCGTGGACGGCGGTAGGTTTGAGAAAGGCTGATGTTAATACTCCTCTTTGGGATGGTCTTTCATCTGCGATTATGCTGCATCTAAAAGATAGTTGTGATTGATACATTTTATCAAGTGGAATTGCATGTATTTAGTCAAAATAAAAAAGCAAAAGTAAAGAGTTAAGTTGATAATTTTACCTTTTATCTTTCACCTTGAACTTGAGGTTAACCCTAATCTGATTAGGAAAATTAGGGTAATAAATACCTAATCATAATTGTATTCACAGCAGAAAGTTATATTGCATCACTATTTATACTGTTTCTCGAAAAAATGACTACAAATTTTCTTGGCTTGTAGTAAGCACTTAAGTACTTACTACGAACTATGTGTAGTTCTAGTTTTGAGAATTGGTATTATCTATGAAAATTATGTGTTAAATGAATGATTAAAATTCGGTTGAAAGTGGGAAACGGATCAGCAGATTTTACACTTTGTTGTGAACTTTGTTTATGATACCTCTTGCAAAAGTCATACTAAGTTGCAGTCAAAAATAGTACTTCCCTCACCCCGCCTGCCGGCACCCCTCTCCCAATTTGGGAGAGGGGAAGGGGAGAGGGCACGAATTGCTATTGCTATGTCCGAACGCAATTTGGTATCAATATTTACATACTCCCCACTCTATAAGGGCGAGGATTCTAGGCTCAAACAGCAATTGCAGGCTGTGCCTGTCTGACATCGCCTAACCCAATGGTTGACCCCAACCGAATTCATGTCTATAAAGAGCCTCTGGTTCTAGTCCTCGTTACCAGGTTGAACCTGGTAACGAGGGTTTGGAGGCAGTGCCTTCAGGTTGTTGCATAGGCGTGCGAGATGTGAATCAAAAAGGGGTAAGAGAAAGACTTATTTTCGCTATCCCGAACGGGCATTGTAACGAAACAAAGGCAAACAGAAACGAAAAGTGCTACCTTTTCCGAGTTCGCTTTCTACTTCCATGTAGCCGCCTTGTAGTTCCACTAGACGGCGAGAGATTGTTAAACCGATACCAGTACCACCGGAATGGCGATCGCGGGATTTATCAGCTCGCCAAAAGCGCTCAAATATATGGGGCAAATCTGCTGCGGCAATTCCCATACCCGTATCAATTACTGCAATCCAAAGTTTTGAGGCATCAGTCCAAGCATGGATGGTAATTGCGCCTTGATGAGTGTAACGCACTGCATTACCAACTAGATTCACTAACACCTGTTCTGTACGGTCAATATCTGCTAACACAGGGGGTAGCTGTGGCGGACACTCCAGTCGCAGCACTGGCCCATCTTCAAGCAATTGGTCGGCGAATCTTTCCACTAATGACTCTAGTAAGGGACGTAGATTTACAGGCTGAATGTTAATCGGCAAATAACCAGCTTCTGCTTTAGAAAGTTCTTGCAGATCGTTGACTAATCGTTCTAACCGCTTCGTTTCCTTGACTAACCGCAGATAAATTTCACTAGAGGGTTCTATTCTCCCGTCAGCCAGTTCTTCCAAATAACCGCGCACTACTGTTAAGGGTGTCCGCAATTCATGGGTCATGTCTCCAATTAATTCCCGCCGCCGCGCTTCTACTCCTTCTAAACTGGCTGCCATACGGTTAAAGCTTGCTCCCAGTCTGTTCAGTTCTGGAATATCCGATACAGGTACTCGTGCATTCAACCGACCACTAGCAAACTCTTGAGTAATTTGTTCCATCTTAGTTAAGCCTTGCATAATCCGCTTAGAGACTAAGTAACTCAATCCTCCTGCTGCCGTAGCACTGACTACGACTGACCATAAAGTACTTCGTCTCCAAGCGATTTCAAATCCGGCAACTAATTCTGTACGGATATTAAATAATCTGTACCCCCGTTTTTCTAATTGCTGTAAGTGCAGGACAAAAAGGCGGGGAGAAGAAAGTTTGCTAATGATGACGAGACTAACCACCGCCACAATTATGACTACGAGGTGGGAAAAAAATAGACGAGTTCCCAAAGGCAAGGACTTTGTCCAACGCCAACCAATCTTGAACATGCTCAAACTAGGGGCGGGTCTTCAAATTTATAACCTACGCCTACAACAGTTTTAACAAACGTGGGATTAGCAGGATCTGGTTCTATTTTTTTTCGCAACCGCGCTACATGAGTATCTACAACCCGCTCATCACCAAAAAAGTTATCGCCCCAGAGTTTGTCAATCAGTTGACTACGGTTCCAAACTCGACCAGGACTGCTGATGAAAGTGCTGAGCAAGTTAAATTCTAGGGTTGTTAACTCTAGAATTTCTGATGGCTGAGAATCTATCTGGCGACTGATGGTACGCTGTTCTACGTCTACTGTAAAATGTTGCGTACGATAAATTTGATTTTGCCCTCCACCGCGAAGGCTGCGCCGCAAAAGGGCGCGCACCCTGGCAACTAACTCTCTGGGGCTAAAAGGCTTAACCATATAATCATCAGCACCAGTAGATAAGCCAATGACACGATCAATTTCTTCACCCTTGGCAGTGAGCATTAATATATATGGATCTTTTGCACCTGGTTTTTGGCGAATTCTGGCACAGACCTCTAACCCATCCAAGCCAGGAATCATCAAGTCTAGGATCATTAAATCTGGTGGTTGCTCCTGAAACATCCGCAAGGCAGAGATGCCATCGCGGGTAATGCGACAGGTAAACCCTTCTTTTTCGAGAGTATGTTGAATTAACTGAGCAATCTCCGGTTCATCCTCAACAATTAAAATATCCATCTCAGTTAGAGGTGAGTAAAATGCACAGAGTCACTTTTAGTAGTTGCCATTTTACTCTAGAAAGTAGCTGTGAGTCTGGCATGATACTAGTGTAGATGAAGATGGATTGAAGATTGAAGATTGTCAATTAGACGCTGGTGTTGGATAGCGAGCGACAGTTATAGGCAGAATTAGAGTCTTTTTGAATGTATTGTTTAATCGTATCGAGGTCAATGAAGCAGTCGGCAACATCAATCAAGCTGTCACTAGTCATTGAGCGGACACTGACGACTTCTACCCGTGCTCCTTTGTAAGCGATCGCATTTACAGCATAGGCTAAATCTCCATCGCCACTCACTAAAACCGCAGTATCGTAGTAGGGAGCTAAATTGATCATATCTACAGCAATTTCTACATCAAGATTGGCTTTTTTGGAGCCATCTGGAAGCTGAACTAAATCTTTTGTAACCACACGATAGCCATTTCGACGCATCCACAACAGAAAACCCTGCTGCTTATCATTATTGCGATCGACTCCTGTGTAGAAAAAAGCACGTAATAACCTAGAACCCCGAGTTAAACAACAAAGTAGTTTAGCATAGTCAATTTCAATTCCGAGTTGTAAAGCGGTATAAAATAGATTTGAGCCATCAATAAAAATAGCAACTCGACCGCGATTTGAGTTATTGAGAATGTTCGTTTCTGCTGAGGTATCTAGCATATTCGCATCTTCACTATCGATCCCAGCATCCATAAGGTTCTCTCCCTGCCACTGCGGCCTTGGTTGAAGTAATTTATATTGATTTGTTTGTTTGCTAAAACTAGTAAAAGTCATTGATACCTCTAAATTTTAAACATGGAAAGTTTTTCCTTGTCATTTGTCAACAGATAATCTGTACTGGATTTAGTCATGGCAGTAAATCAAATTCAAGAATTAATACGGTGGCATAAATAAATCGACCATATCCCCTTCTGCCCTACTCTACCTTGAAGCTGCCCTGTAGGCGTCTACATGGGGAGGCGCGTGTTCCGCATAGTGTCGGAACTTTAAGCGCCGTCGCCGTGGAAACCCCTTTTGGAGCGAGCTGTCTCACCTCTTGCTTTCTGCCTTTTTGTACTAAGTACAACTAAACACAGATTATCTTTACTGTTCATAGTTAACAGAAAACTCAAGGTTTTTTCACTTATGTACAGACTTTGTGAAAGTGTGTCTGTTCATTTGTAGTCTCAGCAGAAAGGTCTGCTTAATGCTAACTGAGTGTACTCCTTGGGGAGAAGCTTGAGTGAACGATCAACATATAATCTTATTGTAACGAGCTATTACTCATCGCTCCATTACATCATTTGGATTAGTAATATAAACGATTGACATTAAATAAAAATAAATGTCAAGTTTATTGGTTACATATGTAACAACTAATTAGCAATATATATTTACATCATCACATTACCTAAATAATATAAATTCAAAAAGCTACCAATCACCCTAATTTTTCGCATGAAATCTTGAAAACGCACAGACATGTATTTTCCGAAATTCAGTTTTTAATGAGAATCTTTAGCTAGGCTAATTTGTTAAAGTCATGATTTTACGAAAAATTAGTTTTATTGACTAATTCATCACTTACGCCATTTTTTTGAGTTTGCATTCAGTATTTAAGTGCTTCAAAATAATCATTAAATGAATTAATTCAAACTTAATGATTGTGGCAGTTGCGTAAGTAATAATCTTATAAAACCGCTTAAATGCCACATTTACTACAGCGGCTTTTTAAGCTTACATTACTTTATTCCTTGCTAAAATGTTGTTGTTTAATCAACATTTTCATAAAAATTTTAATAACTTATTTCAATAATAATTATCTTGAATTTAAATAAATTTTTTTAAAGATATAAAAATAGAGATTAGAGATGAGAGGCTAGAGCATAGATTCAGTATTCATAAATTCTTGGTGCGGTCAGACCAGGGAGAATGGGAAAGTGGGAGAAGCGGAGGTGGGGAGGTGGGGAGAATATAAAACTGGACTCTCCCCATCACCCCTCCCTCCTTGTCCTCCTTGTCCTTCTTTTCATTTTTAAGCTGGCGACAGTTTAAAAAACCGCCCCTGCAACATTCAATCAAAGGGCGGGTTTTAATGACAAAACTTTTTATTTACGAGGAAATTTTCAATTTTTCAACTCACCGGAAATGGTATACCACTAGAAAGAATCGGTGGGAAATTATGAGTATTAGGAGCGTGCATTGCTTGTAACCCAATATTAGCTCGATTGAGTAAATCGGCATCTGTGGGAATCGGTGCACCTCGACTATCTAAGACTGAGTGATTGAAGTTAAATCCATTCAGGTTAAATGCGACTGAACAAACACCCAGTGCAGCAAACCAAATACCTATTGTTGGCAAAGCTGCTGTTAGAAAATGAAAAGCGCGGTGATTTCGACTAGCAAAAGGTGGAATCAACAGGCGACCTAAGAAACCATAGTGTCCTGCCAAGTAGCTGTAAGTCACTTGCTTTTGACCCAGCTGATACCCAACGTTTATAGACTCGTTTTCGCTGGTGTTGCGGATGAGCGTTGAAGCAACCAATGAGCCATGCAAGGCACTCAAGAACGCGCCACCAAAGACTCCGGCAACCCCCAACATATGGAAAGGATGCATCAGGATATTGTGATTTGCTTGAACAGCCATCATAAAGTGGAAGGTTCCCGCAATTCCTAAAGGTAAGCCGTCAGAAAAGCTACCTTGACCAATGGGGTAAACTAGCAAAACGGCTGTTGCTGCGGCGGCGGGTGCAGAAAAGGCGACGGCAATCCAAGGACGCATACCAAGGCGATAGCTGAGTTCCCAAAGTCGCCCGAGGTAGCACCAAATACCGATTAGGAAGTGCAACACAATTAATTGATAGGGGCCGCCGTTATAAAGCCACTCATCTATAGAAGCGGCTTCCCAAATTGGATAAAAATGTAAGCCAACCGCAGCAGAAGTTGGTACAACAGCAGCTGTAATCAAATTGTTACCATCCATCAAAGAACCCTTGATTGGCTCTCGAATACCTTCCATGTCTACGCCGGGAGCAGCAATGAAAGCCAAGATGAAACAAATAGTGGCAGCTAGCAAAGTCGGAATCATCAGCACGCCAAACCAGCCGATGTAAATACGATTGTTAGTGCTGGTAATCCACGCGCAAAATCGATCCCATAGCTTGGAAAAATCAAATTCTTTTCGACGTTGAACGATGGTGGTCATCGTTTATGCCTCCTCTGAATGTAGAGAATATGCATGAATTGCTGAAAATGAGTTCAACACGCAATATTTTCAGTTTTTTTATGCAGTTAACTCTGTATATTTCGTAGTTGCAAAATCTGGCAGCAGTTAGCGTCTTGATTGCTGAGGTTCAGAGTTACTAAATTTCTACAGTATTCTCTGTACTTTAATTCTAGAAAAAGTGTTAGTAATACTTACAAATGAGTCAAATATCTTTGCAATCCTTTGTGGTTGTTCACTTAGCCAGTAGTTTCACAATAGTTAGTAAAAAGTTCTTTGTTTGTGGTTTGTGGTTTAATTTCGTCTGGGCTTTTTGTTGTTATCCGCGCCAAAACTTAGGTAATTGTCTCTATATCTTCTTTATGGACTAACTCAAAATTGCGAAGCAGTTCTTTGGAAAGGTTATTCATAGCGATAACGCCACCATTCGACAGAAAACTTATTTTTAGATTACTGAGAAATTTCTACACAGAATAGGTGAATCGATTGATAAGATTTACTGAAAGATCAAACTAAGGTGTAGCTGCATGTGTAGCTTGTGAGTCTGCTTTTGTAGTCTGAATTAATCCTTGTACTGTTAAAACTGAACAGGGAGCATGATGCAGAACGTAATTACTGACGCTACCCAAGAAAAACTCACTTAGACCCCGCCGACCCCGACGACCAACGACAATTAAGTCAGCTTCCCACTTTCGAGCTACTTCACAAATGACTCGACCTGGTTCGCCAAAATTTTGAGCAAATTCAGTTGGTACACCTTTTGTGTTCGCCTGATTGTAAAATATTCTCAAAAATTCTATTCCTTCTTTTTTCAGTGCTTCCCACTGTCCCATGTAGTAGCTCACAGCTTGCGAGTGTA
Source organism: Fischerella sp. PCC 9605 (assembly GCF_000517105.1). Taxonomy (GTDB): domain Bacteria; phylum Cyanobacteriota; class Cyanobacteriia; order Cyanobacteriales; family Nostocaceae; genus PCC9605. The sequence goes on along the minus strand of NZ_KI912148.1, from coordinate 1,965,353 downwards.
AACTAGGATAGAGAGTATCTGTTTGTAAGGCTATAGAACCTGGATAACGTTCATCGAAAGGATCTAGAACATGCAGCAACATCAGACGTGCATCCAGTTTTTGTGCCAAAGATAAAGCTTCATCAAAAACGTGCTGCCCAATTTCGGAATTGTCTATAGCAACTAATATTTTGGAAAACATAGTGATTAGTCCTTAGTTATTTGTCCTTTGTCATTAGTCATTAGCCATTTGTTCTTTACTAAATGACTAATGACCAATGACCAATGACTATTGACTTTCTTGTTCAGTCGCGGCGATTTCCAAGAGAGTCTTCAAAACTGAGTCAGGGTTGAGGCTAATTGAATCAATCTCCTGTTCTACTAAAAAGCGGGCAAATTCGGGGTAGTCGCTGGGTGCTTGACCACAGATACCAATTTTACGATCGCACTGTTTGGCAATTGCGATCGCCTGGGTTATCATCCGCTTGACTGCTTCGTCGCGTTCATCAAATAGATGAGCGACTAACTCTGAGTCCCGATCCAATCCTAGCGTCAGCTGCGTCAGGTCATTCGATCCAATTGAGAACCCATCAAACACTTCGCTAAACTTATCTGCTAGCTGCACATTACTGGGCAACTCGCACATTACGTAGACTTCTAAACCGTTTTCACCCCGTACCAAGCCGTTTTTCGCCATCTCTGCCAAGACTCGTTGACCTTCTGAAGGTGTACGGCAGAAGGGAACCATTAAAATCACATTGGTTAAGCCCATTTCGTTGCGGACTCGCTTCATTGCTTGGCATTCAAGGGCAAAACCCTCACGGTAGCGATCGTCATAGTAGCGAGACGCACCGCGCCAGCCAATCATCGGGTTTTCTTCCTTGGGTTCAAACTGTTTACCACCCAAGAGGTTGGCATATTCATTGCTCTTGAAGTCCGAAAGACGGACAATTACAGGTTTGGGATAAAAAGCTGCGGCGATCGTACCAATACCCTGCGCCAGTTTATCTATAAAGAATTCGGCTTTGTCTTCGTATTGGCCAGTTAATTCTGCAATTTTGTATTTAGCAAGCTCATCTTCTAACTCGTCAAAGTGGAGTAGCGCGAGTGGGTGAGCTTTGATATGGTTGGCAATAATAAATTCCATCCGCGCCAATCCCACTCCATCATTAGGAATGGCTGCATAGCTAAATGCTTCTTCCGGATTGCCCACATTCATCATGATTTTAGTGCGGGTGCGCGGCAATTCCTCCAACGGTACTTCCCGCACTTCATAGGACAATAAATCCTGGTAAACTTTTCCGGTTTCACCTTCTGCACAAGAGATAGTGATTTCTTGCCCAGTTTTGATTGCAGTAGTAGCATTACCGCAACCAACGATCGCAGGTATTCCCATTTCTCTGGCAATAATTGCAGCATGGCACGTGCGTCCGCCTTGGTTGGTGACGATCGCACTCGCTTTTTTCATGATCGGTTCCCAGTCGGGATCGGTACGGTTTGTCACCAGCACTTCTCCTGGCTGAAATTGCTGAATTTGATGCACGTCCAAGATGACTCTGGCTTTACCTTGCCCAATCATCTCACCCACACTTCGACCTGTAACCAACACATTACCCTTTTCTTTCAGATAGTAAGTGCGGAGGACATTTTGTTCTTTCTGAGACTGTACTGTTTCCGGACGCGCTTGGACAATAAATAGCTCATTGGTAATGCCATCTTTTGCCCATTCGATATCCATTGGCGTGTAGACACCGCGCACTTGCGAATAGTGGTCTTCAATGGTGCAAGCCCATTGTGCTAGTTGTAATATTTCATCATCATTGAGGGCAAATTGCAGCCTTTCACTAGCTGCAACAGGGACGTTCTTAGTTAATTTAGAACCGCCCACGTCATAGACCATTTTGATTTCTTTTGTACCTAAGCGTTTTGCTAATATCGGGCGGAATCCCTGTTGCAAAGTGGGTTTAAATACTAAGTATTCATCTGGGTTAACTGCACCCTGGACGACGTTCTCACCCAAACCGTAAGCAGCAGTAATCAAAGCAGCGTCTTTAAAACCAGTTTCGGTGTCGATAGAGAACATGACACCAGAAGCTGCTAAATCAGAACGCACCATTTTTTGCACGCCTACCGAGAGGGCGATATTGAAGTGATCAAAGCCTTTGATTTGACGGTAGGAAATAGCGCGATCGGTAAAAATGGAGGCGAAGCACTTGTGACAAGCTTCCAGTACAGCTGGCAATCCGTGGACGTTTAAGTAAGTTTCTTGCTGTCCGGCAAAGCTAGCATCAGGCAAGTCTTCGGCTGTAGCGCTGGAACGAACGGCTACATCGGTATCCGGGCCATATTGTTGACAGAGGTGTTCGTAAGCTTGAGCGATCGCAGTTTGTAATTCTTCAGGAAAAGGCGTTTGCAGCATTAAATTTCGAGCTTGCTTGCCTGTTTGGCGCAGATTGTTAACATCCTCGACATCTAAATCTGCAAAAATCTGACGCAATTTTGCCTCTAATCCAGCAGCTTGGATAAAGTAGCGGTAAGCGTAGGCACTGGTTGCAAAGCCATTAGGAACCTTCACGCCTTTACACTCTAGTTGTTGAAGCATTTCTCCCAAAGAAGCATTCTTTCCACCTACTAAGGGAATATCTGCAATACCAACTTCAGTCAAAAGCAATACTAGGGCTTGTTCTTTAGAAACTTTGCTAGCAGTTTGTTGATTGACCAGTATTTCTGGCATTTTTAGCTTCCTCTAACACATAAAGCATCTTGAGAGGATTTGCAGTCAATTTTTCTGCTCTGCTCGTCCTACACCTATGGTTATAGGAAGATAATTTGAGGATCTTGTGAAGATTTTTGAGTGTAAATAAATGAAATATAGTTATGAGAGTAGTTGGTAGTTAGTTTTTGTTTGTTAGCTATGACTATACGGGCAGGTTTAATCAGATATTACTTTTGCCAGCGATTGACTAAGCAAAAACCCACCCCTACCTACTAACCACTATCAGTCACCACGATAAATAAGTTGATATTTATTTGTACATTTCTATTGAAGTGAAACTGAGGAAAATATTGAGAAACATTAAGTAAATTGGAAAACTTTTAAAGTTCCTCACAACTTCCTCATAATCAGCAATTATCATGAATAACATCAAAAGTTTGTTTTCTATCCCTGATGGGATCGTCAACAAGCTGTTTGAATTGGCGATAAACACATTTAGAATGAGAATTTTTAGAAAATTATGAATTACTGTCCTTGCTGTTCTAGTCCTCTTTTACTACATATACGCGGCTCTGAAATCTACTGGTTTTGCCGCCACTGTTGGCAAGAAATGCCTGTACTGAATTGGGAAAAGCACAATTCATTAGCAGACTCTCTCTTAGATAGTTTAAACAGAAGAATTCAGAAGCAAGAAGAGGCTAATACCCATCTTTCTGTTAGTTAGCGCTAATTAACAGCTAATGTGCGTCTTCATATCATAAATATCCTCATCGTTATTGGTCATTAGTCCTCAACAATGCAAATGTACAGGCGTACCCCGCAGGCGTACCCTACGGGAGGGCGCTGCGCGTCTACGCCTCTACCGACCAATAAGAAAGGATGAATCTCACTAATAGTTATGCAATTTAGATGCACAACAGCTTATTAAGTTTTGAATTTATTAATTTCAATTACAAGTTTTCAACAGCAATCCTCTGACCAATCTTCACGACCTAGCAAATCAATAATGCGGTCTCTAAGCAAAAATTCGTTTCTTTCTAGCTCCAGTTCTACATATACTCAGTCACGCTCAGGAATGTATTTACTGAGAGCATAAATTGGCTGGTTACGTTGAACAAGTCCTTGATTGACAAGTTCACGTGCTTCTTCCTTAATTACTTCAATATCGTATTTAACAGTAGTATCAAACATGATAAATCTCCTTGGAGTGCAACAATAAATTCAGGAACAAATTACTATAGCTGCCGAGTCTCCACCTTCAACTTATCAAAAGTTTGTGAGGAAATTATGAAGTTTGTAATCATTGATCGTTCATTCATAAACAAAAAGTAAAAAACAAGACTCCATATTTAAAGTCTCTTATTTACCTTTATTTTCTCAAAAACGCAAATACCCACTAGAGGAGTTATACTAACACCCTCAAAATTCAGATTTCCAAAGTATTTTTTCTACCATGTCTTCTCAACATGTTACGGCGAATCATCCTCTCCTACCCTACGGTAAGCCACCCATAGATATGCAGTGTCTTTTCCTAGGATCGGGCTTCTACATCACGGCAGGAAAAAATAGAATTCGCCACACCTAGATACCCCATAGAATTAATATTTCACTGTAGAGGCTTTCTGCCTAACTTTGCGTAGAGCCTAGAAAATCCAGTAGAGCACTGGGATGAAACTGCACTACTCTAAAAAAATATACTTGTCGCTTAATAACCTTTACTTAACTTTAGTCTCTGAAAATTAGTTCAGGAATTCCCAAATGCAAATTTAGATAAAGCAATAACTCTAATCTACGATTCGACTAGCTTGCTTAAATAGGGCAAAGAGTAGCCTTGATCTAGCATAACAGGCTTTTAGTACCGATCGTCACTGGCTTTCGATATATATCTCTTCCTTGCTTTTGATAGATGTCTGACAGGCCAAAAAGCTGGTATTATTAACAGAGTGCGTAAGTACTGCCTTGATCGTGTTCTTGAACAAAAGGTAATAACTATGAAAATTCTATAGCTAAGCGATTAGCAACTAACAATGTAACTGGCGATCGCGCTGACAAAATTCCAATTAATTTACTAAACATTTTAGCAATTTCAATTGAGTAAAAAATAATATATCAACGCACATAAACACCGATTTCTTTTGTTCTCTTTTTGTTGTATTCAGGATTACATCATTCTACAAAGCTCTAATTGTATAAAACTCTAGGAGAAAGACATCTATCAAGATGAATATATTTTCTTGAAAGCAGACATAAGTTTTTGTGATACATCAAAAAGTACTCTTTTTGATGAAAATTGTTGACCTCCGTGACAAGGACATTCTGAAAGTTAAGTCAAGAGAAAAAGTTCTATTTTCATTTACAAAACCAACTGATATCATCACAAAAAAAACATGAATAATGTATTTTTGTGACCCAAATCATGTAAAAGTTGTTGTTGAGTGAAGTGCATCAATTTTGTTGAGGAGGAACTTTTCATGCGTAGTTTATTTGGCTGGTCATTAACGAGTACTACATTGGTAGCTTTTGGAGTCACAGCTACAACAGCGACCCAAATAATTTCCGCTCCGGCTTCAGCTCAGGTTAGTGAGCCTACACCGACAACCCCAACGACACCGACAACTCCAACTACACCGACAACCCCAACGACACCGACAACTCCAACTACACCAACTACACCAGCACCTGCTGTACCAGCACCTACAGCACCAGCACCTGCTGCTGTCTCCTTTCCTGATGTGCCAGCAGATTACTGGGCGCTGCCATTTATTCAAGGTTTAGCAGCAAGAAACATAATCACTGGCTTTCCCGATGGTACATACAAACCAGACCAGCCTGTAACTCGGGCTGAGATTGCTGCCATGTTCCAGAGAGCATTTCAGCTCAATCCAGTTCGGCAGTTACCACCGGAAGGGTTCAGAGATGTGCCTCCGAACTATTGGGCTGCTTCGGCAATTAGGGCTGCCTATGAAGCTGGATTTATGGCGGGTTATCCTAATAACTTGTTTGCGCCCGATCAGACAGTTTCTAAAGTTCAGGCGATCGCTGCTTTAGCCAATGGATTGAATTTAACTCCTACCGACTCCCCAGAAAATATTCTTAATACCTACTATACAGACGCTGGGCAGATCCCATCCTATGCAGTTACTCAGGTAGCAGGTGCAACGCAAGCCAATCTTGTAGTCAATTATCCTGATGTCAAAACGCTCAACCCGCAAGCAGGTTTAACCCGTGCGGAAGCAGCAGCTCATTTATATCAAGCCTTGGTGAGATTGGGACAGTTACCACCACTGCCAACCAATGTTGCAGCCGCCAGTTATATTGTGGGTGGCCCTGGTAGTACTCAACAAGCTGCAAGTGATATTCTTTCGTTGGCTGAGTCTAGTAATAACTTTACAACCCTGATTTCTTTAATCAGAGCAGCAGGTCTAGAGAATGCTCTTAGACAACCAGGCCCGTATACAGTTTTCGCTCCGACCGATCAGGCATTTGCAGCTTTGCCACCGGAAACTCTACAACGCTTACAGCAGCCCGAAAACAGAGAAACGCTGCTCAGGGTTTTAAATTATCATATCGTTCCCAATCAAGTAGCTCCTAACCAACTCTCGCCTGGCGATCTCCAAACCCTTGAGCAAAGACCTGTCAATGTTAAAATTGACCCTAATACCAGTCAAATTGCGGTGAACAATGCAGCTGTTCAAGCAAGCGTTCAAGCAAGTAATGGTTATATCTATGCGATTGATAACGTCCTCGTACCGCCTGATGTTTCGCTAGATCTGGATGGTGAACAACAAGAAGAAGGTGTTGCAGTTCGTAGAAACTATATTGGTATTGGTGGCAATATTGGTTTCGGTGGGGATACGGCTCTAGGTAGCGGTAACTTTGCAGTGTTGAGTAAATTTGGTTTGACAAATAATATATCCGTACGACCACAGGCTGTAATTGGAGACGACACTATCGTTCTAGTTCCCATCACTTACGACTTTGCGTTCCAACAAGCAAGTCCCTTTGGTGGAGAAGGCATTTCTATAGCTCCTTTTGCAGGTGCTGGTGTAGCCATTAGCACAAATGGTGACTCCGATTTTGGTTTTCTACTCACTGGTGGTGTAGATTATCCTTTATCTTCGCAATTTATGGTAACAGGTGTTGTCAATGCTGCTTTTGTGGATGAGACAGATGTGGGTATTATGATCGGAGTGGGTTACAGATTCTAATCAATCTATAGTAGATCTCTTGCAAAAGTAACTTTTGCAAGAGAGCGGTAAGGGTTATAAGCAGAAAGGGGAAAGAGACAAGGAAAAACTATTCCTTTAACCCTTTCTTTCCCCTTCTACTCTCGTTAGAGCTTTCAAGTTTTTAGCCTGAAGCTTGTTTGCGAATTGGTAGTAAACTTTTGCTAGCTAAGTATTCATAGATTTCTTTGAGCTTGAATTTGCTCAAATCCTTGGCTAAGTCCTGGATCTGTAAATTTTTGGGTAGTAAAGGTGTAACAACTTCTCGCACGATTCCTAGAATATGCGGTTCTGCTATTAATAGCAATCGTTGGATGCGCTTAGCTTGAGTGAAGTTGAGGATTTCATTACCAATGACTTGAGCAAACCGCCGTTCAAATTCAGTTACATGTTGTTGGCGGCCATCATCATAGGCGTGGGCTTGACCACTTAAACCTTGATTGCGTCCAGATTTAACATTCGCCCAAAGTTCTTTACCTTGTAGTTCCTTAACTGGATTAAATAGACTTTTGTGTTCAACCAAATTGGGGCTAGACTCATATTCTGGTAATTCTGCCTGTTCTAAAGTCAGAAACCTAGCTCTAGTTCCATCTATAACAGCAACCAGGACTTGATTCATTAGTTCACCCCCTTTCTTATTGGGGAATTAACAGTTAAAACAAGGATGAAGAATAAAAAATTTCAGACTAAAGACTTTATTCTTCTCACTTCGGTCTTAAATTAACTAGTTTACTCTATCAATAGCAGAAAAACTTGAGGAAGTTGTGAGGAAGTAAAGATTGGGGGATCGGGGGGATGGAAGTTGAGCTAATTGAAACGCAAAGGCTAAGAGGCGAAAGGATAAGCGAGTCTCATTGGCAATTGTGGCTTAACATGGGTTCCAATGCAGAGGTTATGGCTACGTTAGGAGGTACTTGGAATCAAGAAAAAGCCTGGGAGAAAATGAAGTGGAATTGTGAGCAATGGGAATGTTATAGGCATGGTCAGTGGGTGTTTTTTGAAAAAGAAACTGGCACATTTGTGGGACGGGGCGGCATCAGAAGGGTAACTGTAAATAGAAATGAAGAAGTTGAACTCGGCTATGCGCTGATGCCTAAATTCTGGGGTAAAGGTCTGGCAGTAGAAATTGGGAAAAAGATACTATCTATTGCATTTGATCAATTTTGTTATCCAAGTATGGTGTGTTACACATTAGTTACTAATCAAAGCTCTGAAAGAGTAATGCAAAAGATAGGATTTTCATTTGAAGAAAATATCATGCACGCTGGTATGCCGCACGTTTTGTATAGATACCGAAATCCAAAGCTGAACCCAACCTTTGTCTAATCTTGTGCAAGACGCTCATGTGATAAATAACACAACGAGGGAATGAAAATCTCTTCCCCGATCCCCGATCCCCGATCCCTATTTTCAAGCTAGCTAATCACGGGAAAATCCCACAACCAAGGATAAAAATACCTCTTCCCCAATCCCCGATCCCCAATCCCTATTTTCAAGCTAGATGTGAATTGACCGAGATAACGCTCATTACTTAGAGCTTATAACCAATCTTACGCAGAAGCTCTTTCCGTGCTTTGACATCATCAGCACTTTCTACACCTTTGGGTGAAAATCCATCCACAACCCCAACAATGCCACAGCCTTGTTCTGTTTCAGCAACTATCACCTGCACTGGATTCGCTGTAGCACAGTAGATATTACAAACTTCTGGGCACTGTTTGATAGCATTCAAAAAGTTGATAGGATACGCATCTTTTAAGAGAATGACAAAGCTGTGACCAGCTGCTAGAGATTGGGCATTTTTTATTGCTACTTCTTGGAGATTTTGATCGTTGCCTGCTACTCGAATTAAGCACGGGCCGGATGCTTCACAAAAAGCGATACCAAATTTTACCTGGGGAGATATTCCTACCATTATTTCATATAAATCTTCCACTGTTTTAATAAAGTGGGTTTGACCAATGATGATATTACTCGCTTCAGGTATTTCCATCGCTACTGATTTGAGTTCCATATTTGTGTGTCTCTCTTGTTACAAGAAATTTTGTTTTGGCAATAGTCAATAGTCAATAGTCAATAGTCAAAAAGTTTTTCACTATGGATTTTTGACTACTTTTTTAAATTTTGTAAACACAGGTTAGAAATTTGTGAAGCAAGATTAACTCTTTTCAGTATCTCTTTGTAAGATCAACATTGATACCATTTATTGAAACTCGGAATTTTAATTCTTCGCGCCCAAAGCTCTTGGTTTTCGTTAATATTATTTAAGTTTTTACAATGAAAATATTAATTGTCGAGGATGACGAGCTTGTCACCCATGTACTCGCCGCTGTCCTTACTAATCACAACTATGCAGTAGAAGTTGCTTTGGATGGTCAGGCAGCTTGGGATTTAATCCAAACTTTCGACTACGATCTCATTCTTCTAGATGTAATCTTACCGCAGATAGATGGAATTACTCTCTGTCGTCAAATTAGATCTCGCGGTCTGCGAATGCCAATTCTATTGTTAACGGGGTGCGATAGCAGTCACGAGAAGGCGATAGGGTTGGATGCAGGGGCAGATGACTACCTAGTTAAACCTTTTGACGAGGAGGAATTAGTTGCTCGTATCCGAGCACTGTTGCGTCGTGGCAGTTTAGTATCGCAACCAGTCTTAGAATGGGGTGATTTGCGGCTCGATCCCACAAGCTGTGAAGTAACCTATGCTGGGGAGTTACTGTCATTAACTCCTAAAGAATATGCATTATTGGAGTTATTGTTGCGAAATAGTCGCCGAGTGTTCAGCTGCGGCATGATTTTAGAGCATCTTTGGTCTTATGAAGACACACCAGGAGAAGAGGCTGTTCGTACCCACATCAAAGGATTACGGCAAAAATTAAAAGTTGTGGGAGCACCAGGAGATCTGATTGAAACAGTCTATGGCATTGGCTATCGTTTGAAACCACGCAAGGAGGAGGGGGAGAAGGGGAGAGGGGGAGAGGGGGAAAATGTCAGAATTAGCCCATCTCCTATTAGCGAGGAGACTCAACAGCAAACTATTTTTGCGATCGCCGAAGTTTGGAATCGCTTTAAAGGTAAGATTGAAAAACAGGTGGCGCTGCTGGAGCAAGCTGCTGGTGCTGCAAAGTGCAAGGCACTGAATCAAAAACTACGGAAACAGGCACTACAAGAAGCACATACGCTGGCAGGCTCTTTAGGGACTTTTGGTTTTTCTGTTGGCTCGAAACTGGCACGCAAAATTGAGCGGTTGCTCAAAGCTAATAAAGCTTTGAACGCGGACGAAACTACTCAGTTGCTTGAGTGGGTTCAGCAATTGCGCCAGGACATTGAGCGTCATGACCAAACTGCGCAATCTTCACTCCCCAATGAAGATGAACATCCTTTGCTGTTGGTGGTTGATAGCGATCGCGTTCTCGCCGAACAAATCCAACAAGAATCGGCTAACAGTGATTTTAGGGTGGCGATCGCCACTAACATCGAAACAGCGAGAAATAAGCTGTACCGAGAACATCCAACCGTGGTGCTGCTAGATCCTAATGTTTCCCCAGATCCCGAGGACAGCTTCAGCTTGCTAGCAGAATTGAAACAGCGTAAACCCCCAGTACCAGTGCTAGTTTTTACTGAGGAAAGCAATTTCAGCAACCGCTTGCAAGTAGCTCGCAATGGCGGACATTCTTTTTTACCAAAGCCGATGCCCGTTTCCCAAGTCCTGGAAGCAGTCACTCAAGTATTGCAAGAGGCTCCTCATGCAGAAGCGCATATATTGGCTGTAGATGATGACCCGAAGATAGGGGCACTGTTGCAAATATTACTTAAACCTTGGGGTATTAAAGTTACAACCCTAGAAGAACCGCGTCATTTCTGGGAAACTCTGCAAACAGTGGAGCCAGACTTACTCATTCTAGATGTGGAACTTCCAGAGATAAGTGGTATAGAAATTTGCCAGGTAGTACGCAACGACCCGCACTGGAGCGAGTTGCCAATATTGTTTTTGACAGTCCACAGCGATGCTGACATCGTTAATCAGGTTTTTGCAGTTGGTGCAGATGACTTTGTCAGCAAGCCCATAGTCGGGCCAGAACTCGTAACTAGGATTGTCAATCGCCTAGAACGGATTAAGTTACGGCGGCGAATGAGTGAAACTTACCCAAGAATAACAGAAGAGTCAAATGGGAGACACGGGGACGCACAGACAGAAGCGAAACTCAACACCCGCATTCGTCAACAAGCAACTGTAGCGCAATTGGGTCAATCAGCCTTGTTAGGCAAAGACCTCTCTAGCTTGATGGATGAAGCAGTCACACTGGTAGCAGAAAATTTGGGTGTTGAATATTGCAAACTGTTGGAATTGCTTCCTGATGGCAGTTCTCTACTGTTACGATCTGGTGTAGGCTGGCGAGAAGGACTAGTTGGTCAAGCAATTATCAACCTAGATTCTTCTAGTGCTGGTTATACTTTGCAGGTGCAACAGCCGATAATTATCGAACACCTACCTACAGAAACGCGGTTTCAGGGTTCTTTTTTATTACGAGAACATGGTGTAATTAGCGGCTTAAGCGTACCTATTCCCAAACGTAATGGTTCTTATGGTGTTTTGGGTGCGTATACTTCCAAGAAACAAACTTTTACACAACGTGATATTCATTTTGTTCAATCTATCGCCAACGTACTTTCAGCAGCTTTGGAGAGAAAACATACAGAGCAAGCATTACGCCAAGCTAAGGACGAATTGGAATTGCGAGTGGCGGAACGTACAGCTGAGTTAACTAGGATTAACGAGCAACTTCAATTAGAATTAAACCAGCGCCAACGCGCCCAAGAAGAGTTACGGAACTCGCAAGCCAGGTTTGCTGGCATAGTTGCGATTGCAGATAATGCGATTATTTCTATTGATGGCAACCAAAGGATTACTTTGTTTAACCAAGGAGCTGAGAAAATTTTTGGCTACACTGCACAGGAAGTACTGGGACAGCCCTTGGACTTACTCCTGCCATTAAAATACATTGAGGCACATCGGCAGTATGTGGCAGACTTTGGTAGATCCGCAAAAGTCGCTCGCCGGATGGGAGAACGCCGCGAAATTTACGGTCGTCGCAAAGATGGTACAGAATTTCCAGCAGAGGCTTCTATTTCTAAATTAAAACTGGGGGAAGAGACAGTATATACGGTTTACTTGCAAGATATCAGCGATCGCAAGCAAATTGAACGAATGAAAGATGAATTTGTTTCTATTGTCAGTCACGAACTCCGCACGCCCCTGACTTCAATTCATGGTTCATTGGGAATGTTGGCAAGTGGTTTGATTAAGCCAGACTCTGAACAGGGCAAACGCTTGCTGCAAATTGCTGTAGATAGTACGGAACGCTTAGTCAGGTTAATCAACGACATCCTCGACATCGAACGCATCGAGTCGGGCAAAGTCAAGATGGAAAAGCAAACCTGCAACGTTGTCGATCTGATTGCTGAAGCAGTAAACGTCATGCAACCTTTGGCAGATAAAGCAGGAGTTAGCCTATCAGTTTCTAGCTTATCTCAACAGATATGGGCAGATCCCGATCGCATTGTGCAAACCCTGACTAACCTACTCAGTAACGCTATTAAATTCTCACCTGCTGGTTCTACAGTTTGGTTGAGCACAGAGTTAGGGAATGGGCAAGGGGCACGGGGCATCGAGCATAGAAAAGATCCAATGCCCAATTCCCAATGCCCAATTCCCAATGCCCAATTCCCAACTCCCTATGTCCTTTTCCAGGTGAAAGACACCGGGCGCGGTATTCCAATTGATAAAATTGAAAGTATCTTTGAGCGCTTTCAACAGGTGGATTCTTCGGATGCTCGCAACCATGATGGTACTGGTTTGGGCTTAGCTATTTGTAAGAGTATTGTCCAACAGCATGGAGGTCGTATCTGGGTAGATAGCGAACTAGGCAAGGGTAGTAGTTTTTACTTTAGCTTGCCGATACTAAAGTTTTCTGACACTAGCGATTTAGAACCAAGTACTAGTGATAAATTGCCTTTAGTGTTAGTCTGTGATGACGATCCTGAGATTCGTAAAGAGTTACGAACACTTCTAGAAAAACGGCACTATCGCGTAGTGACGGTGGCTGATGGTGAAGAAGCGATCGCCGCTGCATCTAGCCAACGTCCAGATTTGATTTTATTAGATTTGCTGATGCCCGATATGAATGGTTGGGAAACAATGGCAGTTCTCAAGGAACGGGTAGATACTCAGGACATTCCCATTATTATTTGTAGTGTCTGCACGCCTACTGATACCAATCAACCAAATCAGGACTTTGTGAACTGGGTAAGTAAGCCTCTGGAAGAAAGCCTACTAGTTCAGTCGTTGCGACAAGCACTGACTAATTCCTCAAAACGAGTCCGCGTACTGCTAGTTGAAGACGATCCTGGCTTGGCAGAAGTTCTGCAAACCCTGTTTGAGCTTCATGATATTGCAACCGTTCATGCCAAAACTGGTAGAGAAGCAATTCGCCTCAGTCAAGAAGTCAATCCTGACTTGCTGATTCTCGACTTAATTTTGCCGGAGGGTGACGGATTTGCAGTGGTGGAATGGTTGCAGCAGCATAATCAACTTTGCAAAATTCCTCTGATGATTTACTCAGCAAGGGAACTAGAAGAATCTGAGAGACAGCGATTGAAGTTAGGACATACTGAATTTCTCAAAAAAGGACAGGTAACACCCCAAGAATTTGAACACCGGGTAATGAACTTACTGCACCAAATTACACAGTATTCCGGTCAGGACGGTAACAATGACAACCAAGAAAATTCTGGTAATTGATAACGAGGAATACATTCAAGAAGTTGCCAAAGTTTGCCTGGAAACGGTGGCAGGCTGGGAAGTCGTAACCGCAGGTTCTGGTAAAGAAGGTATCAGTAAGGCTGAGACTAGCCAACCCGATGCAATTTTGCTGGATGTGATGATGCCAGATATGGATGGTTTGACAACCTTTGAGAAGCTACAAGCAAATCCTGCAACCAAAGCTATTCCGGTAATTTTATTAACCGCAAAGATACAAGCTACCGACCGCCGTCGCTATGCTCAATTAGGTATAAAAGCTGCGATCGCTAAACCATTCAATCCTTTAGAATTAGCGACTCAAGTAGCATCAGCCCTGGATTGGAATCTGTAAGCAAATCTAATCGCTTTGATGTCACGTTCATAGGAGAGCTTGCCAGGATACACGTAAAATTTGTGATTCAAAAGTAGCGGTTGTATCGCTAACACTCTTACGCTACAAACGCCAGCAAACTCAGCTAGGACGACACCCCCGCAGAAAAAGGTTCACTGTACAGTCAATGTGCTCCCTTATTTTTTCTGGTGTCGGTGTAGGGTCAATACCTAACAAAGCCCGACGATAAAGTTCACCAAGCACCATGTTGAAAAATTGTTCTGCTGCAATTTTGGGTTCAACTAATTCCATCACCCCAAGTTCTTTTTGACTCAATAGATAATCGGCAAGGGCGGTAATAGCACGCCCTGGCCCATTATCGTAAAACTGCTTCGCCAATTCAGGAAAACGACATGCTTCCCCAATGACGATACGATGTAATCCGAGTACTTCCGGTGACAAAACTCTTTCGAGTAACTGATAGGCAAAAGCTGTCAAGACTTGTTTTATGGGTCGTGTATCACTACCCAGATGAGGAAAAGATAAAACTACAGAGTCACTTAAACGCCGGACAACAGCACCAAATAGTTCAGCTTTATTCCCAAAATGCTGATAGATAGTGCGCTTTGCAACATGGGCTTGACGAGCTAAGATGTCTATGCTTGATAGCCCATAGCCGTATTCCAAAAACACCTTTGCCGCATCATCAAGCAACCGCTCTATCCGCTCTTGCGTTGTTCCGCTCTTCGGTCGTCCACCTTTGGATTTGGATTCATTGAAATTTACTTCTTGGATCATTGACTTTTCTCAAAACATTTGCGTAAGAAGTGCGCTTGGTACTTAGTACAACATTTTGTAAGTTCATAGCGAAATTTTTGCACAAAGACTCTGCTACCTGGTGTGCCTACTCCGCGTCCCTGGTGCGTTTCAAATCGCTACTTTATTTATGCAAAGCTGCACCTAGCTTTATACCAGAGTCATTAAAAGTGAGGACTTGAACTGTAATATTTCCCATGTTATCTTAAATGAAACGAAAAGGTTTCGTTTTTAAACCAAGCAATATTTTTTCTGATGTTTACAACATTACAGAAGAGTGCCAAAAAAATTATGGGCGGACGTGAAAGCGTCAAAGTCGCAATAGTGCAGATTTCACAAGCCTACATGGATAAAGAAAAGTCAATTGAACGGGCTTGTGCAGCAATTAAGGAAGCGGGAGAAAATGGTGCGGAACTGATTGTCTTTCCTGAAAATTGGTTAGCAGGCTACCCGTATTGGACTGAAGGTTGGAATACAGAACGCTTGAAATGGATTGCGGGACGGGTTCGCTTCCACGATGCAGCAATCATGGCACCTAGTGAAGATACTGAAAAGATTGGTCAAGCAGCACGGACTGCGAACGCTTATGTAGTCATGGGGTGTAATGAAATCGACCCGCGTCCAGAAGTCGATACTATTTATAGTAGTTTGATATACTTTAGTCGCGACGGCTCACTGATGGGTCGACATCGGAAGTTAATGCCAACCGGGCAAGAAAAGACGTTTTGGGGTATGGGAGATGCTTCAGATTTAGTTGTTTTTGAAACCGATATTGGACGCATTGGTGGTCTCATCTGTGGTGAACATGCCATGACATTGGTTCGCGCTGCGCTAATTGCCCAAGGTGAAGACTTTCATGTCTCTGTATGGCATGGCTCTTTTGCACTGCATAAAGGTCTAACACTAGTCGAGGCAGACACTGAAGGGGTCTTTTTTGGACAAGCTTTGGCACGTGCTCACTCGGTTGAATCTGGAGCATTTACCCTGTTAGCGAGTTCTATTTTTGATGATAATGACATTCCTGAAGATTTTCCGTACAAGAAAGGCGACCCAGATTTTCGGAACTATCACCACTCTAATGGGGGCAGTACCATCATTAATCCATTAGGTGTTCCCATTGCTGGGCCCGTGCATAATCAGCCTACTATTCTGTACGCAGAATGTCATGCCTGGATGAGAAAAGCTCACAATGCGATTCTCGACACAATGGGTCACTACGCTAGACCTGATGTGCTCCAACTTCTCATTCGTGACGAAATGGGATGGCGGTTGTTGACCTCCAACAAGAAACTAGCTCCTGTCTTACGCGACGCACTACTGCATTCGGCAGAACGGCATGATGTGGATGGTGAAAAAGTTATTCAAATTGCTTCTGGGAATATTGAGGCTGAATAGTAAAGTCCATTTTTAACTAAAGTAATAAGTAATAAGTAATAAGTAATAAGTAAGCTGTTACGCATTTAAATTGTATATTTCGCGATCGGGTTGTCAAGAGTCCAGAGTCCAGAGTCAAAGATTAGCTTGGACTTTGGACTCTTGACCTTGGATAGCCCTCAGAATCGAATATTTAATCTAAGCGCGCATCAGCTTAATAAGTTTGGAAAACTTAGAACGAATTTATTACTTATTGAAATGGGTTGAACTCCCCCACCATAATTCCTCGGCAGGTGGTCTTGGTCTTAGTGATGAGTCTAAATCTCTCACGCTTACATTAAGTCAAAACTAACAAGTACTTATTACTTATTACTTTTTACTTCTTACTTATTTAAAGTCACTCTTTCAAAGCAAACCATGCCTTGAACCATATGGATGAAAAAAACATTGTAGGGGTATTAAACCCGGCTAATTTAACTAACTCGCTTTCTCGTACATTTGATACTGGGTGTACAAAGTTTTCAAGCACCGTCAGAATATCTTTAATCCTTACCTCTGGTTCACCTTGTTGTTCTGCATGTGTGCTGTAAAGTTGTCGAAATACTTCAAACTCTTCAGTTTCTTTTGGCACAGCCAAATCAGCTAAAATCAGAATTCCCCCAGTTTTTAGCCTCAGAGCAATATCTTTGAGTAATTTTAATTTCTCAGTTTCGTCAGGCAGGAAGTGCATCACCAACACGCAGGTGGCAGCATCAAATACTTGTGATGAAGGCAAATCTGACACAAATCCTTCTGTAAATTGCACTCTATTCAAAGCGTTGCTCCGTTCTGTCCAGAATTTTGCAACATCTAACATGCGGGATGATGGATCTACCGCAGCAAAAGACCACTGCTGAGAAAATCTAGAGAGGATTTTGATTTCCATTCCCCCTCCAGCACCAACGATAAGAATATCTGCAACTTTTGGCAAATGAAGACTCAAATAGCAGCGAGCAATCTCATACAAAGACTGGTAACCTGGAACAAAATGGGCGGCTATTTCATGATATTGCTCAGCCTCTGGAAGAAAAGATGCTTGATTAAAGTCCATTGTTTACGCTCTGTGTTGACTAAATTAAAGATTAGTCACCGTGTAATCTCACGGTCTTTCAATTTCTTGCTTCCCTGCTATCAAAATCTTGCCTGGCTTAAAGTGCTTTTTTATATTCTTTTGGTGTAATTGCAGTAAATCGGCGAAAAGTTGATGTAAAGTGACTTTGACTTGCAAAACCAAGAGAATAACTTATTTCGACAATTGACATCTGAGTATGTTTTAGTAAAGTTTTTGCTTGCTCGACTTTACATTCGAGTATGTACTGATGGGGAGAAATGCCAGTAGATTGCTTGAATGCACGGGCAAACCGATACTGGCTCATCTCAACAAAAGAGGCAAGTTGAGCAAGTGTTATGTTCTGTTCCAAATTACCGTTGATATAAGCAATGGCTTGTCGCAGCTTGTGTTCTGGGAGAGTAAATGTTGGCTCATCTGGCGATTGTTTGTTGGCACAATAATGTCTCAGCAGATGTGTAACTAATATATTTCCCACTGATTCAACGTATGAACTTTGGGGCAGTCCGACAATAAATTCGCTACGCAGTGCCAACCCAAGTTGTTGAATTAAGGGGTCTCTAGCTGCCCAATGCTCTACAATTTCAAAAGATTTTTTATTTAATTCCGAAGCAACAGAACAAATAAAAGTCGGTTCCAAGTTGATAACAACCATCTCCATCTGCTTTTCTACAGAGGTCTCGTGTGGTAGATTTGCAGGAATGATGCAGACGTGACCTTCTTTGACATGCTTACGTTTTAGCTGCCCAGTCGCTGTCTGCCACTTAGCCCAAATAGATGCTTGCTTGAATAGAACGGAAATTTTGAAATTGCGATCGCTGTGTTCGCTGAAGTGATTTGGTTCGACACAGACGTAAGAAACGCCCATACCGTCACTGAGTAGTATTTTTTCAAATACGACGGGCAACTTAATTTGCCCTGGTACTGAGCATAGTAGGCTATCGGTTTGCATACTGCTTCAACCCTTTGATATCCTCACAAGTTCCTCAAATTGTTTACCTATTGTGAAACTAGAGCCAACAGTTACAGTTACAAGCTTAATCCCCATAGCTTCCTTGGCTCGAAACCAAAGTTTTATCATCAGGTGTAACAAAGGAAGAGGATATGTCTTTAATTCGTTGGCAACCTTTAAGAGAACTCGATACCATACGTCAACAGATGAATCGTCTGTTTGATGAGTGGATGCATCGCGAACAGAGTGAAGGTCTGTTTCCGAAATTAGGTGCGACTTGGGCACCAGCCGTTGAACTCAAAGAAACAGATGCAGACATTATCCTAAAAGCTGAAGTTCCAGGTATTGAAGCTAAAGACTTGGATGTGGAAGTCAGTACAGACGCAGTTGCAATTAGTGGAGAATATCAACAAGAAAAACGCGATGAAGACAAAGGCTTAATCCGCTCAGAGTTTCGCTATGGTCAGTTCCAACGGGTAGTACCGTTGCCAGTAGCTGTTAAAAACGATCAGGTCAAAGCGGAATTCAAGAATGGTGTTTTGACACTAACTCTTCCCAAAATTGAGGCGGCTAAACGCAATGTGGTGAAAGTGGATCTCACCGTGCAAGAGGCGGCACGGGAAGCGATGACAAAAGAGCGTCAGCACGAAGAACACTTACAACAAACCATGCAGGCTCGTACTTTAGAAGAATTAGAAAAATCAAGTGGCAGTGACATTACAGAAGAAGCCAGAGAATCCTTAACCGAACAGCGCCAATATGTAGACCACTTACAAGAAACTATGCAGACTCGTGCTGCTGGAGAAGCAGGCACATCTACTACCAATTAAAATAGTAGAAAGAAAACAATATCTTAAATTTCCCATTCCCTATTCCCCATTCCCCATTACCTTTTCATCCGTCTTGGTATACGTAGTTGATGATAACTACTGACCAATCTTTGATAAAATTCCGGAGAATCTTCTATGACTAATCCTAATAAGGAAACTACTAAGCAAGGTGGCTTTTGGCAGAAAATAGTAGAAATTCCTCAGAACGTTGTTCGTTATATCTACGCTGGATTCGCGAGAATTTTTGGTCCTAGAGATGACAACTATCCAGAAACAGGAGTACAACCATTTGAGGGAGATCCTCCTAAGAATAGACACCAATAATTTAATTTAATTGAGTTAAGAATCCTGTACTGCTAATCCAGTACAGGAGTTTTTTTACAAATCATATGAAGTCCGGAAGTTGCAGATGCGATCGCTCTTTAATTATCTAGACTCTTGTAAGTGTCAAATTTAGTATTTAGTAATTACTTTTTACCAACATAGATACCCATACAACGAGCCGTTTCTACTAAAAAACCATTCGGATCTACAGGTAACGGACTTTTCGCCAAAACTCTTCCCAAAGATACTGGCATCACTCGCCCGTTATGCCAAGCTACCATTAAACCACTTTGCCCAGCAGCTACCAAATCTACTGCTGCTTTGCCAAAAGCTGTAGCTACCAAACGGTCAGAAGCAGAGGGTATACCGCCGCGTTGGATATGTCCCAAAACTGAAACCCGGACATCTATAGGATAGGTACTACAACGCTTAATTTCATCGGCAATATACTGAGTAATACCACAAGCTGGTTTTTCACAGGATGGATTGCAAGAAGAATCCAGAGGAATATGAGCGCCTTCTGCTACTACAATAATTGCAAATCTACGCCAGTTGCGATCGCGCAATTCAGCTAAATGTTGGCAAATTTCCGGAATCGAATAGGGTATTTCGGGGATTAAAATCACATCCGCACCACCTGCAATACCAGCGTGTAGCGCCAGGTGTCCGGCTGTACGTCCCATCACCTCAACAATCATAACGCGATCGTGACTGGCAGCAGTGAAGGTCAGGCGATTCAGAGCATCAACAATTGTATTGACTGCTGTATCAAATCCGACCATTCTTTCTGTTAGTGCGACATCGTTATCAATCGTCTTGGGAATAGCAATGAATTGCCAATTGCCTTGAGATTGCAGTTGGTTGAGAATCCCAAGACTACCATCACCACCAATACCAATTAGTGCATCTAATTCTAAAGCCTGGTAGCCGGCGAGAATCTCATCAACATGAGCTAGGGTATCTCCTTTGTTGATGCTCCCAAGAATCGTTCCTCCTATGCACAGTAAAGGGTCGATCCCATGCAAGTCTAGACCATGCATCGCCAGAGGAATTGCTTTTTGCTCTAGTAGTCCTGTTGTTGCATAGGGAATACCCCATACTTCCCAGCCGTAGGAGAGGGTAGCGTGGCTGACAACTGACCGAATCACGGTGTTAAGTCCTGGACAATCACCGCCACTTGTAAGAATACCAAGACGTTTTTGTGCTTTCATTTTGGCTTAACCTCAAACATTCCCCTGCAACCAGTCGAAAATCCGATCGAGCTGGTTTAATGTTACCAGTCCGTATTGCCACAGAATTATTGGTAACAAAGTTGGAGTCTGCTCGGGATGTCGCAATGCTAATTGCAAATCAGTGTCGGGAATTGCTAAATCCTCCTGCAAAAAACTGAGGAATTGTGCAAGTGTCCTTGGTTCCATACTTGCCACCTCTCTTTTGGCAATACATTGAGGTTAAGCGACAAATCTGAGGAATTTGTGAGGATTTGATGAGATTAAGTTTATTTTTATTTTAAGAATTAGTCACAAATACCCCAGGTCTAGTTTGAACTGGTTTGAGCTTTAAGCAAAGGATACTAAATCCGATTTAATTGACATCTGTCTTGAAAGTTGGGCATAGGGCATGGGGCATTGGGCATTGGAAGAGAGATTTTCATTCTTTGCTGTGCGCCCTGGTGCATGGGAGTCTTGCATCATTTGCAACAGCCTGGAGGCAGGAGCCCACAAATCCTCGTTACCCGGTTCAACTGTGTAATGAGAATTACAAGAATTAGAGCCAGAGGCTCTTACTGAGATGCCGAAAGATATCAATTTAAACCTGTTCAGTCTTCTTTGTGAAATGAGGATTAAAAAGGCGTCACCTCACTCAAAATAAACTCTGTTTTTCTAGCGCCAAAATCAGGTGTGTGTAGGAGAAAATGGAGCATAAAAGACGAGTGCTATTACTCAAGTTAATAGGCATGATACCATTACATCAGTGCTGCTGCACTTTAAGAAATTTTATATTTTCATCATTAATCTTCCTGCTCTGGCATCGCCTTTGCTTGCAAAAACTGTTGCTGATGTTATTTACTTACCGTTAATTACCTGAGCTTGATTTCTGTTATAGGAATCCGGTTTGATTATTGAAAAAATCTAAGTATACGTAGGGTGTGCGATCGGCGAGAGTACGGCACCAAAAACATAGAATGGTGCGTTAGCCTTTGGCGTAACGCAACGGCAATAAAGGGGGAGGAAAATCCACACCCCTTTTTGCCTCCCCTATGTATCTTTTCAAAAATCAAATACTAGTCCTATAATTTCAAGCTAATAATGCCAGCAATGCAAGGCGTATAAACCATTTGTAGTCAGCAGGAATAATTTACAAAGACGCCCTAGAAGTTCTGGTATTGTTAAAAACATCTTCGTAAACTTTCATGTAATCGCCCCAAAAAGCACTTTCCTTGAGATCGCTTCACGAAAATTTCCAACTTTTTCCTTTTTGACAAGTCAATTATTATAAAAAGCGTCTTTTCTATTGCTCTTGGAAAAATTCAAAAAACTTGATAATCATTATCTCATTCTCTACTACAGCTTTTTCAAAGTTACGCTTAATGTGAATTAGAGGCTGAAACCTTGTATTTTCGGTGTAGAGACGCGAAATTTCGCGTCTCTACAAAGCCCAGAATCCTGGATATAACATTGGTTTTGATAATTCACATCAGACGTAAGTTATTAATTTTCTCAAACAGCTGTTTCCATATTTGAAATTTCCTTCATTAAATATGGGAAGTAGTTCAGAGCAAGCACATTCAGCGTTTGTTTGGCTTTTGAAGATTTTTAGTAGGACGCATCGCTTCTCGACCGAGAATAAACATTCCTGCTACGCCCAAGCAAACAAACCAAACATATTGATACCAATATTTTCCGATCTGCTCAACTGGAGTT
The DNA here is from genome assembly GCF_000517105.1 of Fischerella sp. PCC 9605. Classification (GTDB taxonomy): domain Bacteria; phylum Cyanobacteriota; class Cyanobacteriia; order Cyanobacteriales; family Nostocaceae; genus PCC9605. The sequence goes on along the minus strand of NZ_KI912148.1, from coordinate 1,942,969 downwards.
AGTTCTGGATGCAGGCTGTTTAAGTAGAGTAGTAATAAAACAATCATCAGTGCTCCAAACCCAACGAAACTCAAGCCAACACGAATGCGTGCAGGTCGTAATTCCCAGTCACTAATTTGCTCTAGGTCAATTTCTGCTAGCTCTTTCAAAGATTCTTCTGCTAAAGAAGAGGCCATTTGCAAATTATTACTTATCTTAGGTGGTAAAATAGGCGCTAGTGTTGTGACAGTTGGACGACGCAACAAAGCCTCTGTATCTCTGAGCAATTCCAGTGGTTTACGAGAAATGGATGGCTGAGCGAATTTTATATTTTGTGCAGCATTTTTAACGTTTACTTCGCTTTCAAAATCCATAATATGCCTCTTAGTCATTGGTCATTTGTCATTTGTCAAAAGGTCACACTTAAGAGCCCAAACTGTTTTAGCTATTGACTATTGACTCTGGACTGTTGACTCTTATTTAATTATTACTCCCGCTTTAAACTAAATATTGACTGTAATATCAAAACGTTCGCTACTTCCGGGAGACTCTCCATGCAGCTACTGAAAACAACCGACAAGGATTTTTCTGTTAGATTCAAAACATTTGTCAATGAGCGAAGAGAAGCAACGGTTGATGTCAGTGGCACAGTACGAGAGATTATCACTGATGTGAAAGAGCGTGGTGATGCAGCAATCAAGGAATATACTAGTCGTTTCGACCACTACAGCCCCGAGTCTTTTCGTTTGAGCGATCGCTTTATTGTTGAGCAAGCAGCCCAATGTCCCAATCATGTCAAGACAGCATTAGAAACTGCAGCCGATCGCATTGCTGCTTTTCATCAAAAACAACTACCGCAAAATATCGCCTACACCGATGAAGTGGGCGTGAAGCTAGGTTTAAACTGGGTAGCCTTATCTACAGTAGGAATTTACGTACCCGGAGGACGGGCAAGTTACCCCAGTTCTCTATTAATGAATGCACTACCTGCCAAAATTGTTGGGTTAGAACGAATTGTCATGACAGTACCGATGCCTCGTGGTGAAATTAATCCTGCGGTATTAGCAGCTGCCCAAGTAGCAGGTGTTACCGAAATCTACGGTATTGGTGGAGCGCAAGCTGTAGCAGCCTTAGCCTACGGTACAGAAACCATTGCCCCTGTTGATAAAATTGTCGGGCCTGGGAATGCTTACGTTGCTGAAGCCAAACGCCAGGTATTCGGCAGGGTTGGAATTGACAGTATCGCTGGCCCTTCAGAAATCTTAGTAGTAGCCGATAGCAAGAACAACCCAGAGTGGATTGCTTGGGATTTACTCTCGCAAGCAGAACACGATCCTAGCGCCCAGTCAATTTTGATTACTGATTCAGAAACTTTTGCCGAAAAAGCGATCGCAGCAGTTGCAGAGATTCTCAAAACCTTGCTCACTAAAGAAGTAGCTAGTGCAAGTTGGGAAAAACATGGTGCAGTGATTATTGTCAGCAATTTAGAAGAAAGCATTCCTCTGTTGAATCAACTAGCACCAGAACACGTGGAATTGTGCGTAGACGAACCACAATTGCTTGCCAATCAGATTCGTTGTGCTGGTAGTATGTTTTTAGGACGCCACACCCCAGAAGCAATTGGTGATTATGTCGGCGGCCCCAATCATGTGTTACCTACCGCACGTTCAGCTCGCTTTGCTTCCGGCTTGAGTGTGTATGATTTTATGAAGCGAATTACTTCTTTGCAATGCGATGAACAAGCATTACAAACCATAGGCAAAGCAGCGATTACCCTTGCAGAAGCAGAAGGTTTACCAGCTCATGCAGGTAGTGTAGCAGTGAGGTTGCCTTGAAGAGTCATTAGTCATTAGTCATTAGTCAATAGTCATTCTCCCCCTACTCCCCTTACTTCCCCCACTCCCCCACTCTCCTGTTTCTGCTGATTGATAAAGGGGTAGAAAAATTAAGTTATTTGTACTCCAATCAGGAATTACCCTTAAACGTGGTGATGTATTAGTAAGGTCTTCAACAATCGCCTTGTCGGTAATTACATAACAACCTAGGAGGTTGGCGATGGAAGGTATTCTCATTAGCATTTTGTTAGCAGCCTATATCATCGTCATGAAGAAGCAGATAAAGCAAGTCGAGCCTTCATCAGATGAAAATTCCAGTGGAGTAGTCCCTGAAAAATAGTTTTTTTGGCATTTTTAGCCACAACATAGTCATTTTTGTCAGGGTAAAGCATTTGTGTCACAAACGTGTAAGGGAGAACACAAGCCGAATTGCAAATGTTTTGCTCTATCTTTTATGTCAAAGCCTAATAGTCCACCACACTAATTTTGATAGGTTCGTAGTGAGGGCTTTAGCCCTCATTTAAGCACGCTTGCTGCTTACTACGAACTCCTTTAGCATGTCAAAATCTTTGTGGCAGACTACTAATAGCTAATTAAGTAGGCAGAAATAAAATTAGCTCTGTAAATAAGTATTAAGAAATTTTTTCTAACGACTAAAAGCTATAATGCAAAGTTATGTTGATTTGCACTAATCTACTTAACTATTTGTCTAAAATTATTGTCTAAATTGTTTCTATGTTGCCCAGATAATTACTCTGATGTCGAGTTAGCCTGAGAGAGTAACTCACACAGGTTTAGCAACCAACGGAAAACATGGCAACTGGGCAAAATTTGATTTTGGATCTCACCATCGTCTTAGGGGCTGCGGCGCTGGGAGGTTATCTGGCAAATCGACTACGTCAACCGGTTTTGCTTGGCTATTTAGTAAGTGGACTGGTTGTAGGACCTTTTGGTTTCAAGCTATTAAGCGAAGTTACCCAAATTAAATCTTTAGCAGAAATTGGTGTTGCCTTTTTGCTGTTTGCCTTGGGTGTGGAATTCTCTTTGGCAGAATTGAAACGAGTCAAGGATATTGCCCTGCGAGGAAGTCTGCTGCAAATTGGGCTGACAATCGTGCTGGTAGCATTTGTAACTGTTGTTATGGGCTGGGCATCGGGACTTTCTCAGGGAATTTTTCTAGGCGCGGTTCTTTCTCTTTCTTCGACAGCAGTAGTGTTGAAAACACTGATAGAAAAAAGTGAAATTAATACACTACATGGTCAAATTATGCTGGCAATTTTAATTGCCCAGGATTTGGCTTTGGGTTTGATATTAGCTATTTTGCCTGCCCTGAGGCAACCAGAAAATATAGGCTGGTCACTTGGCATTGCTATTCTAAAAGTCTTAGTTTTTGTTGCAGTAGCGATCGCGTTAAGTCGATGGATTGTACCCCGCCTAATTGCCAGTTTTGCTGCTACCGAAAGTAATGAATTGTTTCTATTGGCAGTCATTTCCTTATGCTTGGGAGTTGCTTTGGTTACAGCTGGTTTGGGTCTTTCGCTGGCGATGGGGGCATTTGTTGCCGGGTTAATGATTTCTGAGATTGACCATGCCGATCAAGCACTGTCTAAAGTTTTGCCTCTACGTGATACCTTTGCTAGTCTTTTTTTCGCCTCGATTGGGATGCTTATCGATCCAGGTATTCTCTTAGAAAACTTAGGGCTGATTATAGGATTAGTGACACTGGTCATGTTAGGCAAAGCTGCAATTGTTTTGCCGATTGTTCTCAGCTTTGGCTATTCTCTCAAAACTGCTGTTATCGTTAGTTTTGGTATCAATCAAATTGGTGAATTTTCTTTTGTATTAGCGCTGACAGGTTTGAGATTGGGACTCATCTCCCAACAAACTTATCTGTTGCTTTTAGGAACAACAGCGATTACCCTGGTGCTAACTCCCACGTGGCTAAACATTGCACCTAGCTTGGGAGATAGCTTCACCCGCATGCCCTTACTGGCGAATTTCTGGCGGCGGTTTTCCACACCAAAAACCCTATCGATACCAGAAAAAATCAATGGTCATGTGGTGGTGGCTGGTTACGGAAGAGTAGGGCAAGTAATTGTTAAAATTTTACAAAGTCAGGGTTATCAAGTCTTGGTAATTGAGAATAGTGAAGCAGCAGTGCAAAGATTGCGGTTTCACAAAATCCCTTATATTTTTGGTGATGCTGATTCCGAGTTAGTGCTGGAAAAAGCCCATTTGGAAACAGCAAAAGCCTTGGCAATTGCCCTACCAGATCCGGCTAGTACTAGGTTGCTTCTCAAACGTGCCTTAGCAATAGCACCTGGATTGGATGTCATTGCGCGATCGCACTCTGACAGCGAAATTGATCTTTTAACTCAGATGGGTGCAAAAGAAGTAGTGCAACCGGAATTTGAAGCAGCACTTGAAGTGGGAAACCATCTCCTCAAAAGCTTGGGTGCAGCAGAAAGTCATATTCAGGCTGTCATTAGTGCCATTCGCAAAGACCGATACTTGAGTATTCGACCAGAAAAAGAATAGATAAGTAGGTTGGCACGAATAATGTTAACTCGTGAAGGTCGTCATTTGTCATTTGTCATTGGTAAGGATTTCAGCAATTTTTACATTTATTAACATACCTACTTTTATTCTCACCTACCTACTTAAATTAGCGCGATCGCAATTTAAAAATAAAATCTCCCCTTGAGCGGTGAGGGGAGTGTTAGAGTGTTCTGAAAATTAGACCTACCGCGAATATCCTAGCAACATTAACTATAGTTGGAATCGGTATTAGAAGAAGACGATTATGTATTTGCCAACCTGCTGAAAACCTGTTGTTTAACAAGCTTTAACCTTGCTCGATAATGGGGCTATACTCTAAGTGAGGTGTTCTTCTTCTTGAAGTAATATTAGGAATTAATCGCTATTTTACTAAGCTAGTCATGTTTTATCAGCCAATTCTGCTTGCCCAACAAACTCATACACTTCAGGTAAGTGTTAATATTAATGGAATAGTTGCTCTGATAGCAGGAATACTGATTCTCATCCTTCCCAGATTGCTTAACTTCATTGTGGCAATTTATCTAATAATTATTGGGCTTGTGCAGATTTTTAACCTGCGTATTTAATATAACGATAAAAACCTCAAAGTCATAAGTACGCGATCGCATTTTGCTTTCTATGGATTAATTGCTGTCACAAGTCAGGTAGGAGTTGGCAGTCGTTTCACAGTACGCTTAAACGCCAGTGTATCTAGTTAATGCTGAGAAAAGTGGCGATCGCGCGCACTACCCTAACCTTTCCCCTACCTGAGTGTGCTGTCAACTATATTTTGCTTGGTTTCTAGCTGCAAACCCGATTCAATTGTAAGCGCGAAATTTAGCAAGGATTGACGCGCTGACACAAAGACATACCTGATGCGCTCAAGATTTGATTATAGGTAATCAAACAGACATACTTTCACTCACTTGGAGGAAATGTTGGAATTATCTGGATATACCCGAATTTCTTAAGCACTAAAAGTAACAAAATTCGTAGAAGTCAGCCAAAGACTCGCTACTGTGTATTTAGCAAACACTAACTCTTGCTTGGCATTACAGGAACCCTTCAGTTTCACAGTTTGTGTTTCGTCTTTGACTAACCTAGCCTGATAATTATATTGGGAACCATCAGGTTTTTCAAAAATTAGCTCAGCGCGAATCGTGTTTTTGTCTGCACTTGGCTCGATCATTCTACCTGCGACTTTATAATTAAACCAATCCCAACCATAACGAAAGATAAGTTCTCTTTCCAAAACTTGAATTGAGTTTGGTAAAATTCCCCAGCCGCGATAGACTTTTTGCAAGCATGTAATATCGCCAGTGCGAGTCAAAATCGATTTAAATAGTTCTTCATCGAGATTGCCGTAATATCTGCCTTCTGGAAAGTCTATTACCGTTGGCGCAAAACGATGTCCGCCAAAGTGACTAGATTTCCAAATTCGTACATTCTCCAAATTTAAATCAGCAACAGTAGTTGTTGCATGGAAATGAAAGGGATTACCATATCTAGAGCAGCATTTATCATGACTGCCATGAGTACACACTAATATATCTCTTGTTGCAGTTGATTCTATTTCATAACTTGGGTTTCTACCCCACAAATATTTCTTGACAACAGCTGCTACTTGCTGGATATTTTCTAACCTATACTCTCGCTTGCTATAACCATTACTTAACCCTTCTTGTTTTTGATAGATCAAAAGGGTTGTATAGTCTGATTTATGCGAAAAACTATTAGCAATTAAGAGAAATTTTATCGGCAGTCTTGCACGTTTAACCTCCTCTACTAAAATCCGCAAATTCTCTGGAACCCATTTAGAATGAAAAGCTTCTGATACCCAAGGTGTAGGACACTCAACTAAGACGTAAGTTTGGTGATTGGAAGCACTACCAATAATATCTTCTCCTACTTTTCGCGAATTATCAGAACAAAAGAAAGTATTCATCTAGACGTAGTGATGGATGTACTTGAAGAACAAAGGATATTACAAACAGAGATGGTACTTATAGTTACAATCTCCCCACAAAAACTGCTTGCCATTGCGATCGGCTACAAAATCACGTCTGGACTAGCAAGCGAGAGAAAACAGGAATAATAGCTATTTTCCAGTCCAATCCTGGTAGCCACGTTATAACATCATTTCCAGTCAAAGTTTGTGCTGTAAATAAATTTTTTAGAAAAGAGCTTAGCCTTACTTGGAAAAATAATTCCTTTATTGCAACTAGCAATTGTAGAAATTTTACTCGCTGCACATGAGGATTTATCAACCGTATTTCAGCCATGAAAGTAGCCAATTTTATAATGAGTAGCTTTGTGAAGCTACTAAAGAGATGAGTATCTTCTAGGTTTTTGCTGATGAACCTCCCATTAGTGCTTTCATCTAAGTAATTAAATTCAAGAAACTTGAGAACAAATGTGAACTGTTCCCTAGTAATTAGGTGAGTAAATTGATTTTCTCTTCTTGTAGATATAAATACTGTTTTATGTATGGCATTGTTAGTTAAGAATTTTTCGCCATTATCTGAGTTGAATTTATCTTCCAAAAAAAGCATATTGCAAATTATTCTCAATTAATTTTGAAAAAAAAGAAAACTAGGCTAAATCTTCGTTAAGGTTCAATAGTTAAACCTCAAGCAACTTAATTTTAAAGTTAATAACAATATTAACAATTACTTATTGGTCAGGGTACTACCATAAGAAGTATTTTTACCCAGTATCTTTGGTTTGATTTAAATCACCCCATCAGGTGTTTTTACCTCCTAATGAATATACTAGCAATCGAACACGAGCATCTGCTTCTACTCTAACCGAACTTAATTATAATGCAAATTTTTACTAATACTTCTAGTATCGGCGAATTTCTTGAATTTGCTAGAAACTAGTAATATCATAGTTAACAAGCGTTTAAAAGTAGGGAAAGCTGAGATTATCAACGCTTTTAGCTCGTGAGCTAAAAGATAAAGATTATCAATATGTCAAAAATAATTGCAAATAACCTCATAAATTTCTGTAAACTGAGAGGTTTTTGTTGTCACTCTTTACAAACAAAAGCAGATGATGAATTATTGCCAGCAACGTGCTTTGTTACCTACTTATCTTCTAGTTTTCACGCTAATGACCCAGTTTTTATCTATAAAAGTTACTATGGTGAACATAGAAAAAGTCGATGATTTGTTGCTATGGCTAAGGCAACTTTCCACTTTCATGCAGAATTAAACGATTTTCTTCCACCATATAAAAGGCAGGTGAAAATTGAGCATTTTTATGGGGAAAGAGCCTCTATTAAGGATATGATTGAGGCTCTTGGTGTTCCCCATCCTGAAGTTGATTATATTGAGGTGAACGGAAAACCAGTTAATTTTTCTTACATTGTTCAAGATGGAGACATCATCAATGTCTATCCTATTTCCATAGTGACAGACATGCCTGTTTTGAGCCTAGTGCGACCTAAACCGTTAAATATCATCCGCTTTGTGTTAGATATTCACTTAGGGAAATTGGCATCATCTCTACGATTATTAGGCTTTGACACGTTATACCGGAATGATTATGACGATCCAGAATTAGCAGATATTTCTAGCACTCAAAGACGAATTCTTTTAACACGCGACAAAGGTCTTTTGATGCGGAGTGTAGTTACTTATGGCTACTACGTCAGAAATACTGACCCGCAGCAACAAATAGTGGAAGTATTGCGGCGTTTCGATTTATTTAAACTAGCATCGCCTTTTCAACGATGTCTGCGTTGCAATGGTACTTTACAACCTGTGACAAAGCAAGTCGTTATCGACCAGTTGCCAGAAAACGTGCTGTTGTCCACTGATGAGTTTCATCGCTGTCAAGACTGTGCTCAAATTTATTGGAAAGGATCGCATTATCAACGCTTACAACAATTTATTAATGGTGTGCTTGATTTTAGTGGTTAGTAGTTAATGGTTGTTGTTTGTTGTATGTTGTTTGTTGTTTGTTGTTTGAACCATCAACCAACAACTGACAACGACCAACCAACACCGAATAACTAAAAAGACCGTGACATTAATCTTAGCGCTTGATTTTGGTGGTACTAAGCTAGCAGCGGCGGTGGTGAATGCAGCATCTTCCCAAAAATGGCTGGGTTACGAACGTCGCTTTTCGCCTGGAAATGGAAATGCTAGCACGGACTTAGAAATTATGCGATCGCTCATCCATTCTCTATTGCAAGGAGGGAAACCCGCTGCTATTGGTGTTAGTTTTGGCGGCCCTGTCAACGCAACTACAGGTACGGTAAGGCGATCGCATCATGTCCCTGGATGGGAAAATATACCCTTGCAGCAGTTGTTGGCAGAGGAATATGGCGTCCCTGTGAGTGTTGATAACGATGCTAACGTCGCAGCGTTAGGTGAATACCGTTATGGTGCAGGTCAAGGGCATGATAGCTTGTTTTACATTACCGTCAGTACAGGCGTTGGCGGTGGTTGGATACTCAACGGCAGGCCTTGGCGTGGTGCGGAAGGCATGGCAGGAGAAATTGGACACATGGTTGTTAACCCCAACGGGCCTGTATGTTTGTGTGGCAAGCGGGGATGTGTGGAAAGGTTGGCATCGGGGCCTTATATGGCGCAGGATGCTAGAGATGTTTTGGAAAAGGAAGCACCAAGACGCCAAGTAGGAGAAATAATTCGAGGTTTAGTAGGAGATAATTTGCAGCTGATTACAGGGGCGGTGCTGAGTGAAGCAGCAGCACAAGGTGATGAGTTGGCTAAGGCATTTTTACACAGATCGGCTTGGGCGCTGGGGGTGGGTATTGGTAATGTCGCAAATTTGATTAACCCACAAAGGTTTGTATTGGGTGGCGGTGTGACGAAAGCGGGGGAGATGTGGTGGAGTGTGCTGCAAAAAACAGCACGCCAGACAGCTTTACCGGAGGTGAATTTTGAGATTGTTCCGGCGGCGTTGGGGGATGATGCGCCGTTATGGGGGGCGGTGGCTTTGGCGGAGGAGTTCGTCTAATGTGAATTTACTTTACATTTGCAGGGAATCTGTCAGCAACATTCCAATTGTTTTTGGAAAAGCCTACGCCAACAGATGACACAAATGCTAAGTACAGCTTTGCGTAAAATCGTAGTGTTTTTAAACGCAGAGGGGCGCAGAGGCAGCGCAGAGGAACGCAGAGTATTTCTAAGGATAATTCGCTATGAATTAATGAAATACTGTACTAAGCGAACGATCTATCAGTGTTTATCTGTGTCCACCCCCCTCATTCCCCCCTACAAAAGCTTGCGCGATCGCGCGAAGTGCAGATCCCAAACTATAAGTCTGTTAGTTAAGCATTTACCAAATCAGTCTCTATCTCTGAATTCAGCAGTGTCCACAACTGCAAATCTGTAAAATCAGGAATGACCATAAATGCCCCCTTTTCTTCAAGTACTTTGGGGTCATGGGTAGAGGCAATACCAATAGTGCGAACACCAGCACCAACGGCGGAACGTATGCCAGAGGGAGAATCTTCGAGGGCGATCGCACTTTCTGCTGTTATCCCTAATTTATTCAGTACGACTTGGTAAGGTGCAGGATCGGGTTTACCAGCAATGCAATCCTCTGCAATTACAACTACGTCAAAAGTTTCTTTTAATCCTAAAACTTCTAGCATAAAATATACATTTAATTTCGGTGCATTTGTCACGAGAGCGCGTTTAAGTTGATGCTTCTGCGTCCATGCGATTAATTCCCAAAACCCAGCTAAAGGCTGCATATCTTTTGCTTTTTGACGGAAAAGAGCCTCTTTATCTTCTGCAAATTTTGCACCTGCTTCTGGTGATAATTGTGGCAAAATCTCTTGTATTATGACTGGGTTTAGTCTGCCACTAATTCGAGTTTGATAAAAGCTTTCGTCAATTTCTATGCCGTACTCTAAAAGCATTTCCCGCCAAGCTATGTAGTGTACGGGGTCAGTGTTGGCAATTGTTCCATCTAGGTCAAAAAGAATTGCTGCCAGCATAGATTCACCAATGTTAAATAATATTAAGTTTATTTACATAGTTTACATTGTTTTTGAGACTGAACGATAGTTTTTTCGATTCATCAGAGCAAAAACTATAATTAAGTTCTAAATGACGACAATCGATGATGATTAGCGCTTTTAAGCGTTTCCTAGCCTCAAACTTCGCTTTCTAATCACATGCCAGCCGCAAAAAAAATATTTCGCCTCGATGACCTCAATGTGCAGATTTATAACTGTGAAGCCGAATTAGCGCAGGATGTCGCAGAAATCGCACACCAGTATTTACAAAATGTTCTCCAGCAGAATGGTAGCGCTGCTGTATTGCTAGCAACAGGTAATTCTCAAATCAAATTTCTCGATGAATTAATAGCATTAGGTGGTGTAGATTGGTCGCGGATTACCTGTTTTCATTTAGATGAGTATTTGGGAATTTCTGCCGATCATGCTGCTAGTTTTCAGCGATATTTGCGAGAACGTGTCCAGAAGCGGGTAAAGCCTAGGGAATTTCACTATCTAGAAGGTGATACTTTAGAACCTTTACGAGAGTGCGATCGCTATACTAAATTACTGCAAGCACAACCAATTGACCTGTGTTGTCTGGGTATAGGAGAAAACGGACACATTGCTTTTAATGAACCATCTGTAGCTAATTTCCAAGATATCTATAGCGTCAAATTAGTGAAATTAGATCAAGTGAATCATCTGCAACAGGTAAAGCAAGGTCATTTTCCTAATTTAGAAAGTGTACCAAAATATGCTTTTACTGTTACTATACCCATGATTTGTTCTGCTAAAAAAATCCTCTGCCTTGCGCCAACCCAACACAAAGCTAAAATAGTTCAACAGATGTTGCAAGAAGATGTAAGCACAGATTGTCCTGCTTCCATTCTTCGCAAACAAACGCAAGCAACTTTATTTTTAGATGAAGATGCTGCAACTTTAATTACGTGAACACCACTCCACTTTAGCTAATACTAAATTTCCCCTCTCTGCAAGCGGGGTGGGGTTCCAGATTAATAACCACTTAATATTCCCCGCCGCTTCGCCACACGTTCGGCAATACGAAAAAGCAATAAACCCACAGCAAAATATATTCCTCCATTCACAAAAGCTATAACCAACTTTGTGAAATTTAAACTTTCACCCCTCGCCATTAAATCGCGTAGCAGTCCTGCGCCGGGAGTCAACGGCAGTAAATTTGCCAAAATTTGTAAAGATCCTTTCCAAGTTTCAGTGGGAGTTGTCAGCGAAAACAAAAGTAAAAACTGAAACATAACTAACAATCGCTCAGCACGCTTAAACAATAAGGCTAAAGAACCCATTGCAAAAGCAATCCCGTATCCTGCCATCAAAACGGTGACAAAAGGTAAAAGCAATGATGGGGGAAAATTGAGACGGCTGCCAGTAAGCGCCATGATAATACATAGAATGCTGATGATAAAAACCATCCGCAACATCAAACTAGCCAATGTCCGCATCAAGAATACCTTGATAGCACCAAACCGAGAAAGGAAGAGTTGTTCTAAAGTGCCAGTTTGCGCCTCGTATTGCAAGTTACCAGCGATGTCCGTTATGATGAACAACATCAAATTCCAAAGTACATAGCCGATAACAATGGAGTCGAGCCTGTTACCTAATTGGAAAGTGGGGCCAGCAATGTAGCGGGCGCTTAAGAAAAGTCCATAAAAGACAGCAGAATAGACAAAAATTTCGGCGATCGCTTCAACTGGGTAGCGACGAAATTGAATCCAAGTGCGGCGTAACTCTGCGAGAAACAATTCAAACATCCCTACTTCTTCCTTCTCTAACTATCTTTAAAAAGATTTCTGTAAGGTCTGCTTCTTCATTTTCCACGCGATGCAGTGGTAGAGGTTTGAGAATTTCTAGGACTTTGTAGAGCAATTCTTGCTTTCTGAGGTAAATTATTTGTCCATCTTCAACGTTTGCACCAATTGTTTCTAATTCTTTGATTCGTGATTCATCGAGTGCAACTTTCATTTCAATTTTGTAAGCTGTGCCGGAAAATTGACGGATAAGTTCAGCAGTTGGTGATTCTGCTAAAATTTCACCTTTTTGGATAATAGCAACGCGCTCAGAAAGTTCTTCAGCTATTGCCAATTGGTGAGTCGTCAACAAAATAGCGCAACCACACGCGGCAATTTCTCGCACCAAAATTTTCACATCTTCTGTTGCTTCTACATCGAGTCCTAAAGTTGGTTCATCTAATAATAAAAGCTGGGGTTGATGAACTAATGCCACTGCAAATGCTAACTTCTGCTGCATTCCCCGTGAAAGTTGCTGCACTGGGGTATGGCGTTTGTGCATTAACCCAAATCTTTCTAAAAGTGCTGTTCCTGACTGGCGTGCTTGTCGTCGAGTCAGTCAGGAACAGCACTCCGAAATATTCCAAATTTTCTTCAGGAGATAGTCGCCAGTAGAGGTTGCGGTTTCCTTCCAGCACTGCACCTAATTTTTGCAGCGCTGCTGGGTTGCGGTGAGGGTCACTTCCGGCTATTCTTACCGAACCAGCATCCGGTTGAATTAGTCCGGCGATCATTTTAATCGTCGTCGTCTTGCCCGCACCATTAGGGCCAAGGAATGCTAACAATTCACCCGGCGCAATGGTTAAGGAAACGTTCTGGACTGCTGGAAAATTTTGGTGATTCTGGCGGTATATCTTCTTGAGGTTGTAGGCTTCCAGTGCTTTCATGAGGAATGTGCTACATCGTGGTTTATGTGAGTGAAAATCCTACTGGGGATGTATCTCAAAGTCCTGCAATTATCCCTACCTAGCAGGATTTTATATTTTTCACATTCAAAATTATTCCTTCGGTAGTTTCACCAGGAATGCAACTCGTTTATAAACACAAAAGAATTGTAGCAATGTTCTGGCGGGTAGCCCTTGTGAACACTTATCTACAGCATTTGGAGTTTTGGGAAGCAAGCTTAACTCAACCGTTAGTTTTTGCACCTGTGCTTGCACAGATATTTAGACCAATCACCGATCCTGTTGCGATCTTCCTGATTATTCTGGCAATTATGCTCGTCGCGCCGCTATTATTTGAGCGGTTGAGAATGCCAGGAATTATTGGCTTGATTTTGGCAGGGGTAATTGTTGGGCCTTACGGTTTGGGTTTGCTGGAACGAGACAAAACAATAGAGTTGCTTGGCACAGTTGGGTTACTGTTTTTGATGTTTCTGGGTGGACTGGAAACTAGTTTGGACGACCTCAAACGCAACGCTAATAAAGCTTTGACCTTTGGACTGGCAACGTTTGCAATTCCAATGGTCGTAGGTACAGCAGTTATGTTGCCTTTGGGATATAGCTTTTTAGCATCGGTGTTAGTGGCGTCTTGTTTTGCTTCCCATACGCTTTTGGCTTTACCTGTTCTCTCCAAGCTGGGGATTATGCGGAATCAGGTTGTGACAGCAACGCTGGGAGGTACGCTAATCACAAATGTGCTAGCACTGTTGGTACTAGCAATTGTGGTGAAAGCTAACCAGGGTAATTTAACAATCAGTTTTTGGTTATTTTTGATTCCATCTTTGGCTATCTATACTTTTGCTACCCTCTGGGGAGTACCGAATCTCGGGCGTTGGTTTTTTCGCCGCTTTGGACACGACGAAGGGGCAGAATTTTTGTTTGTGTTAGCGGCTCTGTTTATTGTTTCTTATATTGCTAATTTAATTGAAATTGAGCCGATTGTAGGGGCATTCTTGGCTGGGGTAGCGATTACTCAAATTATTCCCCAGATGAGTCCCTTGATGAATCGGATTCAGTTTATCGGCAATACACTGTTTGTGCCATTTTTCCTCATTTCTGTGGGAATGTTAGTGAATCCCCTCATCCTCGTCAAAGACGCCCGTGGGATTTTGGTTGCTGTGGTGATGATTGCAGCAGAAATCGCTAGTAAGTTTCTGGCAGCTTGGGGAACGGCAAAGATATTTAACTGGAAAATTCCCAGTACGATGGTGATGTTTGGGCTTTCAGTTGCCCAAGCAGCTTCAACGCTAGCAGCGATCACAGTCGCTTTTGACATCAAGCTTGTGGATGAGGTGACAGTGAATGGAATTATCGGAATGATACTGGTAAGCTGTGTTATGTCTCCCTGGATTACCGAGCGTTGGGGAAGAAAAATTCAGCAAGAACCTGCCCATACTGCTACTTCTAATTCAGAACAATTGGAGAATGCGGTTACAGTAAATAATTTGGCAAATCGGGTTTTAGTCCCGGTTGCTAACCCCAACACAGAGGATAACTTACTAAATTTGGCAATTATCCTTACCAAACACGGGAACGGCACTTTATTGCCACTGCATGTGATCATCTCAGACAAAAATGGATTTGTTGCCGTAGCAGCAAAGACACAACAAAAACGCTTGCTGGAGGTCGCCGAAACCCTTGCTCACGCTGCTGTTACTAGCGTTGAACCCATCGGTCGTATCGATGATTCTATTGATTTAGGCATTTTGCGAGCGGCACAAGAAAGAGATGCTAGTCTGGTAATTTGTGGTTGGAAAGGTTATTCGACCTACCGAGAAAATTTCTTCGGTAGTGTAATCGACAATATCGTGCGCCGGTCAACAGTACCCGTACTGATTACTCGTTTTTCTCAGCCAATTGAGAATACCCAACGAGTGTTTTTAGCTTTGAGCGATCGCAAAATTTCTGCTAACGCACTGCGCCAAACTCTCGGTTTAACGAAAATTCTTTCAGAAGCACTTAAGTCTCCAGTGCAAGTTATGCAGGTCTTTCTTGAACCAACAAAACCTTCCTACGACCTGCAATCTGTGTTTGTTAACAGCGAATTTCCGATCCAACAAGTACAGGGAAATCCAACCAGAAAAATCTCAGCATCGCTGAAAACCAACGACCTATTGATCTTGGTTGAAAGTACCCATCATTTCGGTCAACCCGCTTTGGGAAGAGAACCAGAGGCGATCGCCCGTTCCCATCCCAAAACTTCTATGATGATTGTGCACTTTCCTGACTTATTTTGATGTAGTTGACATTTTGCACAATTCTCAACAAGAACCTCCGACTGGGGCTGTTGCAAGTGGTGCAAAATTGGTTTGTAGAGACGCGAAATTTCGCGTCTCTACATCTGATGGAATGACGAAAAATCTTTCAATGAGGGATGATACCCTTGATTCGCCAGCTGTATCCTCTAAGAAATCGGGAATATGTGTCTGAAACATAATTACCCAAAAACGCCCCTACTAACTACTAACTACTAACTACTAACCACTAACTATCTACTAACCTATTGCACATTTACCCAAAAATCAGCAGTGTTAACTTTGCCATTGCGATTAAACTGCATCCAAAGTTTGTATGTCCCTGATTGGGGAAAGCTAGTTACAAACTGCACTTGCCCATCAGGAGAATTTTTGAGAGCATGAGCATGAATATAATCAGATACAGTTAACGGAGAAGAACTTTTGATAATGACTAAATGTCCTTTTTCTCCCAAGTATGGCTTTAAATCCTTGATAGGCTGATTATTAGTAGCTTCGTTTAAATCAAACTTCAAGGTGACTTCTTGACCAGCTTTAAGATTTGGCTGAGAAAAATTCAAGTTTATCTTGGTATCAGGTAATATTTTAGTATTACTATATTTTGCCAAATCTTGAGGGAGTGGAGTTGAACCGGGAACTGTTAGCTTCATAACATTAACCCGTTCATCTATCCCAGAGGGCTTGTAATCGCCGAAAATAGTGTAATTATTAGGTTCAGGAAAATTAGCATTAACTTCAAAACGCCCATTACCTTTGTAATTTGGGTGTAAGTGATCGAAAAATTTCAGGTCATCACTAACAACGATTAAGTGCATCAATTTTTCTTGAAATGTCTCAAATTTGGTGACAGATTTTCCCTGAGAGTCTTGAATATCAATAACCAAAGGCACGGATTGATTGGGAACAATATTTTTAGGAGCAGTTAATTTTGCTTCAGTGATAGTTGATTTATCACTTTGGTGATTATTTGAATGCCCATCATGATGCATTTGTTCATTCGAGTGTCCGCCGTGGTTATTGTTTGAGTGCCCATCACGATCGATTTGTGCCGTTGTGTTTCCCTGGGAAGAAGTTTCTCCAGATTTAACAACTGACGAGCAACCTTGAGTTAGTAATAAAGCTGCGATCGCAGCAATTCCAGTAATAGAATATTTCATTGAAATTCTTCTCAGTATCATACAAATTAGTTAATAAAAGTAAACTTGCACTTCACTTGCTCTCCGTGCAAAGATAAAATTCAGCGTCTTTTGTTCTCTTTTCGGAGTTTGTATTTGAGTCGCGATTTTGGCATAGGGCGATCGCCATAGAATAGCATTGAACATTTCAGGCTGCTAAGTTCAGAACTCAACAATGCTTAAGTTTGGCACATAGAAATAAAATCAGTATGAAATTGGTGACTACCCTAATACCGTTCCCCGTTCCCTATCTCCACTCAAACAGTGAACAGCAAAAGTAGTCACATACTGGCGTTTTTGCTGAAAATATGGATAAAAATGAGAATAGTCAGCAATATTGTCATACAAAGGCGAATTGTGAAATATGAGCAGTAGTAGTAACTTCCGTGACGCTATCCGTGAGGCTAAAACTCACGCCCTGGTAGGGCCAAATGTAATTGCCAACGCCCTTCCTTACGTGGGAGGCGGTTTGGTATTAACAGCAGTAGGAACCTACGGCGGTTTGGGAGTTATCCGTGCTAACCCCGGACTTTTCTTTCCCACCTTTATCGGTGCGGTTGTATTGGAATTAATTCTGTTCTTTGTTGCCCGAAACGTCGCCGAAAAAGGCAAAAACAGCGTTGCACTGCCAATGCTTGCAACCTACAGCCTTTTGTCTGGATATACCCTGAGTGGCTTGGTATTTGTGGCGCTGAGAACAGAGGGTGTAGGCATTCAAGGAATTACTTTGTCAGCTCTCGGTTGTGGTATAACCTTTATTGTCGCCCGTCAGATTGGTTCAAATCTCTCTGACGATGATGGCATGGCTTTGACAAAAACCATCAATCTGGGCATTATCGCCTTAGTTGTTGTCTGTTTGTTGCAATTCTTATTTGCTTTGTTTGGCGTCTATACCCCAGGTTGGCTAGAAATAGGCATTTCTGGTTTAGGTGTATTTCTGTTTGTTGGGGTATCTGTAGTCGATTTTTACATCCTGCCACGCACCTACCGCAACGATCAGTACCTACCTGCGGCTTTGTCGATGTACTTGACTTACATCAACCTTTTCATCTTCATCTTACGATTGCTAATCGCTCTAAATAGCCGTGATTAAGCATCTGTTAGCACTGGTAAAAAGTAAAGTTTAACAATTCAAAACCGTGGTTAACTTTCACAAACCACGGTTTTATTATGGTTATGTTGCAAAAAAATTTCTGTAGGAGGCTCTATAGTACAAGAAGATTGTTTGACTCATCAATATAGTTACTGAGCAGTGTTTTTGAATGATGAGAAAAATCTTATCTTCTGCTAGGGAACCAAGTTTGCGATCGCCATTCCCATACCAAGCTAGAAACGCCTACCTTTAAGCATACTCATAAGCCAAAGCGAACAGTTGAGTTCGGATATAAAGTACTTCGGTTTCAGAAAAAGAAGTGGCAGAGCCACTTCTAAGTAATTCCCAGGTAGAACCTGAGAAATAGTATAACGTTTATAATAAATTCAAATAGTATAAAGTAACACTTATTAACTTAACATGTTAGTTTTTATTATTCTGGTAATATTGTTAATGATGACTACAGCTAATAAAAAATATGATTTTGGTAAAGGTTGTCAAGCATAGTTTCTAGAGATTATAGATTTGTTTTGGAAGAAATTATGATTGCAATTTTTCAATTTTTTTGAGTGCCGAGTTTAGCGATCGCAACTAAAATATCTCCTCCACCACACATAAGTTCATAGCGAAATTTTTGCACAAGACTCTGCGCTGCTAGTGCGTTTTCAATCACTACTCTTTTACGCAAAGCTGTACTAATTCATTTAAAATCTTTCAACTCCTTCAATATTTTTGGCACTCTCGCCCAAAGCTCTTGCTGCTTCCCCACAAGTACGCGGAGTCGGAAAAATTTTCTCTGGATTGGCTAAACCTTTAGGATTAAAAACTTGGCGTACCCATTGCATAGTTTCTAAATCAGCTTCCGTGAACATCTCCGGCATATAGCATTTTTTATCTGCACCAATGCCATGTTCACCAGAAATACTGCCACCAACTTTCACGCATAACTTAAGAATTTCCCCCCCTACTTCTTCCACTATCTCTAATGCACCTGGAACAGAGTTATCATAAAGAATCAGTGGGTGAAGATTGCCATCACCAGCATGAAATACATTGGCAATGCGATAACCGTATTTCTGACTCAATGCCTCAATCTCTTGCAGTACATAAGGCAGTTGAGTACGAGGAATAACTCCATCTTGCACGTAATAATCAGGACTTAAATGTCCAGCAGCGGCAAAGGCAGCTTTGCGTCCTTTCCATAATTTTAAGCGCTGATCTGGATCTCTAGCAGAAGTAACATTACGCGCACCATTCTGTTTACAAATTTCCGCTACTCTTTGTTTATTCGCTGCAACTTCTACTGCCAAACCATCAATTTCTACTAACAAAATTGCCGTTGCATCACGGGGATAAACATTTAAGGCTGTCACATCTTCCACTGCATTAATGCTGAGATTATCCATAATTTCCATACCACCAGGAATAATCCCTGCACTGATGATATCAGAAACACTTGCCCCTGCTGCTTCAATACTAGTAAAATCTGCTAAAAGTACGCAGATTGATTCCGCACTTTTGAGAATTCTAAGCGTAATTTCTGTGGCAATACCCAGCGTGCCTTCCGAACCAACAAATATACCCGTTAAATCGTAACCAGGCATTTCGGGAATTTCTCCGCCCAAGTCTAGAATTTCACCTTCAGCAGTGACGATTTTTAACCCTAAAACGTGATTGGTGGTGACACCATACTTGAGACAATGTACTCCACCGGAGTTTTCAGCAACGTTACCACCGATAGAACAGATGATTTGACTGGAGGGATCGGGAGCATAGTAGAAACCAGCGCCACTGACTGTTTGCGTTACCCAGTTATTAATCACCCCTGGTTGCACAACAACGCGCTGGTTTTCTAAATCTACACTCAAAATTTGCCGCATCAATGAAGTGACAATCAAAACGCTATTTTCTATCGGCAAAGCACCACCCGATAAACCTGTACCAGAACCACGGGCTATAAAGGGGACAGAGTATTTATTGCATATCTTCACCACCGCCGCCACTTGTTCTGTAGTTCTGGGTAACACCACTACCGCCGGACGTTGGCGATAGCTGGTGAGTCCATCGCACTCATAGGTAATGAGTTCTTCACGGCGTTGCACTACCCCATTTTTGCCAACTACAGCCTCGAATTCTTTGATGATGGGTTGCCAGTTGCGTTGTTGTTTGTCTTGGGTGAGCATAGGTTTTGTGGAAAGATGCGATGCGATCGCTTGTGTGAGTTGGTCTAATTAATATTGTTACAGGTGTTTTATTGAATCAACTAACCTAGAAATATCGCTCTCAAGTGGTGGGTAAACTCATGGTTGAGCAACTTTTAATCAATAATGATGATTATTATGTGCCAGATGCTAGCCAGCTAGTTACTGAAGATGATACACCTGTAGATAATTTTGCTTCTGCTAAACAACAACGCCTGTTAGTTAGCTCTCTTTACAGTTCATTACAAAACCAAACTTTTTTAGCCGAGGCTAACGTTGGCATATATCATACTGACGGACAGCCTCCAATTGTACCTGATGTTTTTCTTAGCTTAGATGTCCAAGTGGCTGATAACTGGTGGGAGAAACAAAACCGTTGTTATATGCTTTGGAAGTTTGGCAAGCCACCGGAGGTGGTGATTGAAATAGTTTCTAACAAAGAAGGTGATGAACTAGGCAGTAAACTAAAAACTTACGAACACATGCGGGCGAGTTACTACGTAGTATACGACCCCACCCAACAATTATCAGAACAGGCGTTGCGTGTTTATGAAATTCGCGGTAGGCGCTATTTTGAAACTACAGAAACTTGGTTAGAACAAGTCGGTTTAGGTTTAACTCTCTGGCAAGGCGAATTTGAAGGTAGACAAGATGTGTGGTTACGCTGGTGCTACCAAGATGGTACGCTGCTAGCGACTGGAGATGAACGTGCTGAAGTCGCTGAACAACGCGCTCAAAAATTAGCACAGAAACTGCGATCGCTAGGCATAGATCCAGACACTCTGTAGAGATTGGGTAAAAAAAATCAGTCAACTACCTTTTCAAATTTTTCTTTATAACTTATTATATAACTAACGTTCGATATAAATATTTTTCTCGTAATGCCCAAGATTGTTGATCGTGAACAATACCGCAAAGAATTGTTGATGAAATCCTTTGACCTATTTGCCCAGAAGGGTTATGCCTCTATCACCATGCGAGAGATAGCCAAAGAGCTAAGGGTTTCTACGGGAACGTTGTATCATTATTTTCCCAGTAAAGAAGCTTTGTATTTGCAGTTAGTCGAAGAGCAAACACAGCAGGACATTTTGAATTTTCTTGCTGAGGCAGGAGATGCCAAAACTTTACCAGAGCGTATCAAAGCCTTATTTAATTTTATGGTCAAAAACGAAGATTATTTTTTTAAACAAACTCTGCTGGGGTTTGATTTCTATCAGCAACAAGAACGAACTGAGATATTGAATAATCAAATCCTGAGAAAAAGTTGGGAATACACGAGACAGGCTATTGCTGACTATTTGCAAATAAAAGATAAAGCTTTATCTGAGTTTGTAATGATTTTTGTCAGCGGTTTGCTGGTAGGGCGAATGTATGAAGGTGAAACCATTTCTTATGCCCAACAGGAGGAATTGCTAGTGAACATGTTAACAAGTTATTTGAATCATCAAAAAGCTAGTATAAAATATGATTAGCTTGTGTTGTTAAAAGTACAGAAAGCTATGCTAATCAAACCTTTATCTCCTCAAACTCTTGATGAGGCAATTAATCTAGTAGACATAGTCTTTCCATACCAAAGCATTCTAGAAAAAGCCAGTCTTAGAGCAAGTTTATTTCAGGATAATTGGCTTTATAAAATAGGATTTTTCTGGGCTGGAGTAAGTCAGCTAAAGTATTGGGTTGCCATTGATGAAAATTCCAATAAAGTTATCGGAATTACAGGCTTATATTGCTACAAGCGAGATGAAGCTGAAGCTAATTGGCTGGGATGGCTTTGTGTAGATCCTCTGTTTAGAGGACAAGGAATTGGGAAAAAATTGTTAGAGTTTGCTATTAACAAAACAAAGGCAACAGGTAAAAAATTTCTCAGACTATACACATCTACCGATCCAAACGAAGCTACTGCACAGACTCTTTATGAGAAATATGGCTTTCATATTATTCGTGAAGAAAGCATGTGGGGGGATAAACACAAAAAAATCTATCGTCAGCTTCAATTATGCAGTCACTCTCATTTAAATGCTTAAGTTGAAGAAGAAATATGGCTCAACAATTTTTCTCAAAATCTCCAGGACAGCGGTTGATTTTTTTGGTAATAACTGCTACTGCAATTACTGGCGCGATCGCCTTTTACGGCATTTCTCAATACAGCTTAATCACTAAGTCCGAGCCTCCAACCACAGATACTCCTCCCCCTGTCAAAAAAGTCACAGCCCTCGGACGCTTGGAACCAGCAGGAGAAGTGATTCACTTGTCTGCACCTTTGGCGCTGGATGGCGATCGCCTGGCTAAGTGGCTTGTCAAAGAAGGCGATCGCGTGCAAGCGGGACAAGTGTTAGCAATTTTGGATTCTCAAAAACGCTTGCAAGATGCCTTAGCACAGGCAAAAGAACAACTGAAGATCAGCCAAGCCAAATTAGCACAGGTAAAAGCAGGGGCAAAAACCGGAGAAATTCAGGCACAGCAAGCAAATATCAGCCGAGTTCAAGCAGAACAAGCAACAGAAATTGAGGCACAAAAAGCAGCGATCGCCCGTTTGGCAGCAGAACAACAAACAGAAGTCCAAGCCCAAAAAGCAAACATGGCGCGTCTAACAGCGGAACTAACAAATGCCAACTTGGAATTCCAACGCTATCAAACACTGTATCAAGAGGGAGCAATTTCTACATCTTTACTAGACAGTAAACGCTTGGCTTTGCAAACAGCACAGCAACAATTTAACGAAGCACAAGCCAACCTCAAACGCATCCAAGCATCCCGACAGCAAGAACTTGCTGAGGCACAAGCAAACCTTAAACGCATCCAGACATCTCGACAAGAAGAATTAAAATCAGCAAGAGCAACTCTCAACCAAATTTCTGAAGTTCGTCCTGTGGATGTGCAGGCGGCACAAGCAGAGGTAGATAATGCGATCGCAGCATTGAGACAGGCACAAACTAACCTAGAACAAGCTTATATCCGCGCACCGATCG
This sequence comes from Fischerella sp. PCC 9605, assembly GCF_000517105.1. Classification (GTDB taxonomy): domain Bacteria; phylum Cyanobacteriota; class Cyanobacteriia; order Cyanobacteriales; family Nostocaceae; genus PCC9605. The sequence continues at coordinate 1,920,180 of NZ_KI912148.1, read as the reverse complement.
CAGGGCAAATTATCAAAATTCACACACGAACAGGAGAGAAAATCGCTGATGCTGGGATTGCCGATTTGGGACAAACCAACCAGATGTTAGTAGTAGCAGAGGTTTATCAAACAGACATCGGCAAAGTTCAACTTGGACAGCAGGCTGTAATTACCGGTCAAGCATTTTCTGGGGAATTGCAAGGAACTGTTGCACAGATAGGGTTACAAGTTAACAGACAAAACGTCTTCAGCAATCAACCAGGAGAAAATCTGGATCGCCGCGTCGTAGAAGTCAAAATCCACCTCAACCCCGAAGATAGCAAGCGAGTCAGTGCCTTGACTAACTTACAGGTACAGACAGCGATTGAATTGTAAAGTTTTTTTGTCCTAATTTATAACGAATGTTTGATATAAGTGCAATCAATCAAAAGAGGTTCTCAACATGCTTCAAGGAATCTACTTGCTACTTTGCATTCTTGGCTTTGCCCTACCCTACTCTCCGTTAGTTATGTTTCTTTTAGACCACGGTTTTGACATCAAGCTGTTTTTTGAATTGATGTTTGCCAACCACATTTGTGCCTCTTTTGGTCTGGATGTAATTGTCTCAGGGCTAGTTCTTTTGGTGTTTGTGTTTTGGGAAGGGACGCGCCTAGGGTGTGTTTTCAAAGTATCAGTTTTGTCATGCTGTAGGCGTAGCCTTCCCGTAGGGTACGAAGCGACAGCGTAGTGAAGCATCTCTATAACCCTGATTTTTACGAGATTCTTCGCTTCATTTCATTTCGCTCAGAATGACATTTAGGAGTTTGAAAACACGCCCTAGGGATGCGATATCTCTGGGTTTTTGTTGTCAGCACTCTTACGGTTGGAGTTTCGTTTGCGCTTCCCTTGTTTTTACTTATGCGACAGCGCCAGTTAGAAAAGCAAAAAGTTAGCACTAGACTCACTACATCTACAGAATATGAGGATTCAGTCTTGTAGAACTTCCCGGTTTTGGTTTCGGCTGTTCCAAAGAAAAACCTACCCTTGGACAACACTGGTTATTGCTAGTTGCAAAATCGTTTACTGCTGTGGAATCGAACGAGATAGAGAAAAAGTACGCTTGTTGCTGGCAATGACAAAGATTGACTTTGTACGTGTTTACCAATTTCTCAATGATTTGTTGTGGTGAAAACTATGATGACTGCTGAAATTGTACTTCTGAAAAAATCGCAAATTGACGAGGCAAGTGAAATTCTGGCAAATGCATTTTATGACGATCCGATATTTCGTTTTATTCCTGAAAACTCAAGAGAGAATATCCTCAAGTGGAACTTTAAGACAGGCTTGCGCTATAGCCTGCCTTACAACCATATATACACGACGGCAGGTAATTTGAAAGGTGTTGCAGCCTGGACACCTCCAGGAAATTCTAACCTGAATATTTTTCGACGCTTGCCTTACCTTTCCAAGTTGGTTGGCATAGAGTAGGGCGATTTATGTCGCTATTCTCCACACTGGATGAAAACCATAAACGTGACATGTCCCAGCCACATTACTATCTAGAGATGCTTGGTGTTGCACCTGCTTATCAGGGGCAAGGAATTGGTAGTTTACTTCTGCAACCCGTCCTCAAACAGGCAGATACTGAGGGATTGCCTTGCTATCTTCAGACTACTACAGAAAAAGCCGTCCGCTTCTATCAGAAACATGGTTTTGAAGTTTTGAGAACCGTTGAATTACCAAAGGGGGGTTCCCAACTGTGGACGATGAAGCGATCGCCGAAGCAAGTCATTAGTCAGTTGTAGAGACGTGCCATGGCACGTCTCTACATTGGTTAGTAGTTAGTAGTTAGTGGTTATTTCTCTCTCTCCCACTCTCCCCATCTCCCTATCCCCAAAGGATTATCACTATGCTTCACAAACTATTTCGCCGCACCCCCCTGGCATGGCTGCAATTAAAAAAAGAAAAAACGCGCTTGGCGGTGGCGCTAGCGGGGATAGCCTTTGCCGACATGCTGATGTTTGTGCAACTGGGACTATTAGATGCGCTGTTTGATAGCGCCACGAAGCCTCACCAAAATCTACAAGCGGATTTAGTTTTGATTAATCCCCAATTCCAAACGCTGTTCTACGTTAAAAGCTTTCCTAGAGAAAGGTTGCAGCAAACCTTGGCTTATGACGGGGTAAAGTCTGTTCGTCCTTTATATATTGATATCGCTCAATGGCGCAATTCGGAAACTCGCTTCAGTCGTGGGATTTTGGTGTGGGGAATTGATCCAGCAAATCCACCTTTTAACCTTCCCGAGGTGAACCAACACCTAGATCAACTGAAGTTATTGAATCGGGTGTTATTTGATCGCGCTTCTCGACCAGAATACGGCCCCATTCCCAACTTGGTAAAACAGCATGGAACTGTAGAAGCTGAAGTGAATCGGCAAACAGTGCAAACGGTAGGCTTATTTCAGCTAGGTGCGTCTTTTGGTGCCGATGGTAACATTATTAGCAGTGATTCTACGTTCCTAAAACTTTTTCCTAACTACCAGCCAAATCAAATAGCAGTTGGGTTGATTAACTTGAAACCAGGTGCAAATGTGCAAAAAGTGCGATCGCAACTGCAAGCAAGTTTGCCGAAAGATGTGAAAGTGCTAACTCCTCAAGAATTTGCCCAGATAGAAATTAATTATTGGGGTAATCAGGGAATTGGGTTTATCTTCGGTTTGGGAGTGGCGGTAGGATTCATCGTTGGGATTGTGATTGTTTACCAGATTCTCTACGCTGACGTTTCCGATCACTTACCAGAGTATGCCACTCTCAAAGCAATGGGATATAGCGATCGCTATCTCATGGCTATGCTGATGCAAGAAGCTCTATTGCTAGCAGCGTTAGGATTTATACCAGGAATGGCGCTGTCTATGGGGCTGTATCAGATCACCTACGCTGCGACTTTAATACCTATTGGCATGAAACTTGACCGTGCTGTGTTCGTGCTGTCACTAACAATTGTTATGTGCAGTGTTTCTGGGGTAATTGCGATGCGAAAACTTCGCGCTGCTGACCCCGCTGATATGTTTTAAAAGATGGTCATTAGTCATTAGTCATTGGTCATTGGTCATTAGTCATTGGACAAAGAACAACCGACAACTAACCACTAACTACTAACCACTAACAATTATGAAACCAGTTATTTCTGCTCGTCATCTTAATCATTACTTTGGTCAAGGTAATCTTCGCAAGCAAGTATTATTTGATATAAATTTAGATATTTATCCAGGAGAAATTGTAATTATGACCGGGCCATCTGGCTCAGGCAAAACTACCTTGCTGACTTTGATGGGTGGCTTGCGTTCTGCTCAAGAAGGTAATATGAAAATATTGAATCAAGAAATGTGTGGAGCTAGCAAGCGACAGCTAACACAGATTCGCCGACAGATTGGTTATATATTTCAGGCACATAACCTGATGACATTTTTAACTGCAAAACAAAACGTGCGAATGTCTCTGGAATTACATGAAGAGATATTAGATGAAGATTTAGATGCAAAAGCTAGTGCTATTTTAGAACAAGTTGGTTTGGAAGATCGCGTGAATTATTACGCTGAAAATTTGTCAGGTGGACAGCGACAAAGGGTAGCGATCGCTCGTGCTTTAGTTAGTCACCCCAAAATAGTTTTAGCAGATGAACCTACGGCTGCACTTGATAAAAAGTCTGGGCGAGATGTGGTGGAATTGATGCATAAACTAGCGAAAGAGCAGAGTTGTACTATCTTAATGGTTACGCACGATAACCGCATTTTAGATATTGGCGATCGCATTGTTTACATGGAAGATGGTCATCTCAAAAGTGATGGTTTAGATGCTGAGTTCTCAACCAAAATAAGTAGTTCTTAATCAAATAAATATAGCTTACTCTTTACCTCTTCCAACCAACAACCAACAACCAACAACCAACAAACAACCACTCTTTTATCTTTCGATATCTGTTATATATTTTTCAATCACTGACTTCCAAACCAAGTATGCTTGACCATTCAAATGTAGTCCATCTACAGTGTATTGAGCATCCAATTGATTTTGGGAGTCTGATAAATGATAAAATAAGTCTATATATTGATAATTAAACTGTTTGGCAAGCTCTCTTAAGCCTGTATTAAATTTTAAGACATTGTTATTATCTTGCCAATATTGATAAACTTGATTATTTACAGGTAAAACACTCTGAATAAAAATTTCTGTATTTGGTGTTTTTTCTCGAAATTCGCTCAAAATTTTTTGATATGCTTCTAAAACTTGCGCGATTGATTGACGAGTATTGATCAAATCATTAATGCCTACCATTAAGAAAACCTGTCTTGGATTTAATTCTAATATTGTATTTAAACGATATAATATTCTCTCCGTTGTATCACCGGAAATCCCTCTATTTCTGACATTAAAATTTTCAAGTAATTCTGTCCATTCACCTTCGTCAGTAATACTATCACCCAACATGATAATATCAGATTCAGATTTAGGTAATTTTTCAAACTGACTTTTTTTATGCCAATAATAAGGAGGGTAATTATCTTGTTTTATATCTTTGGAAAGTTTCAATGTATTCAATATTTTTTTCAATACATCAGAGGGTCTGCTAGGAATAGCAATTAAATATGCTAAAATGATTATAAATAAAACAATAACAAGACTAAGAATCCAAAAGACAGTTGTAATTTGATTGTCCATAATGATGATTGGGTAAGAGTAATTTCAACATGGAGTTAGGAATTAATCATAAAGTATTGCACTCGCTGCCACACTTTTTCTAATAAATCTGGTTTTTCTGCATCAAACCATTCAATTTGTGGATAGGCGCGAAACCAGGTGCGTTGACGTTTGGCAAATTGCCGCGTGTGTAAAACTGTTAATTCTTTGGCTTGATCTAAAGAGATATCCCCAGCCAAATACTGTTTTATTTCTTGATATCCCAATGTATTTAGTAAAGGCAAGTCAGCACCATATTTATGGCAAAGATATTCCACCTCAGCTACCAAACCATCTGCGATCATCTGTTCAGTTCGCTGGGTAATGCGATGGGTGAGGTGAGTAGAATCACAATCTAAACCAATCTGCAAAATGGGATAGTTAGGGGGGTTTTCTCCTTGTTGCTCAGAAATCGGACGACCAGTGACGTAAAATACCTCTAATGCTCTTAAAGTCCGCACTGGATCGTTAGGGTGAATCTTTGCTGCTGCAACCGGATCAACTTGTTGTAGCATGGCGTAAAGTTGCATCTGACCAAGTGCTTCGAGTTGCGATCGCAATTCCTGTTGCGGTGCTACTCTGGGAATTTTCATACCCTGCACAATTGAGCGAATGTATAAGCCAGTACCACCCACGAGGAGGAGGGGAGGAGTGGGAGAGTGGGAGAAGTCCCCGTGTCTTGCTATTAGGGCTTGTGCTTGGTCTTGGTAATCTGCTACCGTCATGGTTTCTGTGGGATTGCATATATCTATCAAATAGTGCGGTACTAATTTTTGTTCAGCTGGGCTTGGTTTTGCTGTACCGATATCAAATTCCCTGTATACTTGACGGGAGTCTGCGCTCAGAATTACAGTACGTAATCGCATTGCTAATGCCAATGCTAAACCCGACTTACCTGTTGCCGTTGCACCACAAATCACAATTAATTTAGTCATTAGTCATTAGTCATTTGTCATTTGTTTCTTATCTTCCCCCACTCCCCCACTCCCCCACTCCGCATCTCCCCACCTCCCCATCTCCTCTCCTAAACAGGGGACTGCAACCCCTATTTGAATTTCTCATCAAATTGCCCTACAGTCGCCTATAAGGCTTTTGTGTTAGAATTTTTGAGTGTTTTGGACTTTTTCGCTTTTTGGCGAATTTCACCCCCACTTATCAGGAGAATTTTCATGACGAGCAGTTACAGTGCCGAACAGATTCAAGTTCTGGAAGGTCTGGAACCCGTCCGCAAACGACCGGGGATGTATATTGGTTCCACTGGTCCGCGAGGACTTCACCATTTGGTGTACGAGGTGGTGGACAACTCGATTGATGAGGCTTTGGCGGGGCACTGCACCCATGTGGAGGTGGATCTGGAAGCCGATGCTTCTGTTACTGTAACAGATGATGGCCGAGGTATACCGACCGATATTCACCCGCAAACAGGAAAATCGGCATTGGAAACTGTGATGACCGTACTCCATGCCGGGGGTAAATTTGGTGGTGGCGGCTACAAAGTTTCTGGAGGACTGCACGGGGTTGGTATTTCCGTTGTCAACGCCTTATCTGAAAGAGTAGATGTGACGGTTTGGCGAGATAAAAAGGTTCATACTCAGCGTTACGAACGGGGTATTCCCGTTACCGAATTGCAAGTTAAGCCTTCTAAAGAAAACCGCACTGGCACTTCTGTCAGTTTTAAACCAGATCCCCAAATCTTCACTACTGGCACTGAGTTTGACTACACTACTTTAGCAAGTCGTCTGCGGGAGTTGGCGTATCTAAATGCAGGTGTCAAAATTACCTTTACAGACCATCGCTTGGAATTACTCAAAAGCGATCAGCCGAAGGTAGAAACCTATGAGTACAAAGGTGGTATTCGCGAATACATCGCCTACATAAACGCCGACAAGCAGCCACTGCATGAAGAAGTCATTTTCGTGCAGGGAGAACGCAATAACGTTCAAGTGGAAGTCGCATTGCAGTGGTGTACTGATGCCTATACAGATAATGTTTTGGGCTTTGCTAACAATATTCGTACCGTTGATGGCGGCACACATTTAGAAGGTTTGAAGGCGGTTCTGACTCGGACACTGAATGCGATCGCCCGCAAGCGTAATAAACTCAAAGACAGTGAACCCAACCTCAGCGGCGAACACGTTCGCGAAGGTTTGACAGGAGTAATTTCTGTCAAAGTTCCAGATCCAGAATTTGAAGGGCAAACGAAAACCAAACTCGGTAACACAGAAGTTAGAGGTATTGTTGATTCTTTGGTGGGAGAAACTCTCACCGAATACCTAGAATTTCGCCCCAGTGTAGCCGATGCAGTTTTAGATAAAGCCATTCAAGCTTTCAAAGCAGCAGAAGCAGCCCGTCATGCGCGGGAATTGGTGCGCCGCAAGTCGGTGTTGGAATCTTCGCCATTGCCTGGTAAATTGGCAGATTGCAGTACCCGCGATCCGAAAGAATCGGAAATTTACCTTGTAGAAGGCGACTCGGCAGGCGGAAGTGCTAAACAAGGACGCGATCGCCGGTTCCAAGCAATCCTTCCCCTACGCGGTAAAATCCTCAACATTGAAAAAACTGACGACGCCAAAATTTATAAAAATAATGAAATTCAGTCGTTAATTACCGCCCTTGGTTTAGGTGTCAAGGGAGAGGAATTCGATGAATCCCAACTGCGCTATCACCGTATAGTCATTATGACTGACGCTGACGTAGATGGCGCGCATATCCGCACACTGTTGTTGACCTTCTTCTATCGTTATCAACGGGCGCTCATAGAACAGGGCTACATCTATATCGCTTGCCCGCCATTATATAAAATAGAGCGGGGACGCAATCACTACTATTGTTATAGCGATCGCGAAAAAGACCAAATCATTAGTCAGTTTCCCGACAACGCTAACTATACGATCCAACGCTTCAAAGGTTTGGGTGAAATGATGCCCCAACAACTCTGGGATACCACCATGAACCCAGAAAGCCGCACCCTCAAACAAGTGGAAATTGAGGATGCAGCCGAAGCCGATCGCATTTTCACGATTTTAATGGGCGATCGCGTCGCACCCCGTCGTGAATTTATTGAAACCTATGGTTCTAAACTTGACCTCACCGATCTAGATATCTAAATTAGACAGGTCTGAATAGAGGTAGGCAACATTTGCAGATATGTGTGTTGATAAGTAGCCATCATGAACTGCGTACACCAGAATGAATGAAAAACCTCACCCCTTCCCCTCTCCGCGAGATCGGAGAGGGGTGTCCGATAGGACGGGGTGAGGTTTATTTTCAAGTTAGCAAAAACTTTCTGACAATCAAGACCTGATCGTAAACCTTGCCCAGAGATTGAACCATTGGGACAACTCCTAAAATACGTAAATCCCTGCTCAAAATCCTGAGTAGGGATTCGCACTTTCAACTTTCAGGCTTATCAAAGTATTTTTGTAAAATTTCCAGACAAAAATTCAACATTATCTGACAAACAGTAGTTGCAGAATATGTTTACGATTTATTATGAATAGACAAAGATAACTTTACAAAAATTTAAGTATCATATGTAACAATACATGCGTATATTTAAGCTATGCGTATACTCGCAATAAAAAGTTATTTTTTACTCTTTATTTAAATCACTAAAGAAATGTAGCCCAAGCAAAGTCTCACAATAAATAGGTATTTTTAATAGAATTTGCATAGTATTTATATCTATATTGAAACTGCGTAACCGATGCAACTATTAATACAAATTTAAAAATTACCAACAATGATAATTAATGGGAAATTAAGGTTGTAGTAAGTAACTTAAAAAGCTAAGTATCTCTGTCAGCAGTAGACGATATTGTCATTTGCATTATATTTTTGTTTTTTTGTCAAGGCTATTGCTAGTCTATGCCTGACTATGAGTGGAGGCAATGTTTTGGGTTGTGCTTAAGTGACAGGATTTTGATTGTTGTCTCCAATATTTCTACTTTGGCTTTGCTGACTAGCGAAGGCGATCGCCTGTTACCAAGCTAGACCCCCACGGGCAATAGCCCACAACTAGGCAATGAAAATCCCTTCCCCTTTCCCCCTTACCCGAACCGTATTGCCATAGCAACCTTTGCCAAGACTACTTATACTTAAACGTTTATTTGCGTGCTGATTGCAATCGTCCAAACCACTAGTCTTCTATTAGACTTATTTATCTAACTCCTGGGCTAATGTAGTGTATATTTTACATTCTTCCTATGCAATTTTGCTCTCAGTAAGTTAATATCGGAGGTCTTGGCTGTCAAATCCTTTTTGAATTGATTAAAATAATCGGTGTATACAATAAAAAGAGTTTGTCAAGTTGCAAAGGGTTGAATTTTGAGCAGTGCGCTAGCTTGTGATTAAGACCGTATTAGCTATATCTAGAAATTTTCGGCCTTCTGGCTGATTCTGCCAAAGCCTCAACTCCTCAGTTCAGGAAATTGGCTTTTTGTCGGTCGAGTGTCTTCATAGAAGCGCCACGACTCCTAAAATTGGGAAATAAGTGTCTGTAGCACCTCTACTCAAAAACTATGAGAGCAACAACAGCTAAAAGACAAATGTAAATCCCAAGTCAGTAATTTATAAAGGAAATGTAAAAATGAATGCACTTTAGCTTGCCACTGGAGTTAACATAAAGTGTGCTGTTTTCAGAAATGTTGTAGATAACACATTGAGTCTGATACAGGTGGGTTTACCTAATTTTTAAGGTAATGATAATGCTACGAAAATTCCAAAAAGTTTTGGAGAAAATTCATGGGTATTAGTGTCATTTTCAACTTCTTTTTGGTACAACAGGCTTTACATTCCTTGGCTTTACCTTACTTTATTAGTTCATGGATACCACACAAAGACAGTGCAAATTCTGTGAAACAGGCTACAATCGGAACAGCATTTACAAAAAAATCTTCCAACAGTCATATTCTTTTGTATGGAGTGGTAAATTTTTTTAGCAAGATGAGTCTTTTTTAGACCAATCAGTAAACAATTGTGTTGCCCTGTGACACAAATAGCGTTTACTTAAAGATAAGGAATTTGCCTTCGAGGATACTACTGTGGCAGAAGAAAACACAGAATTTAGAACTTCAGACTTTAACTGGGGATCAACACCAGTATCCTCCCGAAAATGGGTAAAACTTCCAAAAAATATCTTAGCTAAATTAGCTAATGACCCTCTAAACGAGAATGCAAATAGCTCACTAAACAAGAGCGGCAAACATTTTTGAGTAATTGATTCTGCAAGGAGCATGAGGAACGCGGCATGAACCAGGCTAACAACGTACTCGATACCATTGATTATCAGCCTGACCTAGAAATTGAAATTAATCAGCCTGACCTTGAGTTAGAAGAACTCTTAATGGAAGATGAAGAGGACTTACTGATCAACGATGAAGGCGAACTCGATGAAGAATTTTTAGAACCTCAGTCTGATGAGGACGACGCAAAGTCTGGAAAAGCCGCAAAATCGCGTCGTCGGTCTCAAACGAAGAAAAAGCATTACACCGAGGATTCGATTCGCCTCTACTTGCAAGAAATAGGTCGAATTCGTCTCCTTAGAGCCGACGAAGAAATTGAATTGGCACGAAAGATTGCAGACTTGCTGGAATTAGAGCGAGTCTATGATAGGCTGCAACAGCAGTTGGAGCGCGACCCTGAATACAGCGAATGGGCAGAAGCAGTACAGTTGCCCTTGCCACAATTTCGTCATCGCCTGCATGTTGGTCGTCGGGCAAAAGACAAAATGGTGCAATCTAACTTGCGTCTTGTAGTTTCAATTGCCAAAAAATATATGAATCGTGGCTTATCTTTCCAAGATTTAATTCAGGAAGGTAGCCTTGGTTTGATTCGTGCCGCTGAAAAGTTTGACCACGAAAAAGGTTATAAGTTTTCTACATACGCTACATGGTGGATTCGTCAGGCAATTACCCGGGCGATCGCCGATCAATCTCGCACAATTCGCCTTCCTGTTCACCTCTACGAAACCATCTCTCGCATTAAGAAGACCACCAAACTACTTTCTCAAGAAATGGGTCGCAAACCCACTGAGGAAGAAATTGCCACGAGAATGGAAATGACCATCGAGAAGCTGAGATTTATTGCTAAGTCTGCCCAGCTGCCTATTTCTTTAGAAACACCCATTGGTAAAGAAGAAGATTCCCGGCTGGGTGATTTTATTGAATCTGATGGCGAAACTCCAGAAGACCAAGTTTCCAAAAATCTGCTGCGGGAAGACTTAGAAAAAGTCCTCGACAGTCTCAGTCCTCGCGAACGGGATGTTCTGCGACTGCGCTATGGTTTGGATGATGGTCGAATGAAGACTCTAGAAGAGATTGGACAAATTTTTAATGTCACCCGCGAACGCATTCGTCAAATTGAGGCGAAAGCACTCCGCAAGTTACGTCACCCCAATCGTAACAGTGTTTTAAAGGAGTATATTCGTTAGTCATTAGTCATTAGTCATCAGCCTTGTACAAATGACAAAGGACAAATGACTACTGACAAAAGACAATAAAAACCTGGGAGTGTTGATTCACCCCCAGGTTTTTTGCTTATCTATCTAACTAGTGATGTCTATAAAAAACTTCTGGTTTTAATATTTACAGAATGCCCCAGAAGTGTAAAAAGCCTTGACCAGAAAATAATTCAATCAGAGCAGCAGCCAAGAAGCCGATCATTGCTAAACGACCGTTCCAGATTTCTGCCTGCGGAGTAAAGCCCCAACGCCATGCATTGCGGTCATCTGTGACAATGGGTGTAGTTACTTTTGTTGTGTCTTGCATAATTGGCACTCCAAACTGAACTTATTAAGGTGTGTTACCTTTTGTTAACTAATATAACAAGTATTTCAAGAAATGCAACTTTTCTTAGAGTTTTTTGTATTACATTGACTGATAGGCACTTTTGATGGATTTAGCAGCTTCAATTTGCTGCTATGTGAGATAATTTTGCACTAAACTTGGCATTTGAAAACAGCTTTATTGACAATAGTTATAACATATTTTCGATAGCCTGTGTTCTGTCTACCTAATTACGTAACTATAATCTCAGTTCCATCTCGTTTTTAGTGCCGATCAAACCTACCTTTTCGTAAAGTATTCTTGCCTTTTTGGGTGGGTGAAGCCAGATACGCCTGATTTATATTTAACTAATATAGTTAATAATTTATTGCAATAGTGCTTTAGCAATTCCCTGACCGCGTCATATTGGAGTTGTGTAGATATTCATCACCTCGGCTACCCAAGCCAAAAACTCTCTCTTGGGCAGCTTTTCCCTGAGATATTGCGCGATCGCTTCTGCCAAAGTAGTATCAGTAATCTTCTTAAAGGTCACTAACTTCACGTAGTAAATCGAGGCACAGTTGGACAAGCGCCTCTAAATCATCTAGAGTTGCTTGCCTTAGTACAGCGTTTCATTAATTCGTAGCGAAATTATTTATGAAAAGACTCTGCTACCTGGTGCGTTTAAAAAAGCTACGATTTTGCGCAAAGCTGTACTTAGCTTGAACATCATCTACTTTATATTCCCAATTCAGCAACAGTGATAATTTTTTCATCTCGGTTGAGTTGGAGAACGCTTTCACCCACAGTATTTCTATCCAAGTTTGGCACTGTGTCTACTTGTAGGCGCACCACTCGCTGATGATTAGTCACTAGCGCCACTTCAGCCCCTGGCTTTGCCAACACCATAGCAGTTAGGTAATCATTTTTATTGGCAAATTTAAAGACCTGAGTACCAATGTCACCTCGATTGCCTAGTCGCAAAGCACTTGTCGGAAAGCGTTTAGCATATCCTAATTGTGTCACCAGTAATAGATTTGCCTCTGTGTTGAAAGCCACACAACCAACCATCATTTCTTGCAGGCGCAGGCGTAGTGCTTGCAAACCCATAGCAGTACGACCCATAACAGGCAGTTGTTCGTCATTAACTTTAAACCGCAACAGTCGCCCACCAGAACTAGCTAAAATCGCTTGTTGACCTGTGGTAGTGAACTGGGTTAATAGCAATTCATCATCGTCTTTGAGTTTCAAAATGGTGATTCCGCGCCGCGTTAGGTTAGTAAATTCCGTCAGAGATAGACGCTTAATTCGTCCCTGCTTCGTCAACAGAATCATGTCAGTTGTTTCTGAATTTTCTGGGAGCAAAAAGCGGCTGACAACAGCTTCAGAAGCTTCTTGAGCAGTATTGGTAAGCAAAGTGATCAGGGGTGTTCCCCGTGGCGATCGCCCAGTTGTGGGGGGAATATCTCCCACTCTCACCGGATAAACTTTGCCACTACTAGTTAGCACCAACAAATCTTTATCTGTGTCTGTCAACGCTGTTTGAATGACAAAGTCATTATCAGACAGACCGTTGTCAGTTTTTGGCTTTTTGCCTGAAGGTTGATAGCGACGCACATACCCGCGTTGGGTTAATTCCAAAACAGCTTCTTCTGGCGGCGTTTCCGGTTTGAGATTTTGGATTTGAGATTTGGGATTTTCTTTGTCTTCTGTTCCTTGTTTCCCTTGTCCCCTGATCTCCTCAACAGTTGCAGCCATTATTTTCGTACGGCGTTCGTCACCATATTTACGCTTAAGAGTACGCAAATCTTTTTTCAAAGCCTTCAGCAATTCTCGGCGATCGCCCAGTAACCGCTGCAACGTGGCAATTTCTTCCTGTAACTGCTCGTACTCATGCTGTAGATTCTGCTGTTCTAAACTTGTCAGGCGTCGCAATGGCATCGCCAAAATTGCATCTGCTTGTACCTCGCTCAACTCCAAGCGGCTTTGTATGTGAATTTTTGCCGTACTGCCATCAGCAGCTTGTCGCAAAATTTCAATTACCTCATCCAGTTGAGACAGTGCTTTCAGTAAGCCTTCTACCAAATGCAGTCGATTTTCTGCCTTAGCAAGCTCATAAGTGTAGCGGCGTGAAAGTGTCTGCTCGCGAAATTTCAGGAATTCCTGCAATAATTGGCGTAATGTGAGTTGGCGCGGTTGCCCATCCACCAATGCCAACAGAATCGCCCCAAAATTCGTTTGCAAAGCAGTTAGGTGATATAGCTGCTGGAGAACATCTTGGGGATTGGTATCGCGTTTGAGTTCTATGACTACGCGCATTCCCTGGCGATCGCTCTCATCTCGGAGATCGGCAATTCCTTGCAAACGACCCTGATTCACGAGTTCCGCGACTTTCTCAATCCAACCCGCCTTATTCACTTGGAAAGGCAATTCCGTTACCACAATTGCCGTCCGCCGTTTGCTTCCCCTACTAGCGGCAACTTCTTCTATCTGGGCTACTCCTCGTAAGACAATACCGCCTTTACCTGTGGTGTAGGCTTCGCGAATTCCCGTATTGCCAACAATCTCCCCACCTGTAGGAAAATCCGGGCCTGGAATTAACTCAAATAACTTGTCATCTGCTAAGTCAGGATTGTCGATTAAAGCAATCAACCCATCAATCACTTCTCCCAAATTATGTGGTGGGATATTTGTTGCCATACCCACAGCGATTCCAGCACAACCATTCAGCAACAAAAACGGTAACTGCGCTGGTAGTACGGTCGGTTCTTGCTGGGAATTATCAAAGTTACCGATAAATTCCACCGTTTCATCGCCGATTTCAGCTAGCATTCCCTCGTGACTGATGGATGCCAGACGTGTCTCGGTGTAGCGCATCGCTGCTGGTGGGTCATTATCCACGCTACCGAAGTTGCCATGTCCTGCCAATAGAGGATAGCGGCTGGAAAAGTCCTGCACCAGCCTCACCAATGCATCGTAAACCGCTTGATCGCCGTGAGGGTGATATTTACCTAGCACATCTCCCACAACACGGGCGCATTTCCGGTAAGGGCGGTCAGGCGTAAGGCCAAGTTCGTGCATCGCGTATAAAATCCGCCGATGCACTGGCTTTAAACCATCACGCACATCTGGCAACGCTCGCCCGACGATCACACTCATGGCATATTCAAGGTAAGACCGTTGCATCTCGGTGTGCAAGGCTGTGGTAATTACCTGTCCCGTGGAGAGAAGGTTTAACTGTTTTGCCATGAGTTTTTCCCTAAATTTTCACTACACAAAATATGCCGTTACTGAACATTACAGCAACCACAGCATAGCGGATGTAACGCCCATCCTTACAAAATCTTGATAGTTATAGGATAAAAAACAGTAGTATTATCCTTGATGATCGGGGATACACATTGATTATCTAAAAGGAGGCACATACGATTTTGGAATTACAATTTTAGATTTGGGATTGACCCCTCCCTCACATGGAAGGGGCTTGGAGATTTTAGATTTCAGATTAATGAAAAACAATTCACTATACAAGTGGATGAGCATTAAACCCAATGTAATAATCAAAAATCCGTCTTGAAAAGCTTTGATCCGAGGAAACCTCCGCTCAAACTTTTCGCAAAATCAAAAATCTAAAATTCTCGGTTATCCCCCTCACCCCTAAAAGTCAAATTCACATGAAAACTGTTTTGATTGTCGAAGACGATCTGATTAATGCTCGCGTTTTTTCCAAAATTTTGACCAAACGCGGTGGACTGGAAGTAAAACACACTGAAAATGTGGAAGAGGTAATGAGAATTGCCCAAGCGGGAGAGGCAGACATTATTTTAATGGATGTTTCTCTCTCAAGAAGTGTTTACCAAGGTAAGTCCGTTGATGGTATCAAAATTACACAAATGTTGAAAGCCGATCCGCAAACTGCTTGCTTACCGATAATTCTCGTGACAGCACACGCCATGGAGGGCGATCGCGAGAACTTTCTCAAGCAAAGTGGCGCTGATGGCTATATATCTAAGCCGGTGGTTGATCATCAACAGTTTGTTGACCAAATCATAGCCATGCTACCCAAAGACAGTCAGCAATGATGCACCCATTTCTCCTATAGGAAAAGGTGTATGAGTGTCGGGATTTGGATGTGTAGGGACTTTTTTGAATATCTTTCCAAACAATTGGTTTGATGCACCCGAATTAATTTATGGAAATAAGAAGTTTGTAACTTGTTTGAGTTCCCCTCTTTTTAAAGATGGGGTTCCCTACACCCTTATACTCTTACATCTTTTAGTGAACTTTAAGCCAGCAAAGATCGCCCATCTAGTAATGTTGGACTACCGCTTCTGGCAGTAATTAATATATATGTACTATTAGATAGCACTTTTGAGCAAGTGGCAACAGAAAAAGTTAGTAGTTAGTTGTTAGTTGTTGGTGGTTGGTTGTTCCAAACAACAAACAACAAACAACCACTAACATTTACTTACTGAGTCGGCTGTGGCATAGGGGATAGTGTACTTTCCCCTCTTTGCTGTAGTGCTGCTTGAATGCGGGGCAATTCTAGGAATTTTTTGGTATCGGCAAGTAAGCGATCGCCCCAGAGATTTTCTTTGAGGAATTCTAGATCGGCATAGCGGTCATCAATGCGAATTGCGGTTTCGCCCATTGCCAAACCTTGTTGGCGATCGCCCTTATTATATAGTGCCACTGCTAGAGCCAATAAAGGTTCTGCGGCTTGCTTGTCAATCGCGATAGCGGCTTGCCATTGCTGAATAGCCCCTGGGACATCACCCTGTTCGTACTTGATTAAACCAATGTTGTTAATTGCAGGCCAAAATTTCTTGTCTTGAGTAACCGCTTGATTGTACTGGGCGATCGCATCTGGGAATCGACCCAGCATATAGTAAGCGTTGCCCAAATCAAACAAACCTTCTGGGTTATTAGGTTTTAACTTTAAACCCTCTTGGAAATAACTAGCAGCAACTTGATACTTCTTCTGTTGGAAGTTAGCCGAACCTAAAGCAAACAGAACATCGCCATTTTTGGGATTAAGAGATTGTGCTTTTTTCAGAGCAGCGATCGCAGAATCTATTTCCTTGGTTTGCAGATACAAGCCGCCTAAAAGAAACCAAACTTTATCACTTTTGGGAGCTAATTGAGATGCCAGTCTCGCTCTAGGCATAGCCATTTCATACTGTTGAAACTGCGCTAGTTGCGCTGCTTCTTGTGCCAGACTCAACCCCTGTCGCTCCAACTTGGCTGTATCCAGTTGCAATGTATGGGGTACCAATGCCTGTGCATCAGCAGCTTTGGGCATACTCCACAAACTACAGACAACAACAAGAGAAATCAAACCAATTCGTTTAGGCACGCTACCGCCTCTTAGCCAAAAATTAAGGAATCTTTCAGATAGCTTAAACGATCTCCGTTGGGAGTGAAAGGAAAAGTTTACAGTCATTAGTTCTTAGTCAAGAGGAGCCAGTGCGTTGCGGAGGTTCCCGAGGGCTGGAGCCGGAGCTTGTATCCGGCTATGGAAGCCCGTTCCGTTGTAGCACCTGGCGTTCATTAGTCATTAGTCAAAAGTTAACACTCATGACTCTTGAGTGTGGATTTTTGATTCTTAACTACGTAAAAGGGACGCTTGGACTGGGGATTGGGCGAGCAAACAAAAAATTATAACCATATTTGTTTATCCATCTAAGCTTAAATCCTTACTTTTGTCAGTAGCAAAGTCACCCAGTTAGGTGAAGCCAGACACAATCGCCGATAGATAACATGAAAAAAAGATAAGTAATTTTAAGTGATTTGTACTTTGTCACTACGTACAAACATTCGTCTACAGGTTGCTTACAAAACAAAATTGTCCCCTGGCGCTACCAGGTTCACTCTACCCAACAAAAGCACTTTTTAAAGGCTGCTATTATGACTACGCATATAGAAATTCCCGTAATTGGCAAAGTTAAGCATCCCCAACGCTGGTTAATTGGGCTGGTGGCAGCTGGTGTTTTGGTTGTTGGCAGCGCTACAACCTATACATTTGTAAATCGAGGGACAAGCAGAGAAGATATTGCAGCACTGACTGTACCAGTGGAAGCGAATGATGTCACCCTGCGGATTAATGCTAGTGGGAAGGTAGTACCAGTTCAGAGTGTGAATATTAGCCCCAAACAGCCTGGAGTTGTCTCACAGTTAAAAGTTGAACAGGGCGATCGCGTTAATCAAGGGCAGATTATTGCGGTAATGGATAGTGCAGATGTGAATGCACAAATCCTCCAAAACCAAGCTAACTTAGAGCAAGCCAAAGCACAGCTTGCCGAAGCTCAAGCTGGAAGCCGTCCCCAGGAGATTGCCCAAGCCAGAGCGCGTTTAGCACAAGCTCAAGCGCAGTTAACCCAAGCCCGTGCTGGCAATCGCTCCCAGGAGATTCAAGAAGCTCAAGCTCAAGTAGAAGAAGCTAAAGCACAGGTAAATTTAACGCAGTCACGAGTGACACGTTACCAGGAATTAGCTCGACAGGGAGCTATTTCTCAAGACCAATTAGATCAATACATTAGCGAAGACAGAAGAGCAAAGGCCACTTTAGAACAAGCTCAACGTCGATTATCGCTACTAAAAAGTGGTTCTCGCTCCGAAGAAATTGCTCAGAAAGAAGCTGCTGTTGCCGAAGCACGGGCAGCATTACAACTGGCGGAAAATGGCACTCGTCCCGAGGTAATTGCCCAACGCAAAGCTGCTGTAGCTGTAGCTGAGGCACAGTTAAAGGCAGCCCAAGTTGACTTACAAGATACTGTTATCCGCGCTCCTTTTACGGGAATTGTGACGCAGAAATATGCTAGCGACGGCGCGTATGTAGCCCCAACGACTTCTGCTTCTTCGAGCGCATCGGCTACTTCTAGTTCTATCGTTGCCTTGGCAAAGGGTTTAGAAGTGCTAGCACAAGTTCCAGAAGCTGATATTGGCAGAATTAAAGATGGACAACAAGTAGAAATTATTACCGATGCCTATCCCGATCAAGTGTTTAAAGGCCATGTGCGCCTGATTGCTCCCGAAGCCGTGAAGGAAGAAGGCGTGACATTGTTTGAAGTGCGGGTAGCTATTGATACTGGGCAAGAACAACTGCGTTCTGGCTTGAATGTTGATTTGACATTTTTAGGTGATAACGTAGACAATGCCTTACTCATACCAACTGTAGCGATTGTTACTGAAAAAGGCGAAACTGGTGTTCTAGTGCCGGATGCTAAAAATAAACCTCTATTTCGTCCGGTGACAGTTGGAGCGCAAATTCAAGACCAAACTCAGATTATAGAAGGAGTGAAAGAGGGCGATCGCGTATTTATCAACCCGCCCCAAGACTATAAACGCGAACAGCAGGCGAAAGAACAAAAATGAACTTAGTAGAAAGTATGCAAATGGCAGGAAAAACCCTGCTGTCTAATAGGTTACGTAGCGCCCTCACTATGCTGGGTATTGTCATCGGCAATGCTTCGGTAATTGCGATGGTTGGCATTGGTGAAGCTGGACAAAAATACGTGAATCAACAGTTGGAATCCTTAGGGCCAAATGTACTGTTTGTAATTCCTGGTAATCGGGAAACTCAACGTATCTCTCGCGAAACACCAAAAACTCTAGTACTAGCAGATGCGGAGGCAATTGCTACTCAAGTGCCAACGGTTGCAGGAGTTGCTCCGGAGTTGAACAGCAGACAGGTGGTAACTTACCGTAACCGCAACACCGATGTCAACATCATTGGTACAACTCCTAGTTTCTTGAAAGTACGAGACTTTGAAACAACAAAAGGGCGCTTTTTCACAGACATAGACATCAAACGCAACAATCAAGTTGTTGTGTTGGGTGCTGAGTTGGCAGAAAGATTTTTTGGTAGCAGTAACCCTATAGGGGCGCAACTGCGAATTAAAAATGGCAGCTTTCAAGTTATCGGTGTGCTTGAAGCCAAAGGCTCTAGTCTGGGTGCTGACTATGACGAAGCAGCATTAGTACCACTAACAACGTCAGCTAATCGACTTGTGGGAGAAAATTCTCCCTATGGCATCGCCTTAGATTACATCGTTGCTTCGGCACGTGATGCCAATAGCGTGGATGCAGCAGAGTTTCAAATTACCAATTTGCTGCGCTTACGGCACAAAATTAACGGCGAAGATGATTTTACTATCCGTACTCAAAAAGAAGCACTGCAAACTGTCGGTCAAATCACAAGTGCATTGACGATCGTGCTGGCAGCGATCGCGGCAATCTCTCTAATTGTAGGCGGCATTGGCATCATGAATATCATGCTCGTCTCTGTCACCGAACGCACCCAAGAAATTGGACTGCGGAAAGCGATCGGTGCAACCCAGCAAGATATCCTGCTACAGTTCATGATTGAAGCAGTAATTCTTTCAGCAGCAGGTGGTTTAATCGGTACTGCGATCGGTGTGGGCGGTATTGTCTTAGTGGGAGCCTTGACACCATTAGATGCAGGAATTTCGGTTGTGGCAATTGCTCTGACAGTTGGTGTTTCTGGCGGTATTGGTTTATTCTTTGGCGTTGTTCCTGCCCGTCGTGCTGCGAAACTCGACCCAATTGTAGCGTTAAGAAGTGCATGAAGTACCTAATATTTAACCCTTCGGAAGTGGTACTTAGTGTCTTGGTGTCTTGGTGGTTAATAAAATTTACTTTTGAACCACAAAGACACAAAGACACAAAGAAAACTTAAATAAACTACTCTGCGGCAATGGATATTCAATCCAAAATCCAAACTATTCAATCCAATATTGAAACACCAGAAATCATTCGTTTAGAAAATATCTTCAAAATTTATGGTAGTGGTGAAACGGAAGTAAGGGCGCTGAATGATGTCAGCCTAGTTATAGAACAGGGTGAATATTGTGCGATTATGGGAGCGTCTGGTTCTGGTAAATCCACAGCTATGAATATTATTGGTTGTCTGGATCGCCCCACATCAGGGCATTATTATTTAGATAACCTCGATGTGGCACAGATGGATGATACCGAACTGGCACACATTCGCAACAAAAAAATAGGGTTTGTCTTCCAGCAATTCCACCTCCTGTCTCAGCTATCAGCACTAGAAAATGTAATGTTGCCAATGGTGTATGCTGGTGTGAACTCTGGTGAAAGACGCGATCGCGCTGCTGAAGCACTGACAAGAGTAGGCTTGGAAAAACGTCTCAACAACAAACCCAATCAACTTTCAGGGGGACAGCAACAACGGGTAGCGATCGCCCGTGCTATAGTTAACCATCCGGTGTTACTGCTAGCCGATGAACCTACTGGCGCACTTGATTCACGTACCACTCAAGAAGTATTAGCTATATTCGGTGAACTCAATGCTACTGGTATCACAGTGGTTATGGTAACTCATGAACCAGATGTTGCCCGCAAAACACAACGTATTGTCTGGTTCCGTGATGGTGAAGTGGTACACTCACACATGACGCCAGCTGACTTGAGCCACATGGCGGTGTCTTGACTTTTGGTTAGTGGTTAGTGGTTAGTAGTTAGTGGTCAATAATTATCTACTAACTACTAACTACTATCTACTATCTACTAACTAATACTTAAAGACTAGATGTCTTGCCTGTTTCAGCTTGTGTTTCTATGGGCTTCACATCGCTGTAACCCATTTGACCTGTAATTGTCCGCAATACAGACATTTGCTCTTCAAAATCCTGTTTTTCTATTTGTGAAAGCAGATTATTAATTGTGTCAGAGGCGTTGTAATCCTCTGGCATATCAACTACTTGATCTCCCATAGCTTCCGCCCAAGCATACCAAACGAATAGTTGGTTGTTTTCTTTTATTGAACCATAAGCACGGGAATATTCTGTATCTTCACAGTTGACAATTTCCCGCATAATTTGTAGTTGCTGTTCATCTGACAATTCGTAGTAGTCTCTTAACAGCTTTGGTGCTAGTTCTGGTTCTGCTGCTGTGGGAGCAGCGGGAGTGATAGAATCTCCCATTTTTTCATAAACAAAATATAACCAAGCTAGTTTGGCATCAGTATCTAACTTGTTAAAAGCCTCTACTAATTTTTGAGTATCTTCGCTGAGGGCTTGAGGTGCAGATTTATTGTAATTGGTAGTCATAAATTTATCTCCTAGCTTATTTCACAGTACAAATTAAGGCTTAACAAAGTTAAACAACCTGATTCGCCCTCCTACAGCATGAGTTTCAAAAATTGAATGTTGAAGCTTTTATATATCTTTTAATAGAGGTGAACAATCTACCCAGAGATATCAAGGTTGCTTAGGTTCACTCTGATAGAATCACGGCAGTGATAGAAAAATTCTTAGGGGGGTTCATTATGCCAGAAGAAATTAAACCTAACGTTTCTGAAGCTCCTACCAAAGACGCGAAATTAGCTGCTGAAAATATTGCTAGTGGTGAAGAAAAAGCACCAAGCGTCGATATGGAATCAGATTACCAAGCAGCACAGCAATTCAGCGTTAGTGAAGTTGATCGCACAGGTGAAGGTGCAAAAGCAGCTGAACAAGCAACCGCACCTCAGTATCAAATGCCTGAAGCAACAGAGGTGAAAACTGAAGCACAGCCAACGGGAAATCCCAATGACTACAAAGAAATGGCGAATGAGGTTGGCGCTAGCCAGGAAGCTGTAACTAGTGTTAGCGATGATGTATTAAAACAAGCTTTGGAAAAGGGTCAATCTAAATAAGTAATAGTCATTAGTCATTAGTCAAATGACTAATGACTATTTAACTAACATTTATAACTTCCACCAGTTCACTTGGGTGGTGAATTAGAAAATTAGGATTTTGTTTTGCTAATACTTCGGGTGAATTAAATCCCCAAGTCACAGCAATTACTTTAATATTTGCTTTCTTTGACGCTTCTATATCTCTGGTTTCATCGCCAACATAGATGACTTCTTCAGTCCCGATCTGTTTTTGTCTTAATAAATTATTAATAATAGTAGTTTTGCCAAAAATTGTAACTCCTGAATAGATAAATTCAAAAAGATTATTTAATTCATTGATTGTTAAAAATTCTGTAACGTTATCTTTGGAGTTAGAAGTGATAATTCCTAGCCGATGACCTTCAGTTTTAAGTAAGGTTAAGGCTTCTTTCATTCCTGGAATTGGCTCTAACTCTGGGATTTTGTTTTTTAATTCTTCTTTGACTTTTTTAACCAGAAAAGGTATCTTAAACAACGAAATACCTGAGTAATTAATAATTTCTCTAGAAGTTAAGTTTCTTAACAGAGCCAATTCTTCTGGAGTGATTTGTACATAACCAAATTCTTTGGCTAAACGGTTAGCAATACTTACAAGAGCGTCTACTGTATCAGCGATCGTGCCATCAAAATCAAAAATAATTACTTTCTGGGTCATTCTTGTGCCTGCTGGAATGCGTCTAGATTAGCACGGGCATTCCGTCGTAACATTTCTGGCTTAATTCGCCGCAACGCCGATGCCGGAAATTGTTTGTCCCATTCTGAATCGGAGATTTGGGCTAATTCTATCAGCTTAGGTGCAAGATTCCCAGAATAAGGTTGAAATTCTGCTACGTCAGTTGCATGTGCAAAACGCTGATTCCAAGGACAAACATCTTGGCAAATGTCGCAACCAGCAACCCAGCCTTGCAAGTGGGGTGTAACTGTCTCTGGTAATTTTTCATGTCGATTTTCAATTGTGTGATAGGCAATACAACGATTTGCGTCTACCACAAATGGACTAGTTATGGCGTTTGTAGGACAAGCTTGTATGCAGCGAGTACAAGTACCGCAGTGTTGCGTATGGGGAGTATCGGGGGTCAATTCTAGATTTGTCAGCACTTCTCCCAAAAACACCCAAGAACCATACTCCCGCACGATTACGTTACCATTTTTGGCAATCCATCCAATTCCGGCTTGTTGTGCCCAGAGTTTATCCTGCACAGGGCCTGTATCTGCGTAGTAACGCGCTTGTATACCTTCATCTAGTTCTTGTAACCACGAGGAAAGTGCTTTTAGCTTTTTGTGCATGACCTTGTGATAATCTCGTCCCCAGGCATAACGAGATATCTTGGCGTATTCCTTACCTTCAGGACGCTGATGTGGTGTGTAGTAGTTGAGAGCAACACATATTAGCGATCGCACTTCTGGCATTACCAACCGAATATCCTGACGTTTGGGGGAAGTCATCCATTCCATATCAGCGTGATAACCCAGCGCTATCCATGCTTGTAACCGCTGCGCCTCTGTATCATCATCTACCCCATCCACAGCAGCTATTCCTACCTTGTGAAATCCCAACTCTAAGGCTTTTTGCTTTACTTTACTACTGCTTGTTCCGGAAAATTGATTCATTTACCTTATCGAAAATTTGCCGGATCGTTTGCATCTAGATTATACATTATCTAGTCAATACATGATTATCTGAGTCTATGCATGTATTTGCTCTTTTTTAGGAACACTATTTGTAAATTTTATTTGCAATTTGTAAATAAATAATGCAGAATGTAAATCAAGAGCAAAAAACGCTCTTGGCAATTCCCAGCGTATTCACTAACCAACTGTGGTGCAATCATGACATTCACTACTGATTCAGCACAAACTCGTTTTTCTAGATCTTTCAATTACAGCAACCAGCCAGGTGACGCCGTTGCATCTACTGTTGCTGTATTTACAAGCCTAAGTGTAGATGACCAGTTGGCAGTACTCTGGTATGCTTACACCGAAATGGGACGTTCAATTACGCCAGCTGCTACCGGTGCTGCTCGTTTACAGTTAGCCGAAGGTCTGCTGAATCAAATTAAGCAGATGTCTCATCCAGAGCAGTTGCAGGTAATGCGCGACCTGGCTGCTAAGAAAAATACTCAGTTTACTCGTTCCTACGGTATCCTGAGCGCCAATACAAAGCTGGCTTTCTGGTACGAACTATCTGAATTAATGGTTAAAGGCTTCGTCGTTCCCATGCCATCTAACTATCAACTCTCTCGTGATGGTGTGCAGGTATTAGAAGCGCTCAAAGAACTTGATTTTGGTCAACAAATCACCGTTTTTCGCAAAGTTGTAACCGAGATGGGTGTTGATCCCCTAGCTGACTAATACATGAAAGCAGCTATGCCAGAGGAGAAAATGCTTATACTCTAAGCTTTTTACTCCTCTACGACTAGTTAATATTTTCTGACATCCTGTACTAAATAAATTTGCAATATCTTTCCTTATCTCCCTTATTTACAAGCCAATTGCTCTTTATATCTCCTCTAGTGGCGGGGAGAAAATAAAGGGCAATTTTTATTAGTGTTTTGTTAGTAGTTAGTAGTTAGTGGTTAGTAGTTAGTTTTTAACCACTATCCACTATCTACTAACCACCATCAAAAAAATACATCTCCAGCAACAGGTTTGAATTTGCTGTTGTGTGTAAATTGTATGGAAAATAATCTGGAGTTGAGTTTATGCTTTCATCACAGCTATCGCAATCTGTTACAGTTCCAGAGCAATTCACAATAGAGGGAATTGCAGAACCAACCATCCTGCGTTACTTTCAAACCTTAAATGCAGGAGAATTTGATGATACTGCTAGCTTATTTGCAGACGACGGCATCATGCATCCGCCATTTGAATCTGGAATTGTTGGAAAAGATGCGATCGCTAGTTATTTAAAACAAGAAGCTCCAGATATTAAAGCATACCCTCGCCAAGGAGTCTCCGAGAATTTAGAGGAGGGTACAGTCCAATTTCAGGTTACAGGCAAAGCACAAACTTCTTGGTGCGGTGTCAATGTTTTGTGGCAATTTATCCTCAACCAACAACAGCAAATTCTTTACGTCAAAATTAAACTTTTGGCTTCTCCCCAAGAGTTACTGAATATGCGAAGGGATTAGTTAGCAAGACACAGATACCCGACTTCCAAATGTTTTTTGGTATGTGAGAAGATAAGCTACAAAATCAGATAGCATTCCTTCATTAACGAAGGAATGCATCTAGAAACTCAAAAACATCTCAGCTAATCGATTTGACATTGAACTGCCTCCTCACTATTACATATGAATGTGTGGAAGCGAGTAATTAATTGGTAGTAGTTTTAGCACCGCTGGTTAAGCTTCATAATTATAATACCCGAGATAATAAATTAATAAAAGTAAGCTTGGTTGCCAGTTTGGCAATTTTTAGCTAGCAGAGAAAGAAAAAATACTTATGATAAATTTTACTACAAAAATCATTGTC
The DNA here is from genome assembly GCF_000517105.1 of Fischerella sp. PCC 9605. Classification (GTDB taxonomy): domain Bacteria; phylum Cyanobacteriota; class Cyanobacteriia; order Cyanobacteriales; family Nostocaceae; genus PCC9605. The sequence continues at coordinate 1,894,544 of NZ_KI912148.1, read as the reverse complement.
AAAGTTAAGAAGTGTATCATATACTCTCACAAAATAAGCATCTACTTCTTCCCTCTGCCTTCTTTAAACTAATGCTTTCAGCAATGCCTGAAGTTTAAGTTGAATCTCGGCCAGTTCTTTTTCAGGATCGGAACCTGCAACAATACCCGCACCAGCGTAAAGTCTAGCGCGATCGCCATCTATGAGTGCAGAACGAATCCCGACAATAAATTCACAATTGCCATCTGCGTCTACCCATCCCAACGGTGCAGCATACAACCCTCTCTCAAAGCTTTCGTAACGGCGAATTTCGGCACAGGCAATATCTGGTGCTGCACCAGCTACTGCTGGTGTGGGATGTAATTGCGAAACTATTTTTAATGGATGGACGCGATCGGGAACTAGGGCGCTAATTGGTGTCCATAAATGCTGGATATTGGATAATTGCCGTAACCGGGGTGGTAAAAGCTGCGGTAATAAACCTAGTTGCGATAGACGTTGAGTGATAAAATCAATCACGAGTGAATGCTCATGTCTTTCTTTGTCACTATTGAGTAGGCGATCGGCATTGGCAGCATCTTCAGCAGGTGTTTTTCCTCGTGGTGCGCTTCCTGCTAATGCATCAGTAATTAATTGTTGCTTGTGAATGCTAATTAGACGTTCTGGACTAGCACCAATAAAGTTTTGCCCCTTGCCGTTACTTGTAGAAAAAATATAACAATTCGGATGTAGTTGCCGCAGGTTGTGTAAGGAATTAAACAAATTAAAAGGAGTATTGGATATCACATCTAGTGCATCTGCTAGCACTATTTTACTTACATGCCTGGATTTAATTGTTTCTAAAGCTGAAAATACCGAAAGTTTGAATTTTTCGGGATTAGCAACGGATTTTTTGCTGAATTTTGGCTCTCGACAATCTCGATGGGGAGAGTGATATTCTAAAGAATGGATGATTTCAATTTTTCTCCATAGAATATACAAAAATTCTTCAATATTTACATCAGCATGAATAATTGTGTTGGCAACTAATATACAGCGTTTATCTTTGACAGCTATTTGCCAACGAGGCACAAAAACTGTACTTGCTGGGAAAGGATAATCTTCTTGGTAATTTCTCTCAAAAAAACTGAAACTACAAAAAAATAGTGGTCTCGAAAAAACTTCTTCTGTACTGCTAAAATTTATTATATTTTTTAAACAATATTTTATAAATTTTTCTGATTTGCTAAATCGCTCTTTCCCCTCGATTTGCAGTTTTGCTACAGCATCAATTGCAGCAATAGCTTCTTTTTTGCCTTTGTTTTCCCAATAAAAATTAAGTTGATTTGGCTGTGCCAGCTTGTCCATTACTACGAGCGGATCAACCAAGTTAATTTCTAGGGAAATACTGGCTATTTGCGCGGAATTATTTTTTATACTCTTTCGCTGAGCAGCAACAAGAAATTGGTATAGTTCCTTATTATATACAAAAAAGTCAGCAGGACATTGTGAAACTGTCATGGATCTAAAAATAGTAAATTTTTTTGAACTTATCTTCCTAAAGAGTGATAAATCATGGTCGTATTTCTACAGGTAACATAAACAGTCGCTATTTCACCAGCGTGTTGGCTCTGCTAGATGCTGGTTTCGCAATACCCTATATGGCATTGCCTAATTCGGGTTGCAAACAGCAGCTCATGGCATGAGATTAAATCTCAAACGTAGAAAAATGGCTTTCTTGTAGGGTGCTACCTGCATATGGTTTGTATCGAAACCATAAATTTTGGGCATAAGAAAGGTGCTGGCAATTTAATTGATTGTGACTAATGACTACAAAGCTGATTTCATATCCCAAAAATAATCCCAAAACTAAGTTATGGATGGCGGCGATAAAACCGCCAATGTACAGCGTTGCAATTATGCCCATTTGGGTAGGAACGGCTGTAGCTTTTGCGGAAAATAAGAGTTTAAATGGAGCAAATTTTTTTACTTTTTTAGTCGCTGCAATTTTTATTTTGGCTTGGGAAAATATTAGTAATGATGTTTTTGATTCTGAGACAGGAATTGATCGGAATAAATATCATTCTCTGGTGAATTTGACTGGTAACAAGTTATTAATATTTTGGTTAGGAAATATATTTTTATGTTTAGGATTGCTGGGGATATTAGCGATCGCTTGGTGGCAACGTGACTTAACTGTAATCGGGTTAATTCTTGTCTGCTGTGCTTTAGGTTATGCTTACCAAGGGCCTCCCTTTCGTTTAGGATACCAGGGTTTAGGAGAAATTCTTTGCTTTTTTGCCTTTGGCCCGCTAGCAGTCTCGGCAGCTTACTACAGCCAAACTCAAAGTTGGTCAATGCTAAGTTTAACAGCTTCGGTGATTGTCGGAATTGCTACAACTTTAATTTTATATTGTTCGCACTTTCACCAAGTTAAAGATGACTTAGCAGCAGGAAAGCGATCGCCTATTGTTCGGTTGGGAACGCAAAAAGGCGCACAATTTTTACATTGGTTTACTGGTAGCATTTACGCCCTTAACTTTTTGTGCGTAGTTTGGGGAATTTTTCCCGTGTGGACATTACTGAGTTGGGTGAGTTTACCTTTTGCCATCAAATTATGCACCCACGTCCAGCAAAATCATGACAACCCAGAAAAAGTCAGTAACTGCAAATTCATCGCTGTCGCCGTGCATTTCTGGTGTTGTTTGCTTTTGGGTGCGGGATTTATGCTTTAAGTTTTTGTTGGTGGTTGGTGGTTGGTAGTTGGTTGTTCCAAGCAACAAACAACCAACAACAAACAACGAATAACAAACCCTGACGAATTGATTTGAAGTTGAGGTAGTGAATTACAGATTTGAATTTCGTCCTTATCAACGGAAGTTTGTGCGTGCAGTTGCTACCAGTCACGGCATTTGGGATACCCGTGAAGGTATCATTACTCGCCTCACAGATAAGACCGATCAAGTCGGTTGGGGAGAAATCGCCCCGATCGGTTGGTTTGGTTCAGAAACCCTAGCACAAGCCTTAGATTTTTGTCGTCAACTACCAGGGGAAATTACAGAGGAGACTATTTTTTCCATCCCCGATGAGTTACCCGCGTGTCAGTTTGGTTTTGAGTCAGCGCTTCAGGAAGTGGGGGATTGGGGATTGGGGATTGGGGATTGGGGATTGGGGATTGGGGATTGGGGATTGGGAATTGAAAATTGGTTTTCTTACCGATGTCCTTTGCCCGATGCCCAAATTTCATACAGCGGTTTACTACCCGCAGGAGAAGCAGCACTACAGGCGTGGGAGACGCTGTGGCAGCAGGGATATTCTACTTTGAAATGGAAAATAGGTGTTTACCCTACACCTGTTGAGTTGGAAATCTTGAAATTGCTGATTCAAAGCTTACCAGCCTCTGCAAAACTGCGATTAGATGCTAACGGCGGACTCAGCGAAGAGGAAGCTAATTTATGGCTGGAAACTTGCGATCGCCTTAATGGTAATGATGAATTGCCCGTGGAAATTGAATTTATCGAACAACCCTTGCCTGTAGATCAATTTTCGGCGATTTTGGCATTGAGTCGTTGCTATCAAACAGCGATCGCTTTAGATGAGTCTGTTGCTACACTCCAGCAACTAAAGTGCTGTTATCAACAAGGTTGGCGAGGAATTTTTGTCATTAAACCAGGAATAATCGGTTTCCCATCCCGCCTGCGTCAGTTTTGTCAACAGCATGAAATTGATGCTGTGTTTTCATCCGTATTTGAAACTGCCATTGGTAGAAAAGCCGCACTCCAACTTGCAGCGGAATTATCGCGACACAACAGGGCTGTAGGTTTTGGTGTCAATCACTGGTTTACTGAAGATGAGGCTATTGGGCAGGAAAATTTATGGTAAAAATTTTAGAAAATTTTATTAGCAATGACTGGTTGATTTGCGATCGCAGCCATGAACTTCCACAATTAGCCGAACAATTTTATTTAGAATTAACGCAGTTTTCGCACTGGCAAACACCACCAAAAATTATCTTAGCTGAACGCGAACCACTGCGATTTTTAGCAGGGTTTATAGCCGCTTGTGCAGCTAATTGTCCAATTTTCCTTTGTAATCCTAACTGGGTAAAGCAGGAATGGCAACAAGTCTTTGATTTAGTACAGCCAGATATTATTTGGGGAATGGAGGAAAGAGGAGAGGGAGAGAGGGAGATGGGGAGATGGGGGGAAAAAGGAGGGGAAGATGGGGGGATGGGGGGATGGGGAGAAAAAAGATGGGGGGATAGAGGGATGGAGAGAAAGAAGAATTCTTTTCTCTCCAACTCTCCCACTCTTCCACTCTCCCACTCTCCCACTTTTCCACTCCCCCACTCTCCACACATAATGATTCCCACAGGTGGTTCATCAGGAAAAATTAAATTTGCTGTCCACACTTGGGAAACTCTAACAGCATCAGTACGGGGATTTACAGAATATTTTCAATTGCAAAAAGTCAATTCAGTGTGCGTATTACCTTTATATCATGTTAGCGGTTTAATGCAGTTTGTGCGCTGCTTCACTACTGGTGGCACATTGACTATTTTACCCTTTAAAGAATTAAAATCTGGTCAATTACCTGATATTGAAGCATCAGAATTTTTCATATCTTTAGTACCAACTCAGTTACAGCATCTCCTCCAAAATTCTGATTTAACGGCGTGGCTATCGCAATTTCAGACTGTCCTTTTGGGAGGTGCGCCAGCTTGGGATGAACTTTTAGAGAAAGCAAGATACTACCAAATCAACTTAGCTCTCACCTATGGCATGACAGAAACCGCTTCCCAAATTGCCACACTTAAACCCGATGATTTTCTCAATGGTAAAGTTAACTGCGGTCAAATTCTGCCTCATGCCAAGGTTATAATTTGCAACGATCAAGGTGAAGTTTTAAATACTCATCAAATCGGAAATATTACTATTCAAACTGAATCTTTAGCTCTTGGTTATTATCCTTTAAAGATTACCTTGGGAGAGAGGGGATCTAGCAACTATAATCATAATTTATCTTCCCCATTCCTAAGTTTCAATACAGATGATTTAGGCGTTTTAGATCAAGAAGGTTATTTAAATATAGTTGGACGTAAAAGTGACAAAATCATTACAGGAGGAGAAAACGTCTTTCCTGCCGAAATAGAATCAGCAATCAGAGCAACTGCAATGGTAATTGATGTTTGTGTAGTAGGTGTATCACATCAGTACTGGGGACAAGCGATAACAGCTATTTATATTCCCAAACACTCAAATATCTCTGCGGTAGAAATCCAAAACTCACTTCAAGATAAACTCAGCAAATTTAAACTTCCTAAATATTGGATTCCTGCCCAAAGTTTGCCCCGCAACTCCCAAGGCAAAATCAACCGCCAACAACTACAGCAAATAGCCGCAGAGTTACTACAAATCTCCGAAAAATAAATTTTACAATTATTTCCTTCTGCCTTCTACTTAAATCACCTCTCTTGATTTTCTTCTTTCCATGTTTTCTGCATCTTTACGATTCGCCTCCAACCATTCAAGGATCTGCTCAGGTAAATCTCTTTTATGTCTGCTGTTGGCATCAATACAAACATGTCTAGTGATTGCCTTAGCAACCACCATATCTGCAACAACAATTTCGTAATTGATTTCAAACTTTTCCACACCAACTTTTTGTGGCATTAATCTAACGATTAACTTGTCACCACAAAACATTGGGCGAAAAAAATCCACACTAGCATGAACAATTGGAAAAGCTACAGATGGATTACTAAAAAATTCCTTAAGATTAACACCTGAAGCTCCTAAAGATTCTTCATAAGCTTCATGACAAATTGCCAAAACATTGGCAAAGTATACTACCCCAGCGGCATCAGTATCTTGAAAACGAACGGTGCGATTGTAATTGAAAGCCATTGGCAGCAATACCAAAAATGGTAGACAAAGCTAAAGCAGGCACTTAGCCTACTCTTAGAACTAATTTTACAAAATAGAATGGGAGAGGGAAAGCTTCCAAGGGTGAATCATACTAAGTTGCTGAAGTCGGACTTGTTACATTCCGTCGCATTGAAGACAGCTAATCAGACTCAAGATCTTATTTCAACTATTGATAGATTAAATTTCTGAATGTAAACGCTAATAAAGAGGGTATTAGGGATGATTTCTATTTTTAATCAGGGGAAAAGTGAGTGAAACGAAGTACTCTCAAAAAATTTATTTTGCTATTGGTATTAGCCCTGAGCGCGATTTTTTTCTCAGTAACAGCTTTAGCCCAAGCCGACATTAATATCAACAACACTAATATTATCCAGTTTGGGAATGATGTGACAGTTGCGCCTAACCAGTCTGTGGAAAGTGCCATAGCGATTGGGGGAACGGTAAGGATTCAGCAAGGAGCACGAGTAACCGAGAGTGCAATTGCTATTGATGGAGATGTAATTTTAGAAAAGGGTGCCCGTGTTGATGGTGATGTCTATGCAGTGGGAGGAAAAATTATCACAGAAGAAGGAGCTATTATTGATGGTGCCTCAGGTACAGCCCTAGAGAATGGTAGGTGGGGAATGTATGGTTTTAGAAGGAGGGGAGGTTTTATTTCTCGCTATCTCTTCAATACCGCCTTTCATCTTCTGAACGTACTAATTAGCACTATTATTGGTGTTTTAATCATACTTTGGCGACCAAATTTCCTATTAAACTTGGCAGCGACTGTCAGCCATTATCCCATTCAAAGTGGATTGTGGGGTTTAGGTGGTTTATTTGCTGTCATTGTAGTAATCATTGTGCTGGCAATAAGCTTAATTGGAATTCCCTTATTACCCTTAGTTGCTTTAGCAGTTATGATTACAGTTCTAGTGGGTACTCTTGGAGTAGCTCTTTGGCTTGGGCAAAGGATATTGACAACTCGAGAGCGATCGCCCATGCAACAATTTCTGATTGGCATGCTCATCTTGGGTTTAATTGGTTTGATTCCAGTACTTGGAAACCTAGTATTGTTAGTAGTAAATATATTAGGCTTTGGTGTATTACTGGCATGGTGGTTAGGCAATGTCAGATCGCAAACCGTGGATTAAATCAAAAGTGTTCAAGGAGCCTCCGACGGAGGTTGAGATGAAATGGTTTGTATTCGTATTTTTTATGTTTAATAGCACTGGGGCTTCAGTAAAATTAGATTAAGGACTTCCAATAAAAAAAATATCCAACCAATGGTTGTAGGGTGTGTTAACGCGACAGCGTAACGCACGTTTTATCTGTTAGGCGGTGCGTTAGGCTTAACGCCGTAACGGACGCTACTGAATAATTTATTTTTTGCAAGTCCCTAAAGGATAATAGATATCCTTAGAACTGGGATTGAGGTAGGGACGCTGCAAATCAATTCCGAAACTAGCAAAATGTTGGCAGATAGTTCGCATTCTTTCCTCAGTGGAATTGTAGCCTTTTTGCCAAGCCTCAAATAAGGCATTAGCGACTAATTGGCAGCGGTTAATGCCAAAACTTTCCCGAGAAACAAATTTTTTGGTTGGTTCTTCAGCTAAACTCAACCCAGATGCCAAAAATTTGGTAAATAAAGGAATTTCTGGGTGAAAATGGGATTTATGCTGTGCATATACGGCTTGTAAGACTTCTCGGACTGCTGGATAGTCGTGGCGTTGAAAGTAAAGCACTCCCGAGTCATAACGTCCGTAGGCAGAAGGATTGTATGGAACCTGAAAGTTGAAGGGGATTACTGCATCATTTAGTTGCATTGTCAAGCTTTCCATCATGGCGATCGCTCCTGATGGAGTTAAATTCAAGTAGATTCGTCCTTCTCCTAAATCAGTGTCAGGATTGCTTCCCAGTTTCTGAGCAACATTGCCAACTGCTACGTAGCAACCATTTTGCAGTCGATTTTTCGGCATCCAAATGTTTAGTAACTCACCAACCTTGGCAGATTGCACGATCGCTTCTAGATGAGAATCGCTTTCAATATACAACGTCAAACCGCCTTTACTCACCGCCAGACTGCCATCTGGTTCGCGTCGCAACACCTGCCAACCAGAATCAAAATAACCAGTACCGTGATTACTCTCGTGCAATTGCTCGTAAAATTGCCAATCAATCTCCAAGATGGAATTATTTTCTATGCTTTTGTGGGGTAAACAATTTGCTGGCTTGGCATTTATTGCTAAGACATTTTGTAACAAGCCATTGTAATAGATGCCGTAGATAAAATTTCGCAACAGTAAGGTGAAATACTTACGCTGTAGTTCTACTGAATTTTTCTGAAATCTCTCTGCCAACCGATCTGGCAAGGCGAAAGGTTGATAGTTAGGATGGCAGATGCAAAAATTAGGCTCTATCTGGATATTGTCAACAATATCGAGCAGAGAATTTAGCAGATGATTGTCAGAAAAATCTAGCATGGTTCCGAACCTCCCCATCTCCCTGTATAGTTATCAACACCCACGCAAACGGGTTTTGTTGTAATAAAGGCGAACTAAATTCTGTTCTGTTTTGGTTTGGGGTAGTTTGGCAAATTTTGCAAAAGGTTTGATGATTTCTGACTCACTACTGCCAAAAACTGTCATTACAGATTCTTGGGGTCTGGTAAGCAGAGTTTTAGCAACTTGGAGCATACAAAGACTAGCATTATTAAAGAATTTGCGGTCTTGAATAGTTTCTTGAAGGTGCTGAATGAGTACAAGACCTGCAAACTGAACTACTCGCTGGATCAACTCGCGGCGGTACTCCAAAATTACGGGGAAAGCGTCTAGATAAGCTTGGATAAAGGCAAGTATGGAAGGGTGGAGATCCTCCAGTGGTGTTGCTGCTAATTGTAGAGATTCTTCTAACTCAATAGAGGGATCTACCACCAAACTTTCTAACCAAATTTTTAAATAGCTTGCCAGTACAGTGCCCAAATCAAAAGCTGGATCTCCCCAACTACAAGCTTCCCAATCAATTAGTCTGACAAGGCAATTATCTAGTTGTTTCCACCGAGAATGCACCAAAATATTTTCTAGTTTCAGGTCATTGTGAGTTAAACAGCAAGGTTGCCATAAGGCTGCTAATTCCGCGATCGCTGCTTCTAAACTTTCATAGCGTTGATAAAGAACATAAAACTTGAGCGCATCGCTAGGAACATTACCAAAAATTTCTGGACTAATTGACCCCATCCCTTGTGCTGGATTGTAAAACTGATAGCGAAATTGCCCTTGGGGAGCAGTTGCCATAAACTCGCGATACTCGCGCTGATTGAATGTTGCACGATGCAGTCCACCCAAGCTAGTGCCTATGGCTGCTGCTATTTCTGGGGGATAAATATCATTTCGTTGATAAAAATTAGCTAGTTCAAAATATTCCGTTAGATAGTTGCGAACAAGAATAGAATTTTCTTCATCAAAATGCAGCAATAATGATGCTATTTCAGAAATATTTCCTAAAACTGGAAACTGCTGTAACAACTGATGAAAGAGCCATTCATTGAAAAATTCTTGGGGGATACCATCATTATCAACACAACGTTCTTGTTTAACCAACAGCTTGCGATCCCCTCCTAGCTTTACCAGTAAGTTGAAATTCTTCTTGCTAGTTTCTGGTAACTCTGATTCAGTAGATACGCTATCTTTTGAACTACACAGACCCATTTCTTGGAGATGCGGGATGACATTGTGAGAGGACAGTGAAAATACCATATATTATTTCCTAAATCGTAAAACTGCTTAGATAATTAGCTATTTTATTATTAATTTGGTTTAAGTACTATTCGCCAGATAGTAAAAACACGCGTAGATCAATATTCATTACTACAATCTACTAATATCCTATATCTTCAACAAAAGCTTGCCAAAATGGCAATCCAGCCTTTACTCATTCTTTAAACTTTGGATGCATACGGATTGAAAACTTTAAAAACTTTTGATTATTTCTTGATTGTTATTTGCTGGTTGTTAGTTGTTGACTACTTACCAAATGTACTGGTGGTTTTAGCAATGATGGATCTAGTGACAATGACGGGATATATATTGAAACCCTCTACTAACTACGAATTTATAACCATTACAGATTAGGGGTTTTGGAAATAAAGTTTTTAATTAAACCTCATAATCACATACCTATATTTTGCTTGTACATCAGATGTTGGTAACGCTTAGTGGTACAAGAATTTATGCCTATTTCCGGATCTGTACTAATGATTTTTGTAAATCTAATGGCTTGCTCTCACTAACTAATTATCTGTTGAGTTCCTTCTCACCACACAATACTTTTGTTAAAGCTTTATAAATATACTGTATTTATTTGGTTTATCTATTGTGTTTGCTCTTAAACTCAGAGAGTTTACGGTTGTACTCAACAGCTGTTCTTTATCGTTTGGATAAATTTGACCCATAGCCTCAAACACGCGATCGCCAAAAATTGATTTTGACTGCTTTTCACACTTAAAAACATTTTTTAATAACCTGGATAAACAGCAAAAATCTGATCAACAATTTGAGTAATGCAAACTGCTTGATATTAAACAGCTATTTTATAAAGAAATATTAATTGGCTGTAGAGTGTTTGAGCAGTGTAGCAATTACTGATTTTTGAAGGAGACTAGGGGCATAAAAATTATGAATTATGAATTATGAAATTTTTAGCATTCAGTATTCATCATTCATCATTTTCACCTATTCCCAATCCCCAATCCCCAATCCCCAGTACCTAAATTAGTCCAGTTTGCGACAAAAGCAGCTTGCGGTAATATAAATGTACTAATAACAATGATGTGAGGTACATGCCCATGTACAACGTGCACAACAAGCAATAATTTTCTCCCTTTTCCCCTCTGTTTCCCCTAACTTCTTGATGTTGTCAGTTGATTTACTATCACCGCTAGTGTCAGCATACCTAAAACCGTCATCATTCCTGCGGGCATAAACTTACGTGTTTTAGCTAGTCTAAATGCAAAGACAACTAATAGTACAGCTGTTACCACAGCTGCTAAAATCAAACCCCAAGTCTCTCCTTGGATTTGCACAAAAGCCGCAAAGATGAGCAATAAACCACTAATGCTACCACTAAAAAGCGAAACATTACTACCAGCAGTTACGTAGCCGATGATACCACCGATTAAAGTAATAATGCCGTAGGCAAGGGTGGCAATAATACCTAAATTCATTGTTAAAACCTATGTAGATTTTGATTTTGCTGCAAGCCTCGGCAGACAATTTACCATAGCTGTTTAGCCAAATAACCCAATTGATGGATAATCAAGCGATGCCTACGGCAAGTACTTCGTCCTACGCAAAGGTTCAATTCCTTCAGCGCCAAGCAGCATCTCTGTTACTCTACCAATCTGTTCTACAAACGGAAGTAGGTGTAGCATTTCTTGACCTGTTACAAGCGATACGTTACACTGAAGCGGATGCTAGGAATTGCCTACAAGCCTACGGCAATTACTTTAAATCCTTAGCAGCTAGAAATCAAAATTGGGAAGAATATCTCATCATCCAAATTCTCACAGATGAGAATCCTTTTACCAGGCAAGCTCAACAGCGAGAATTTGCAAATCTGCCTCCAGCTTTGATAGCAGCAGCAAAACATGATTTACATATACTACAGAATCTTTATGAATGTAGCAGTGCCATTTTGAGTGAATGGGTGCAAGCTGTAGCCCATCTACCTGTCTCACCAGTAGTATGGTATCAAGAGCAAGATGGGGTAGTAGGAGCGGAGATACGATTAGTCACGTCTTTACAACATTTAGAAAATTGGGCTGATGCTGTAGAAGATTTAGCAGCTTACTATCGGCAATTTGGTACAGGTATATTTGCAGAGTGTAAAGCTTTGCGTTGGCAAGCTGGGCAGTTTGTCGGCATACCGTACCCCGATCCAGTGAAATTGAATGACCTCGCGGGTTATGAGTCGCAAAAAGAAGCTTTGTTAAAAAATACAGAGTTTCTATTGTCTGGACAGGTGGCACTGCACGTATTACTTTATGGCAGCCGCGGTTCGGGAAAATCTTCTCTAGTTAAAGCTTTGCTGAATGAGTATGGCGATCGCAACTTGCGCTTGCTAGAAGTGGCAAAGTCACAATTGCAAGATTTACCAGTAATAGTGGAACAATTGCGAGGATTATCACATAAATTTATCATCTTTGTTGATGACCTGTCTTTTGAAGAAGATGACGATGCCTTTAAAGCACTAAAAGTAGTCTTAGAAGGCAATTTAACTGCACGCCCGCAAAACATCGTGGTGTATGCTACTTCTAATCGCCGTCACTTGGTTCGGGAGTTTTTTGCTGATAGACCTGCTCCTAGGGACAACGATGAAATTCATGCTTGGGATACTATGCAGGAGAAGCTTTCATTTAGCGATCGCTTTGGTCTGACACTCACTTTTGAGCCTGCTGACCAAAAAACTTATTTAAAAATTGTCCGGCATCTTGCAGACTTGGCTGGAATTAATATCAGTCAGCAAGATTTAGAATATCATGCTTTGCAATGGGCAACTCGTCACAATGGTCGTTCTGGAAGAACAGCACGACAATTTGTTGATTTTTTTAAAGCAGATAGGTTAATTTTTGGTCACAAATAATACAGCCAAAACCTAGTACCGCTACCGAGTAAGTCAAAAATCACGCATTCAAAAGTCCTTATCCTCTGATACGGATTATGTAGAAATACTTGCATCTATCAATCTCAAAATTACAAACGAAAATGTATACTTCATGACCAACAAAGCTTATTCTGACCCTTTAACTATGCTCAAAACAAGCAATATGCAACCAGCAATGATAAGCAATCGGTTTATTCTCGGGATAGTTGCCTTTGGTGTTAGTTTTGGTCTTAGTCTGGTTCTTCATTGGGATTTTAATAAAGCCTTTCTCACTGGTATCATTACAGTACCTGCCACTTACCTAGCAGCATTGTTTGTAGATAAGCGACGTAGAAACAATGAAATGCTGATTTTAGATTCACTCCACAGACGTATTAAAGAAATGGAGGGTCTAAAATCTCGGCTGTTAGCAGAAATTAATCAACTAGATACACACCATGCTTCATTGTATAAAGAATCCAGTCAACTGCAAAATCAAATTGTAGAACGTCGTACTCAAAGAGAGAGCCTCAGTCGCGAATTAAGCAGTATTATCGTCGATAAAAAACAGTTAGAAGGGCAAGTAATTTACTTACAAAATGAAATTCACAACCTAGAAAAAACTAAAGTAGAAACTAATAACACTCTGAGCGCCGAAAAACGTCGTTTAGAATTAAATTGTAGTTTATCTAAAGCTGAAATAAATCATCTGCAAACTCAACTTGGTGAACTTCAGCAACAAAAGCAAGAACTAGAAAGCAATTTAACTCTACTGGAAAGACTAAAACCTCAATTAGAAGAAAAACTGCATGAACTGAGGCTGAAAATTCAAGAGTTAGAAGCAGAAAGCAAAAATCAAAATCAAATACTCATAGAGAAAAAAGCCGAAACGAAAAATATAGAACTGAATCTCAATTATTTACAAGAGCAAATCACAGAAAAACAAACTCTACTTAAGCAGCTACAAGAGCAAGTTTCATTATTGCAAGATGAACGCGATCATTTGCAAAGCCAAGTTTGGGAGTTGTTACAACACATAGAAACCCTCAATCCGGAAAATATATCAGAAAATGAGTATGACACAAATGCTGATTTATTTCCTTTTTCCGATTTACTTGACACAATAGAAGAAGAAACTACAGATAATTTACTACAAGAATGGACTAAATTTTTAGAGCAGCTACCGAATTATGAGATGCAGGTATTAAAAGCAATTTTAGAACAAGAAAATCCCAACGCTGCAATTAAGAAAATTGCTGAAGCAAATATCACTATGCCCAATTTATTGATTGATTCTATCAATGAAAGAGCCAATAACACTCTCGGTGAATTGATCATTGACCCAAGCTCAGCAATTCCAGAAATTTACCCAGAACATGAGAGTAATCTAAAAAGAGCGATCGCAATTTACGAAAACGCGATCGCCAGACAAACATCAAATTAAACCACTGCGTTGAGTCAACAGTCAAATGTCAAAAGTCAAAAGTCAACGGATATGACTTTAAAAATCTTGATCGGCAGCTAAACATGAAAGTAATGCCCACCTTCAAGCTAAAATACATTGAAGTGAGGTGAACTACATGGCAAAGCTCAAAATCTCGAAAAAAGTATCTACTGCTATCATCAATTCTCTTAGCGCGGGGGTAGTGCCAAGGGTAGGACTGGAATATGTAGCAGTAGGTCGGGAAAAAGAACTGAAAAGCCTGTTACAAAACCTCAATGACATTGCAGAAGGGGTAGCAGCATTTCGCTTTATCATTGGCAACTATGGTTCAGGCAAAAGCTTCATGCTGCAATTGCTTCGCAACCATGCAATGGAGCAAGGTTTTGTAGTTGCTGATGCAGATTTATCTTCAGAACGCAGGCTAGCAGGAACAAATAATGAAGGTCTAGCAACCTATCGAGAATTAATGAGCCGTCTTGCTACAAAAACTCGTCCTGATGGTGGTGCTTTAGTTTCAATTTTAGAGGGATGGATTAATAAAATTCAGCAAGAAGTAGCCAAAGAAACTGGCATGCGTCCTAATGATGACGGCTTTGATGACCAAGTAGAAACAAAAATCAGGGAAGTAATCCAGTATATAGAAGACTTAGTTCATGGTTTTGATTTTGGTAGTGTAATCATTGCTTATTGGCGGGGTTATCGCTTAGATGACGATGATTTGAAAGCCGCTGCTTTGCGCTGGTTGCGCGGAGAATATAGCACTAAAACAGAAGCAAAAGCTGCCTTAGGAGTGCGCGTTATTATTGATGATGATAGTTGGTATGACTACATTAAATTACTAGCTAAGTTTGTGGCTGAAATTGGGTATAAAGGACTTTTAATATTGCTAGATGAAGCCGCGCACTTATATCAAATCTCTACTACGGTTACTCGCGAAAAAAATTATAACCGACTGCTAGCAATATTTAATGACACCATGCAGTGTAAAGCAGAACATCTTGGTGTTGCCATAGGTGGAACCACAAAATTTTTAGAAGACCCAAATCGCGGACTATTTGCAGATGCAGCTTGGCGCAGACGCACCAAAGAAAGTCGTTTTGTCACCCAGGTTGGCATGCAGGAGTTTTTAGGGCCAGTCATGCGGCTAAACCCGTTAACTCAAGAAGAAATTTTAACACTGTTGCAAAGATTGGCTGAAATTCATACGCTCAATTTTGGTTATGAGCAGACTTTGAAAAGTCGCGATTTAAAAGATTTTGTCCAAGAAATAGTCAATCGCCTAGGTGCAGCAGCATTGCTAACTCCAGGTGAAATTGTCCGGGATTTTATTAGTATATTGAATATTCTGTATCAAAATCCAGGAATAGCTTTTGGTGAATTAATTCGTGGTACTGATTTTAAACCTACTGTTGTGGGTAAAGATACACATGTAGATGAGGATGATGTAGCGGAATTTAGTTTATAAAAATTGTAGGGTGCGTTAGGCGCACAGGATTACTGATGTTTGGTAGAGTAGAAGATTTTTTGCGCCGTAACGCACCGCCTTTACTGAAGATGGCGCTATTTTATATAGATGCACATATTCCATCCAAATTGGCATGAGCTATACATACCATAAAGCCGAAGCCTTACATACCTTTTCCAAACTCGCACCCTTTATTCAAGAATATATTTACGATCGCAACTGGACAGAATTACGACCAGTGCAGCTCGCAGCTTGTCAAGTTATCTTTGATACTGATGCTCACTTACTAGTTGCAGCTGGTACAGCTTCAGGGAAAACAGAAGCAGCGTTCCTACCAGTTTTGACTCTATTACACGAAAACCCATCAAGCACTATTGGCGCATTATATATTGGTCCTATTAAAGCATTAATTAACGATCAATTTGAACGTCTGAATGATTTGCTAAAAGAAGCGGATATTCCCGTTTGGCATTGGCACGGTGACGTTTCTCAAACTCATAAAAACAAACTACTGAAAAATCCCCAAGGCATTCTGCAAATTACACCTGAGTCCTTAGAAAGTTTGTTGATTAACAAAAATAATGACCTCTTGCGTTTGTTTGGTGATTTACGATTTGTAGTTATCGATGAAATTCACGCATTTATGGGTACGGAGAGGGGTTGCCAGATTCTTTGTCAATTAGCAAGAATAGGGTATGTGACGCAAAAACAACCCCGCAGAATCGGTTTGTCAGCCACTCTCGGTGATTATGCAATGGCTGAGGAGTGGTTGTGTTCTGGAACTGAAAAGTCAGTTATTACTCCGAAGATTGAGGTAGGAAAGCGACAAATTAGACTAGCGGTGGAGCATTTTTATCTTGGTAATGATGATCGATTTTTGGAAGGAAAGAACCACAAAGTACACGAAGGAAGAGAAGCTAGTGGTTATGATAAATATATTTTTAATCTTAGTAAGGCTCGTAAATGCCTGATTTTTGCTAACAGTAAATCGCAAACTGAATCTGCGATCGCATCTTTGCGAAAAATTGCAGCAGAGGAAGGAGAACCGGATATGTATCATGTACATCACGGTAGTATATCTGCTAGCTTGCGGCAAGTTGCCGAAGATGCAATGCGCGAACCTAATCAGCCAGCTGTGACGGCTGCAACTTTAACTTTAGAATTAGGTATAGATATTGGTTATCTGGAGCGAGTTATTCAGTTAGAGTCTCCGCTTTCTGTAGCGAGTTTTTTACAGCGTTTGGGACGTACAGGAAGGAGAGGCGAAGCTGCTGACATGCGCTTTGTTTGTGCTGAAGATGAACTATCACCAGAAGCAGTGTTACCAGAACAAATTCCTTGGCAACTTTTACAGTGTATTGCGATTATTCAACTTTATTTAGAAGAACGATGGATTGAACCGATAAGACCTATTAAATATCCGTTCAGTTTGCTGTATCACCAGACGATGAGCATTTTATTAGCAACAGGAGAAATTTCACCTGCTGCCCTTGCAAAAAAAGTTTTGAATTTACCATCTTTTGCTGCTATCTCCAAAGAGTATTTTAAATTATTATTGCGCTATTTAATTGATATTAATCATCTTCAATTAACCGAACAAGGTAAACTAATTTTGGGTTTGGCGGGTGAAAAGGTAGTAGGTAAGTTCAAGTTTTATGCTGTTTTTCCAGATAATGAGGAATTTGTTGTTAGACAAGGGACTGTAGAGATTGGTAGCATATTTATGCCGCCACCTGTGGGAAATCAATTTGCTTTGGCAGGTAAAACTTGGGAAGTTATAGAAGTTGATTTCAAGAAAAAGATTATTTTAGTTAAACAGGTTGAAGGCCAAGCAAGTGTTTTTTGGCGTGGTGGTAGTGGCACAATTCACACACGCATTTTACAAAAAATGCGGCAAATTTTATTTGAAGACATAGAATATCCTTATTTGCAAAATAATGCAATCAAACGTTTGCAGGCTGTACGCAAACTAACACGAAATTCTGGATTAGATAAAAAGAATATTTTGCCATTAGCTCAAGATAAATGTTGTATATTTCCTTGGATGGGTACGGTAGCTTACCGCACTTTGGAACGGTTACTCAATACTTTCTGCCGTGAATCTTTGGAAATTAAAAGTATTATTGGTGTTAATCCTTATTTTTTGACAATTAAATTGGGCAAAGATAAAGTTAAATATTTGTATCCAGAGATTATTTATTTATGTGAGCAAACAATTAAATCAGAAGATTTATTAAGTGATGCAGAAGCACCAGAAATGCAAAAATATGATAAGTTTATTCCTCATCCGCTTTTACGGAAAGCTTTTGCCAACGATTATTTAGATATGGCAGAACTGAGGCAGCAAGTGAAGCTTTGGTCTGATTCTACAAATTTATAATTTTAAGGAAGATGTTAATGCCGATTTAGGGGCGATCGCAGCTTGACAATCTACAGCCAACTGC
Source organism: Fischerella sp. PCC 9605 (assembly GCF_000517105.1). Lineage (GTDB taxonomy): Bacteria > Cyanobacteriota > Cyanobacteriia > Cyanobacteriales > Nostocaceae > PCC9605. The sequence continues at coordinate 1,876,688 of NZ_KI912148.1, read as the reverse complement.
TATACTACGGCATTCTGCGTCCGGAATGGGAGGCGCTGCAAGTACAATAGAGTTGTTGCAATAACCACCAAGACACCAAGACACGAAGAAATTTGTTCTTTGTGTCTTGGTGTCTTGGTGGTAAATTCCCGCTAAGAATTTATAGGCTAGCTGACTACTACTTAGCTCCCATTTCCATTACTACACTGCGTGTGAAATCAACACGCTGTTCAAATTCTAAGCCTTTGATTGTATCTACGAAACCTTTTGTTTCTGCGGGCAGTTCATAGTCAGAGGGCATTTGGATAATGATATTATTTTCCATACCCCGTGCTAGACGCAACCACACATCCAATTTGGCGCTAGAACTTAAAGCAGTGTAGGCACGGCTAATATCACTATTTGCACGGCTAGCAATATCGCGTTGCGCTTGTAGCTGCTGTTCTTTCGGCATTGCTTGGATTTGATCGTACAAAGCCGCAGCAGTATCTTGTGCAGAAGTTTGATTTGCTGGTATCAGTTTGTCTTTGATGTCTAGATAACCATACCATAGCAAGGCTAGCTGGGTATCGACATCAAATTTGCGAAACTGTTCTACTGCTTGTTTTGTTCTTTCGTCAGTAGTAAATGTCATAAGAAATCTCCAATTGCTTTACCAAGACTGCGTAATTAAAATTACTGAGGTCAATTTACTTAACCTCACTCACAAAATCTTATAAATCAAGCTTTGTAGATTAACCCCACCACAGGCATAAATGGATTTAGTAGCTTTTGACAGATGTAAATAATACATTTATGGCTAAAAAAAATAACTTGTATGCAAATCCTGAGCTTTTAAACTTTTGAATAATGGAAAATTTAGTTAAACTCACCCCTACCAACCATTAACCAAAAAGAAGTTATTTATGATTTACGATTATGTAATTATTGGTGCAGGCTCAGCTGGCTGTGTACTGGCTAATCGCTTAACAGAAGATCCAAAAACTACAGTATTATTGCTAGAGGCAGGAAACCCAGACCAAAAACAAAATATCCATATTCCTGCTGGTTTCTCTAAGTTATTTAAAACAGAATATGACTGGGCTTATTACACAGAAAAACAGCCCTACTTAAATAACCGTCGATTATACTGGCCTCGTGGCAAAGTTCTGGGTGGAAGTAGTTCAATTAACGCCATGATTTATATTCGCGGTAACTGGCGCGACTATGACCATTGGCATGATTTAGACAATCAAGGTTGGAGTGCAAAAGAGGTACTTCAGTACTTTATTAAGACCGAAAATCAGAACATACTAAAAAATGACTATCACGGAGTGGGTGGGCCTCTTAACGTCACTAATTTGCGCTGTATAAACCTGCTTTCCCGTGCCTTTGTAGAAGCTGGAATAGAAGCAGGTTTACCGTTCAATCAAGATTTTAACGGTGCAGAACAAGAAGGAGTAGGATTTTATCAAGTAACTCAGAAAAACGGTAAACGCCACAGTGTAGCAACTGCTTATTTAAAGCCAGTATTGCCGCGACCAAATTTGACTGTTCAAACTAATGCACAAGTAACGAAAATAAATTTTTCAGGCACGCAAGTTATTGGTATAACCTACTTTCATCAAGATTCATTTCATCAAATACAAGTTGCTAAAGAAGTAATTTTAAGTGGTGGTACTATTAACTCTCCACAGTTGTTAATGCTATCGGGAATTGGAGATGCTGAGCAACTAAAATCTCTAGGAATTCCTGTTGTAGTTGACTTACCTGGTGTTGGCAAAAATTTACAAGATCATCTTACGTTACCGATTGCTTATAAATGTACTAAACCTGTATCTTTAGCAAATGCAGAGACATTTGACAATGTTTTGAAATACTTACTTTTTAAAAATGGCCCTCTCACAACAAATGTGGCAGAAGCGGGTGGTTTTGTCAAAACTAGACCTGACTTAAAAATACACGACCTGCAATTTCATTTTGCTCCCGTTTATTTTTTAAATCACGGCTTCACACGTCCTGATGGACATGGCTTTACTTTTGCTCCAACTCTTTTATACCCTCAAAGTAAAGGTAGCATTACTTTACGCTCTAATAATCCCTTAGAAGCACCTGTTATTCAGCCAAATTATCTAGAAAAAGAAGCTGATTTAGAAGTTTTAGTTGCAGGTGTAAAACTTTCTCGTAGATTAGTACAAATGAAAGCTTTTGATGCCTTTCGGGGTGAAGAATTTGTTCCTGGTTTGCAAGTACAAGATAATGAGGAAATTCGCGCTTATATTCGCAACACTGTGGAAACTTTATATCATCCAGTTGGCACTTGTAAGATGGGTAACGATGAAATGTCGGTAGTCAACTCTCAACTTCAAGTACATGGAGTACAAGGACTGCGAGTAGTAGATGCATCAATTATGCCAACTATTGTGGGTGGTAACACTAATGCTCCTACAATTATGATTGCTGAAAAAGCCGCCGATCTAATTAAGAACTGTTGAGTGTTTTAAATTTCATCCTCTAGCCGACACCCTAGTGTAAATGCTTAAATACCCATAGTTAGAACTGACGCGGTGACACGGACATGATATGAATTATGAAACTGCTCGTAAATTCCTGATAGACCAAACAATCACAACAGAAGAAAACCCAGACGCGCTACTAAGGCGTTTGCAGCAGGGAAAACCCCCAGTTCCCGGCCAGATTACTTCAACATTGCTGGCGTTGAAAGTGGTGTTTGAAGGACTCAAAGAAGCTACTACGATTGAGCGAGAACTAGCTTACGCCTTATATCAGCTCACCATTCAAACTCAAATGCTGTTCGCAGCGGGACGTAAAGCAGGGATTGAATGGCCCCCCCTGCTGAAAGAAGACTTGCTGAGAATTGCGATCGCCACCGAAGGAATTTTTTCTGGTAACTGGCAAAATTTACACTAACGATTATGCGAATCACAGGATTTTGTTGCATGAGAAAAAGTTCAGTTCAAGTAATTTACTTAGTATAGGATTGCACAAATTCGTAACGAATTAAATTTAGAAAGACTCCGCGCCCCTCTGCGCCTACCTCTGCGCCCCTCTGCGTTAAAAAAAGCTACGATTTTACGCAAAGCTGTACTTAGTGGGGTTGAACAGGCAAACGCTCATCTTCGACTAAAATGACAGGAATTAGGCTGGATTCTAGTACTGCTTGGGAAACAGAACCTATCAAAACCCGATTCCAAGGCTGGTGTCCTCGTTTACCCATGACAATTTCAGCAACTTGATAATCCTGAGCGAAGCGAACAATTTCCTCCGGTACTGAGCCTGTGGTAGTTATGAACTTATGGCGAATGTCTGCAAGCAGCCGCTGCGCTTTTGAGTGTAGACGATCAACTGCTTGCGGATCTGGAACACGAATAACGTGCAAAACAATGACCTCGCTATCACTGCGGCGAGCAAGTTCAGCCGCTTTAGTTAACACCTGAATAGCAAGACCAGAGGTGTCAACAGCAGCTAATAATACAATGCGACGAGCGATCGCTACCTTGGTTGGATCAACTTCGCCTCGTTCTAGTAGTTTTGGTGCAAAGGTAGGAATTGCCCAAGCTCCTAAAGGTGCAGTGACTAAGATAGATAATGCAGCGATCGCCAGAATTGTCTCTCCACCCTGAATTCCCTGTGCTAAAGGAATCGCCCCAATTGCTGCTTGCACGGTAGCTTTAGCGGAATTCCCCGGTAGTAAAAATAGCCGCTCCCGCCAGTTCCAGTTACTCCCTAATGTAGACAAGTACCATCCTAAAGCACGTCCAATCAACGTACCTATTGCCAGAATTACCAACCCTGGTAGCAAAGTCATCTCCAATACTTGTAGCTGAATACTTGCCCCTAGCAACACAAACAAAACTATTTCTGCGACAATCCACAGGCTATCAAAACCAAGGCGCAATCGCCGTGCTAAAGGAGTATCCAACTCTATCAGAAAAAATCCCATTGCCATCACTGCCAGATAACCAGAAAACAAGGGTAATTTCTCTGCTAGCACTACTAGCAACAACGCAAAACTTGCCGCAACTAGAGTGTCCTGCACCGCATTTTGCGTCCAGTTCTGTTTTGCTAGCAGCAAAACTAAAACTCGTGCCGTCAGCCACCCCAGCACGACTCCCAAAAAAATCTGGCATATAATCTGAAAGGGAAGAAGTTGAACAGCGCTTAGAGTTAAGCCAAAAGGTAATGTTACTTCCGCTGCTCCCTTGGCCAAAAAGCTCAACAATAGGCTAAACACCAGTAGTAGTAACACATCTGATAGTGCGCTTCCGGTTAGGATCGCATCGGGAATCCCTTTAGCAATCCCCCAACCCAAGCTTTTCAGTCGCAGCATTCCCGGAACAATCACAGCGGGTGACTCTGCGCCAATAATGCAACCTAGCAACAGCCCTGTTGGCAAGTCGAACTTTAAAATCCACATCGCAGCCAGAGCGATCGCTACAGCTTCACACGTAGCAGGCAGAAATCCCAATCGTAGTGCTACTGTTCCCTGCTGTACCAGTTTTTCTCGATCTAACCCTAAGCCTGCCTTCATCAAAATTACCATGACAGCGATCGTTCGCAAAGCATCAGAAACTGCAAGCACATCAGGGCTGATCGCGTTAGCAACTTGCGAACCCAGTAGAATTCCAGCCAAAACCATGCCTACAAGTGCAGGGGCTTTCAGCCGTCGGGCGATTTGTCCGCTGAAAAAGCCTACAAGTAAGATCCAAAGAATGCTTTCTAACATCACGCACTCTGAAAACAGTTAATGAACATGCGTGACTTGCTAACAGAAGTTTAAAGTACATAGCCCTACCCTTCCCTAGCAAGTCGGAAAAGTAGGAGCCATCAGCCTTTTTATTTTTGCAAACAACAGAAGGCGGTTACGGCGAGCTCCATCGCCTTTCATTAATTTACACTCAAGCTGTCTGATTGGAAAGTAATCCAATGCATGCTGACAACCTAAACTTTTAAATAGACAGTTGAGGCTGCTATCAAGAAAGCACAATAACATGGCTAAGTCTCATAAATTCGAGTGTAATAGGAGCGATCGCCCAAGAGATCTGCTCGTTTATCTGGCTAGTTCTATCCTTCTGCACTTTATTTTATTTATAGGGAGCAATTATTGGCTTCAAGCTTTTGTGGCTAAGCAAAAGCAACAGCTTTCCCAAGAAATTCCCATCGAGTATGTTGAAGTTCTTCCTCATGAAACACAGAAACCTCCGAAAACCTCCCGACGGGCTGTCAAAGATTCTGTTGCAGGAGGGAAAGCAAATCTTGAAAGACCTGTTTCTGTTGCTAAGTCGGCGTCACCATTTGCGCCCAAACCTTCCACATCAGCATTAGAAATAACACAGCCAAAAAGAGAAGCACCAAATCTGTTTCCTCAAAAACCCCAACCCAAACCTCTGCAAATAGCACCCACATCTACCACGCCACCAGCATCCAAACCCCAGAAAATTGTAGTAGCGCCCCAGACTAGACCACCCCAACCTAAACCTCTGCAAATAGCACCCACATCTACCACGCCACCAGCATCCAAACCCCAGAAAATTGTAGTAGCGCCCCAGACTAGAACACCTCAACCCAAACCTCTGCAAACAGCACCCACACCTACCACGCCACCAGCAACCAAACCTCAGAAAATTGTAGTAGCGCCCCAAACTAGACCACTCCAACCCAAACCTTTACAAACAGCGCCCACACCTACCACACCACCAGCATCCAAACCTCAGAAAATTGTAGTAGCGCCCCAGACTAGAACACCTCAACCTAAACCTTTACAAACAGCGCCCACACCTACCACACCACCAGCAACCAAAAAAACGGGTGCAGCAAGCAGGTTGGGCGGTCCACTCAGTGTATCTAGTGATAATTTTCGAGGAGATGATCTGGCAGCCCTACCTAATTCCAACCGTTCTAACCAAGCTTCTGAGGGCATTGATGCCCGTCAAGATATAGACATCAGTTCTTACTTAGACCAACTGCGGCAACTAGTGAAACAGCAGTGGATACCCGGATTCAGCCATTCTTCCCGCCGGACGGTTCTTCACTTCACTGTTAACCGCTCAGGTCAAGTAAGCAGTCTCCAAATTGCACAAAGCTCTGGATTTAGCGTGACTGATGAAGCAGCACTTAATGCCATACAGCGATCGGCACCTTTTGCACCTTTGCCCGCAGGATATAAAAGCGACTACATCCATATTCAATTTACGTTTGATATCAATGTCTATGGGGAGCTAAATTTATCGAGGGACGGTAGTTAATAAAGGGCAAAGCCAAGTCATCAGTCAAAACTAAAAACAGGGAATCAACAGTTATTTTGTCTTTTAACTTTTTTGCCCTTTATCCAACTTCTGTAAAAAGTCAAAGTTTAGTCTGCACCCACCAACAAACAACAAACAACGAACTACTAACGATTTCGCAATTGTGCTTCTAGCTTGTCTAGGTCAGACTTAAGTAAAACTGTCATTTGACCAGTAAAAGCTTTACCATCCCTGGGTTGGGCAATTTCTAGCCAATAGGCATAGCGAGAACCTAAGCGCAACTCTCCTCGCAAGGCTTCCCGGATAGGAGTTTTGGCAAAACGAGCCGAGTTAATTGCACTCTGGTTGGGATACTCATACACTACCTGAGCGCGTTTAAAGTCTTGATAGATATCTAAGCCATAAATTACTCGTAGAGATTCCTGCAAGCGCTCAAAATTCATGCCATTAATCGCATCATACATGCTGAGGTTCTCGCTGCGAATGCGACTGCGGTCTTTGATGTATCCGACTTTGCCAGGAGGAAATACTGATGCTTGAAAAGTAAAGCGCTGGGCTGCTGTGTCACTTTTTTGCACAAAAAATCGCTCATTACCCTTAGGACGTAATGTTGGATGTGCTTGAATCCAAGCACCTACCTCCTCTGTAGCTTGTCCCGGTAAAGCGTTGGCTTTGGGAGCAAAAAACGTTCCCCCGCACATCCAAGGAACGAAAGAAAACGGCAGAGTTAAAAAGTTCAGTAGGGGTTGTTTTAACATTTTTTCTTCAAGACTGAGGTTATAATTCTCCCCAATGGAAGGGGTAATCATAGTTTTCCCTGTTTCATCAGGAAAATTTACCTCACGCTTAAGTACAGAATTTCATCAAGTGGCAAGCGATCGCTCTTTGAGATCGCCTTTATTTGTCAGCAGTGCCCCTTTTTCCCTTTTCGGTAAAACCGCTGATTTCGATGCAGCCATTTTTATGTTGTAATAAAACTCTAGACTTAGAAGCCTAATAGGTGCAGTTAAAATTATGTAATTTATATAACTACTACTTAAGTACTATTACATTTATACATCTTATACTAACCAACAATTATTGCTATTTCCTAATCATCCCTTAGTAAAAATTTCATGCATACAGAGGTTTTTAGTGAACTTTTCCCCTTGATGAGTACAGCCAATCCACAAACTTTGGAGTGGCTACTCTCTGTTGCTGTTGAACACGAATACCCAGCTGGGCGAGCTGTTTTAATGGAAGATGCCTGGGGTAATGCGGTTTACTTCGTAGTTTCTGGTTGGGTAAAAGTCCGGCGCACTGTAGGCGAAGATTCTGTTGCCTTGGCAATTTTGGGTCGGGGTGATTTTTTTGGAGAAATGGCAATTTTGGATGAATCTCCCCGTTCAACTGATGTGATTGCTCTTTCACCTGTAAAATTACTGAGCATCTCTAGAGAAAGATTTATCCATATACTGTTTAAAGACCCGCAGTTACATCACCGGATGTTGCAACTAATGGTACGGCGACTGCGACATGTGAACGTACGCTTGCAAATGCGCTCTTCACCTCCGGCGGTTAAACTTGCCCACACGCTTGTCAGTTTGGGTGAAAGCTACGGTCAGGAAACACAACAGGGAAGAGAAATGTTTAACATTCCCTTCAAAGATTTGGCAGATGTGACAGAAATTGGTGTTGAAGAAACCACCAAAATCATCGAAAAGTTGGATGAAAAAGGTTGGATTAAAATTGATACAGTCAATCAGGTACTTTATCTCGTTAACTTTCGACAATTGATGAATTTGGCTGGCAAAGTTTAATACTTTAGGGTCTTTTCAGTTGTTTACCCGTACAAGAGTTATGAGTGAGGAGTTATGAGTTAAATTAATCTTTTAACTCATAACTCCGGAATGTTTACTTTTAAGTACAGATGAATGAAGCAATAGCACCTCGTACTGATACCCGCCTTCAGAAAAAATTACCGACAATTAATTACCAGGTGGCGATGCCCCAACCAGAAACCCACCTATTTGAGGTAACTTTACACCTAGTGGGCTATCCGTTTTCAATTCTCGATTTAAAATTACCAGTTTGGACTCCTGGTTCATACATGGTGCGGGAATACGCCAAGCATCTACAGGATTTTGCTGCTTTTGCCAATAATATACCTTTAAAATGGCGTAAAATCAGTAAAAATCACTGGCAGGTAGAGACGGGTGGTGTTTCAGAAGTCACTGTAAGTTACCGTATTTTTGCCAATGAACTCACCGTGCGGACAAATCACTTAGATGCGACGCATGGGTATTTTAACGGTGCAGCACTGTTTTTGAGGCTACCTGGATTTGATCGGCAACCAATTTGCGTTACCATTGTGCCACCATACCCACAATGGCAGATAACCACAGCGCTACCAGCTGTTCCTGGAAAAATCAATACTTTCTGTGCCTGCGATTTTGACACCCTTGTAGACAGTCCGTTTGAGATTGGTCGTCACCAGCCATATCACTTTGAGGTATTGGGAAAACCCCATGAATTGGCTATCTGGGGACGTGGCAATTTCAAAGCGCGGGAGATGATTGCTGATATCAAAAAAATTATTGAGGCAGAAGCAAAGATATTTGGCGGTTTGCCTTATGAAAGATATGTGTTTCTGGTGCATTTATTTGCCCAAGCTTATGGCGGCTTAGAGCATAAAAACAGTTGCTCGTTGATTTATCAGCGTTTTGGATTTCGCGATCGCGATAAGTACGATCGCTTTATGCAATTAGTAGCCCACGAGTTTTTCCACTTGTGGAATGTCAAGCGCATTCGCCCCAAGGAACTGGAAGTTTTTGATTATGACAAAGAAAACTATACTTCCTGTCTATGGTTTTGTGAGGGGACAACAAGTTACTACGACATACTCATTCCTTTACGGGCAGGCATTTACGATGTAAATTCATTCTTGAATAATTGGGGTAAAGAAATTACTAGGTTTTTAACTACACCAGGTCGTAAGGTGCAACCTCTTTCAGAATCCAGTTTTGATGCTTGGATAAAACTTTACCGTCCGGATGCTAATAGCGGCAATTCCCAAATTTCTTATTATTTGAAAGGGGAAATGGTATCGTTATTGCTAGATTTACTGATTCGTTCTCGTCATCACAACAAGCGATCGCTTGATGATGTCATGCTCAAATTGTGGCAAAAATTTGGTAAAGACGAAATTGGCTATACTGCACAACAATTGCAAGAGGTCATAGAGTCTGTGGCGGGAATCGATTTATCTGATTTCTTTGCACGATACATAGATGGTACTGAAGAATTACCTTTTAATCAGTATCTTGAACCTTTTGGCTTGCAATTGGTGGCAGAGACAGAACCAGGTGCTTACCTAGGTGTGAGGGTAAGTAGTGAAAATGGACGAGAGATCGTTAAGTTTGTCGAGGCGGGTTCTCCTGCACAATTCGCCGGCATCGATCCTGGTGATGAGTTGCTGGCAATTGATGGTATCAAGGTAACGGCGAATCAATTAAGCGATCGCCTCAAAGACTACAAACCAAAGGATACTATCGAGGTTGCGGTTTTCCACTATGATGAACTCCGTATCTATCCTGTAACTCTGACTTCTTCACCAGCAAGCAAGTATCGGGTGCAACCTGTAGTTAATCCTTCTAACACACAAAAACAGAACTTTGGCGGGTGGTTAGATGTATCACTCGCAAGTCTGCGGTAAACTTTTAGTGTTATGGGGTGGGTAATACTCACCCCTAATTTTTTTGGCTTTTTTCAAATGCGATCGCTATTTATACCATTTTGGATTTTAGATAATCGTTATTAAGCCGATAATTCAAGCACTTCTCTGGTGTGAAAACGCGATACTCGGCTTCACAATTGCTCTTGCAATCTTCTCACTGGCCATTCTCGCCCCTGATAAATTCCGCGCCGTTGGCCCTACTTGTAAAGCTGCTAACCCACCCATCAGGAATAATTCACAACCTGGAACGCGCAAATATTCATCCAAAACTGGCAGACCATTAACTATTTTGATTGGATAAGCTTCTAAAACTTCTTGTAATAACACCTCTGATGTAGCATCAAATTTAGTGCCAGTGGAAAGCCAAATCCGACTATACTCATGCTGACTACCATCACTACATCTCACTTGCCATTTCTTACCCAACCACTCAGCTTTCAAAACTTGACAGTTTTCATCAATTTTGAGATTACCATTACGCACTTCTCGCCGCAGTTGCATTCCCATTGCTGGTGTCATGGAACCGCCGTTACGTGCTTCCACAAGCATATCAAAGCGCTTTTGATAATCTTGTTCTGCAAAAAATCCCTTCAAATACTTTGGCCCTAACCAACCGGGTTCAGCGTCAAATAATTTTTCTTGTAGCTGTCGCCGTATCATCAGGTGGACTTTTGCACCACGAGAAATAGTACCCACTGCCAAATGTCCACTCGTTAACCCACCACCCACAATTAATACTCTTTCACCCATTAAGCGCAATTGCCGTAAATCTACTGTCTGCGAGTGACAAAGCCTATCTTGAGGATAACCTGACTTTATCTGAATTACCCAGTCGGGTAGTTGTAGTTTACTGCTACCTGTTGCCAGTACTACCCGCCGCGCAATTATCGATTGTCCCGAATGCAACCACAGGCGTAAGCGCGGACGGATCGGTGATGGTAAGGGTTCAATACGTGTCACAGCAAGGGGAATCACTTGCTGCTGTAACGAAAAGCGGCGAATTACATCCTCACAAAAATCCTCAAATAAATGAGTTCCTGGCAAATCATAGGGGGGAAATAATTCACTCTTGCGAGATTCAGCGAATTTCCGTAATGCAAAAGGATTGGGATCGGGATGATGGACAGCAGGAGAACGCAAATGGGGAATTTCTAAAGCAGCAAATTGGTGCTGCCATTGACTCATCCACCTGTCACCCTTGTCAAATACCACAATTTTACCCCGCATATTTTGCCGTTTTTGCAGCAGGTGAGTTACCAATGTCAAGGCATGAGGGCCTGCACCAATAATTGCTAGGTCAGTTTTAGTAGGTAAGGATGGTGGAGTGGAGAGCATGTTATTTGAGCTATGATGATAATCATTATCATCATAGCTTTGGCAACATTGCAAAACCAATTCCTAATTCTTTATCTACGAAATTATGTAGTGGATTGTTTATATGATGTTAATAACAGTATTGCACTAAAGACTTTCTCCCTGTTCCTCAAGGATTTCTGTTGCTTTTTGGGCAGAAAGCGGGCGGTAGAACAGAAAACCCTGTACATCCTCACAATTAATAGACTTCAAGAACTCTAGTTCCTCTTCTTTCTCTACTCCTTCAGCGGTGAGCCTCAATCCCAGACTTCGCCCCAAAGTAACTATTGCCTTGACAATATGAGCTACCTTTACGTCCGTCGTCAAGTCACGGATAAAAGACCGATCAATCTTCAAATTGTGGAGTGGCAATAACTGTAGGCGTGAAAGAGAAGAATGACCTGTGCCAAAATCATCAATAGAGAGGTGAACGCCCATATTTTCCAAATCTTGCAGTACAGTTCTAGTAAAGTCTAGATCCTCAATCGCAGTGGATTCTGTTATTTCCAGTTCTAGAAAGCGCGGTTCTAGCCCCGTTTCTTCTAAAATTTTAGCCACAGTCTCCACTAGTTGCGGTTGGCGGAACTGCTTGAGAGAAAGATTAACCGCTATAGTTACGAGAGGCATTCCTTCGTCCTGCCAAATTTTATTTTGCCTGCAAGCCGTTCGCAAAACCCATTCTCCAATCGGGACAATTAGTCCGCTTTCCTCAGCCAGAGGAATGAAGATATTAGGAGCTACCAGTCCCATTTCTGGATGTTCCCAACGCAGCAATGCTTCCAAACCAGTTATTTTTCCTGTTGCTATGCTCACCCGAGGCTGATAATAGACCACAAACTCTTCTCGTTCTAAAGCATGACGCAAGCTTTTCTCTAAAGTTAGTATCTCAGGAGTCTTGGAACTTATAGAAGTAGTGTAGAACTGGTAGTTATTCCTGCCCTCGTCTTTAGCATGATACAGAGCTGCATCTGCGTGCTGGATCAGAGTTTCAGTATCAGGACTATGCTCGTCGAATAAAGCAATGCCAAGGCTGGCACTCACATAAAGTTCGTGTCCTTCGATATGAAAAGCTGTTTCTAATGCTTGCAGGATTCTTCTAGCTACTTGAGCTACTTCTTCAACATAATTTATTCGGGGTAGCAAGATAGTAAATTCATCACCTCCCCAACGAGCAACAGTATCCCCGGCTCTCAGTGAATCCCGCAGTCTTTGGGCAACACTCTGTAACAGATGATCGCCAAGCGTATGCCCCAGAGTATCATTAATGGTTTTGAACCGATCCAAGTCCAGAAACATCACAGCTAAACTTTCCTTCATCCGAGTAGCATTGGGCAAAGCTCTGGTAAGTTGTTCGTTAAATAGTAAGCGATTGGGTAATCCAGTCAGCAGATCGTGGAGTGCTTGGTAGCGAATCATTTCCTCTACCTGTTGCCGTTGTCGAGCACCACTGATACTAGCAGCCATCGTTAAAAGTGTAGATTCTTCGTGCTTCGACCAATGACGCTCCCTACAACAGTCTGCTAAGCCAAGGCAACCCCAGAACTTATCGTCCAGCCGCATTGGCACCAACAGCAGGGATTGAATACTTTCTCGGGCGAGGAGTTCTTGTTCAGTAGCACTTAATTCTCTTGTTAATCTGTGAATGGACTGTCCTGCGGAAAGAGCAGTGTACCAGTGGCTGAATCCAGTAACTTGATAAGGCTGATTCTGCCAGTTGCACTGAGAAGGCTCTACGGAGGCACTCGCCCACTCAAAGCGCAAGGTCATTGCCATTTCTCCTGTGGCTGGGTGGGGATGGTTCTCAAACATATAAACGCGATCTGCTTGGGCTGCTTCGCCCAGTACCGCTAAGGCTTTATCAATGGCTGTTTCGTAGTTCATTTCTGCAAGCAAACAATTAGTAGCTTCTGCTACTGCTTGTAGTAAGCGATCGCGCTGGCGTAGTTCAGCTTCTGCTTGCTTTTGAACGGTAATATCCCTGACAACAAAAGTCCTGATTAAATCGCTTTCGGGTAGATAGTGAATAGATTGTTCAAAAACGTCTTCACCAACTTGCACTTCCCGCACAAAAGAATTCCCCTGGCCACTTTGAACAGCAGTAGCCAGTCCTGCCAAAATGGGGTGTTGTGTACCAGCATTTCTGAGATTGGGAAATTTGAGAGCCGCAGCCGGATTAAGATAAGTCACCGTTCCCTCTAAATCCATCTCGATAATGGGATTGGGAATTAGTTCAGGGAAAGAAGCCAAGCGAGCCAGGGCTACTTCACCAGCTCCTTCAAAACTATCAGTGGGGACAGCTAATGTTTCAAAGGGATTGACGGGATGAGCTTGCTCTGACAAAAAGCCCGATAAATCTTCAGCTGCAAAAGATTCAGAAAACGCCTGTTCTGAAATGTTGGAGATAGCATAGTATTTAGCCTTAACTTGATTGTTGCCAAACTCGATCACATCTCCATGCTTGAGATCGTGAGAGAAGCATTTCATGCCATTAACAAATAATCCGTTTGTACTTTTTTTTCCCTTAAAGCTACCATCAATAATCCGAAAGCCATACTGGTCAGTCTCTGGAAGAGTTACCCGTAATAAAATTGCGTGTTGTCTCGAAACAGACCGCGAACGGAGGACGATCGCGTTCCTAGAATCTCGTCCCAAGGAATAAGTTGTCTCTTTTAGGGGGATAGTTCGTTGTCCTTGCATATCTTGGAGAACTAACAGGTGGCGTATTTTTTCTCGCTCATTTGCTGGCATCACTCTTCCTCACACTCTCATCTATTTGGGTGTTGCTCTGAAAAATACTGCTCCCATAAGTCTTGACCCCCAACCGCCATTTCCACCAGGAACTGCTCAATCAACTTTATTCCCATCTGTGAGGGGCTAGCCCGACCATTCTCCCAGCGATTGACCGTCTGGAATGAAACGCCCAATTGGCGAGCTAGTTGCTCTTGCGAGAGTCCTAGCCCTTTTCTCAATTCACGAATGAAATTAGGAAACTTTGGCCTTTCGGTCACGGTTGTGTACTCTTCTCTCTCTTAAATACTTAGAATAAAATTAAACACATGGTATAACACATGGTATATTTGCGTAACTTTTGAGCAAAACTAGAAAAGCTATTAAAAAGAGTCAAACCAAACCACATTTTTTCAAAAATTACCATTCGTAAATTACTTAGTTAATATGAGATAATGTAAATTTTAAAACGTTTGCGTTGCCTAAAACATTGATTGTCTAATCTTGTGATTGCACAGAAACTGCAAGCGTGAAGTAGTAGAAGTAACATTTTGTCAAGAAGCAAAGTAATATGTAGGCAAGGCAGACAATTTATTATTTATTAGAGGAAAAATGGAAAAGTATATATGCAGTGTCTGCGGTTATACGTATGACCCAGAAGTAGGCGATCCAGATGGCGGAATCGAACCGGGAACAGCTTTTGAAGATCTTCCAGAAGATTGGGTATGTCCTGTATGTGGGGCCGAAAAAGAAGATTTTGAGCCAGAGGAAGAATAAGTGGAGAGGGAGAGTGGGGGAGATGGGGAGAATAACTCATGACCAATGACCAATGACTAATAACCAATGACTAATGACCAATGACAAAACCATTGCAGATAGTAGTCGTGGGTGGTGGCGCAGCTGGTTTTTTTGGCGCGATCGCAGCTGCGAAAGCTAATCCTTATGCCCACGTGATTTTACTCGAAGCCAGCCATCAACCACTGGCTAAAGTTCGTATTTCTGGTGGTGGACGCTGTAACGTCACTCATGCTTGCTTCGATCCCAAAGAATTGATCAAAAATTATCCCAGAGGCGCAAAAGCCCTACTTGGTGCTTTTACTCGCTTTCAGCCCAAGGATACAATTGCCTGGTTTGCTAGCTACGGCGTACACTTGAAAACCGAAGCTGATGGCAGAATCTTTCCCACCACAGATAATTCAGAAACGATCGTCAACTGTCTGATGAATACAGCCAAAGCCGCTGGGGTAGAACTGCGTACAGGGGCGGTGGTAGTGGCGGCGGTAACAACAAGAGTGGGAGAGAGGGAGAGAGTGGGAAAGAAGAATTCTTTTCTCTCCCACTCCCCCACTCCAGAACTCCTCCACTGCCCCACTGCCCCACTCCCTCCCTTCGAGATGATACTCAAGTCGGGAGAGAAATTGTTGTGCGATCGCCTTTTGCTAGCTACGGGTAGCAATCCTGTAGGCTACAAGATAGCCAAACAGTTAGGACATACAATCGAACAACCAGTCCCCTCTCTATTTACCTTCAACATTCGCGATGAAAAACTGAGGAAGTTAGCTGGTGTTAGCGTCAATTCTGTCAAGTTGCGCTTAATTGTGCCCGGACACTCCCAACTAGAACAAACTGGCCCATTACTAATTACTCATTGGGGTTTAAGTGGCCCGGCTGTGCTGAAACTTTCTGCTTGGGGTGCAAGAGTGCTGCACTCAAGCAATTATCAAGCCAGTTTACTCATTAATTGGTTATGCCACTTTAAACAAGAAGAAGTGCGGCAGCAATTATTGGCAGTCAAGATTGATTCGCCAAAACGTCTGATCGCATCTCATTCTGGTGTTAACTTACCTCACCGACTCTGGCAACACATTGTTGACCGTGCAGGTATTTCTTCTGACAACCGCTGGGCAGAATTATCTAACAAATCCCTAAATAAGTTAGTACAAGAACTTACTCAAGGAAATTACTTTATTAACGGCAAAGGAGTATTTAAAGAAGAATTTGTCACTTGTGGTGGTGTAAATCTTAAAGAAATCAACTTTAAGAGTATGGAAAGTAAGTTAGTGCCAGGTTTATACTTTGCAGGAGAGATTATGGATATAGATGGTATAACTGGTGGCTTTAATTTCCAAAGTGCTTGGACGACTGCCTATTTAGCAGGTTTAGCGATGGTTAGTCAAGAAGTCATAAATAATAATTAATAAGCTGATACAAAATTCTATAAAAGATACGAAATATACTAAGTAGCTTGACAAAAAGTAAGTATTAATCGTAGAAGCCTGGAATCGGGAATAATTGATAGAAGATGGAAACTTCTTGTTTGAGTTTCTAAGCAATCACTTTTATAACAATAGAAAAACAGTATAATTCCGGGCTGACAACAAAGTATTTACACATTTAAAATACATTTTATAAGCTATCTCATCAGAACTATTATCGGTGGATATTTTTCACCGAGGAATCTTTGTTTGGGGGAAAAATCGCAAATTTTCTCCAAAATTTTGGTATTAAATTTAAGCTTGCCAACGGTAAGCTACAGTATTCCCTGGTGTTCCTTGACTGTGGTTATCACTCACTTACTTGCACTTAGGAGGTCAAATTGAGACTCGGCTTCATTCTATTTGGAATTTTTCTGATTTCATTTGCACAAGCAAATACCTTCACTTGTAACCGAACTGAACCAGGACAAGGTTCTTGTAAATTAGCACGTTCAGGTTTTTTATGGTCTGAGGAAAGAGAAATGCCAGTAAATAAATTACTGGGAGCGAGATTTTACGGGCCTAAGAACAGTGACTCTTCTAAAGTTGTAATCAATACTAGTACTGGTGAAGTTCCTTTTGCTTCGTTCACAAGTTATAGTGATGAAACTCAGCAGCAGGAGATCGCATCTCGTATCAGCAATTTTGTGAAAAACCGCGAAGAGTCATTTTTGCAAGTTGAGCAAAATGACCAATGGTGGATCTTAATTGGATGCATCAGTCTTGCTGTTGGTTTGTACCCCTTGCTCAAGCCTAAATCGTAACTAAAGGAAGAAGGTAAAAGGAAAACAATCTGTAGTGTACCCAATTCATGATGGCTACTTAGCTAAGTGTTTTCTGATCTTGGACTAAGATGAAATTTACCCCTTTCTAGACAAAAGTCTGGAAAGGGGCAAACAAAACAATAAAACAAAATTGTCTGGCTACTTACTTATTTTGCATTTGCATTGTAATTTATTAATAGTACCTTTTTAAAACGCCTGGTTCTTGCTGCATGGGCAAGACGTCTAAAGTATCGGTTTGGGAACAATATTTTAAGTCTTCATGGCATTCCAGACCTAACAGGCGTTTTCCATGACTAGCATTGTGGAAAAGTCCCAATAAGTTGTCTTGCCACTGAGAATAAAGGGCGATCGCGTTGATTACTTCATCATTACCAGCGACTTCGTCGGCTGATAAGTCAGCTAGTTGCAAAAGACTGTGAGCGATCGCACCAGCACAGGCAGTATCTTCTAGAGAGAAACTTCCTTCCCAGCCAGAACCAACGATCCACACTGTCTCTGGTTGCAGTGAAAGAAGATATTTGACCGCTGCACCTCGGTTGATAAATGCCGCTGCAAGCACAGCTTTTGCATCTTGTACTCGTTGTAAAGTCCGAGTGCCATTGGTAGTACTGATAAACAAGCGTCGTCCTTTTACCAGGTCTGGGGTACATTCTAGAGGAGAGTTACCCATATCGAAGCCAGGAACTTTGGCACCGCCGCGTTCCCCAGCTCGTAGCCGTTTTTCAGCAGGCCAAGATTCACTGACTTGCATAAGTTGATCTAAATTACTGAAAACTTGAACTGCTTCGCCTCCAGCTGCTAAAACTGTTGCCATTGTAGTAGTCGCTCGCAGCACATCGACTGCGATCGCGCATTCTGGCACTTTATCTACTGGAGTTAATTCCGGAGTATGGTATATGAATAGCTTCACGTGCTGGATACACCTGCATTTGATACTGCCGAGATCACATTCTAACCAGTTGCATGTCACCAACCATAGTGACAGTTCATCCCAAAGTGTATTGAAAAATAGAATGATAAGAATAATGCTGCTGTTAACATAGCAGCCGACAAGTGAGAAAATCAACGTTAATCTCAAAAAAGAACAGACGTAAAAACCTGTTTTTGCTCTTTTAATTTAATAAACTTATCGAACCGATAAGAAATTTAGTTTAGTTGTTGTTTGTTGTTTGTTGTTTGTTGTTTGTTCAAACCAACTAGCAACTACCAACCATCAACCAACTACCAACTACCAACAATCCATATGGCACCATTACCTGACTACCGCCCCAAACAATTGTCTCTAGGCCCGTTAGAAGCAGAAATATTGCATATCATCTGGGAACTTGGTTCAGTTACAGTCAAAGATGTACACGATCGCATCTTGGCTGACCCCAACCGAGAACTGGCATATACTTCTGTGACTACGGTGCTGCGTCGTCTCACCGAAAAAGGCTGGTTGGCTTGTGACAAAAAAGGACGAGCATTTTATTGGCGACCGTTGCTGACCAAGCAGCAAGCCGAAATGATTAAAGCGCACGAACAATTACACCGATTTCTAGCAGTAGGAAATCCTGATGTTGTCGCCGCTTTTGCAGATAGTTTAGATGAAGTGGCAAATGAGAAAATCCAAGCGATCGCCAAACGCATTCAAGCCGCACGGCAAGCAAGGGAGGAAAAGTAATGCATCTGTTGATGATTTTCGCTGCTTTGACACTTGCTTGCTGGTTCAGATGCTCTTGGACGGATTTTCAAGGTTCTTGGGCTGAAAGATGGCGACGAGCGCTATTTTTCTTTCTCTTCCCCCCCTTGCTACTTTTCATGACAGCGATCGCTTTACTGTGCATGGGCCCTCAGGGGAAAATGGGGGGTTTGCAGACAGGCTGCTTTGGCTATGTAGTGGCATTAAGCTGTCTGGGATTTTTTGCCATTTTATGCTTAAAACGGGCATGGCAAGGATGGCGATCAGTAAAATCTACCCGTAGCTGTCCTCTGGTCAATATCGCAAGCAAACAAGTGCGGCTGCTGAACACAGGAGCATTGTTTGCAGGTCAAATTGGTTTTTGGCAACCCGAACTTGTCCTTAGCCAAGGATTACTACAAATTCTCTCTCCTGCCCATTTAGAGACAGTCTTGGCTCATGAACAGGGGCACTACTATTACAGAGATACATTCTGGTTTTTCTGGTTGGGTTGGGTGCGTTCCTGTACGGTTTGGTTGCCTAATACAGAAGCATTGTGGCAAGAACTTTTGGTCTTGCGTGAACTACGTGCTGACGCTCACGCTGCACTGCAAGTAGATCCTTTACTACTAGCAGAATCATTAGTGTTAGTAGTAAGTACTCCACCTGTGAGCCCAGAAATCTGCTGTGCAGCCTTGGCGTCTAATAGCGCAGAACGTTTAGAGCAAAGGATAGAAGCTCTGTTAGGGCAACCAGAACCAATCTCAGAGTTTAACACGCAATTTTGGAATAGGTTTCTCTTGGCATTACTGCCGTTGCTAACAGTGATATTTCACTCGTGATGCGTAGGGTTGGGACTTCTAACTCTTAACTTCTTGCTCATTTTGCTGAGGCGCAGAATTAATTTTTGACTCATAGCGGATGATACTAATACTACCATCTGCTTCCATAAATGCTCTTTTTACATCTTTGAGAGATTCCACACCCTGCTGGCGTAACTGGCTCATCAATTCTTGTTCGGTAATCAGTTCTCGTTTCATGTGACGATCTATGATGCGACCATTTTTCACCAGTAGCAGTGGTGGTGGGTTAAGGAAGCGTTGAAACGCAGGAACTTGATACCCCAACCAGTTCAGGAAATAACTCCAAAAAATTACAGTTCCAACCAAAATGGCTCCTTCAGTAATCGATGTATAGTTACTTGCCATTGCGTTTTGAGCTGCTTCTGCAAACAGCACAACCACAAGTAAATCTGCTATTCCTAGCGTTCCTAGCTGTCGGCTTGGAAGTAAGCGCAAAACCGAAAACAGTGCTAAGTAAACCAACGAGCCACGTATAATCAGTTCAGCAACGGAGATGCTAGGAATAAACATTTCTTGCCAATTAATGTGGAACCATATTTCCATTAGCGCTTTTTTTCCCCCCTATTTTTGAGATTCTATTTGATCAATAAAATCAAAAACCAAAGCTGTGAATTTCCCAACAAACCACAGACTCCATTCATGTAAATATAGCTTGATGTCTCCATCCTCATTTAGGCTAATACTGGTGTTGTAGTAAGCACAAAACCCGCAAGAAGGATATAACTACTTACAAAAGTAGTAAATTATATAAAGTTATCAAATTTTTGAATTTGGGAACTCTCCCTTGCCAAAAAAACGCGCATCTCACCACAACAGCTTGATGCGCGATCGCTTAAACTCAAACTCATACAACAAAAAAGTAATCTAAAAGCTCCAAGTTCGTGCTTTGTCGCTAAAGTCACCCTCTATTGTGTCGTAACCTTGAATTGGTTCGTAAAGATTGTCAGGTGAAGTTTCTGACTTCGGCTCATTAGTTCGTTGCCCACTAAAAGCTTTACGCACCATGTAAGCATCCACTAGACTCGGCGAAATTCGTTGAGCTGCAAGAATCATTTTGCCAGCATCACCAACAACAACATCGCGTTTTGGACGTTCGGCACATTCAACAATAGCTTTAGCAACCAAGCTAGGCTGGTAAATCGGCGGTACTCCCACAGGCTTTACTCCCAATTTGGTACGTGCCTTATTAAACAAGGGTGTATTGATAGAAGCTGGCATGATATTCGTAACGCTAATAGGTAGCTTTTCATGCATCAATTCAACACGCAGAGATTCCAAAAAGCCATCTACCCCGTGTTTTGATGCAGCGTAGGCACTTTGTAATGGTAGACTACGCCTTGCCTCCACCGACGTAACATGAATTAATGCCCCACGTCCTTCGCGCTTGAGATGGGGTAGCGCCGCCATCGCGCCATATACTTGTCCCATCAAGTTGACATCAATGACGCGCTTAAATTCCTCTGGTGTTGTCACCTCAAAAGCAGCATATAGTTCCACAGCGGCATTATGTACCCAAGTATCGAGACGCCCGTATTGCTCAACCGCTTTATCTGCGATCGCCTTTACTTGCTCGAACACCGTTACATCTGCGACTACGGCGGTTGCTTCACCACCCATTTTCTGAATCTCTGCCACTAAAGACTCTAATCCAGGCTGGCTGCGAGCCGCAACTACTACCTTTGCACCTCGACTGCCAAACTGCAAAGCCGCATTTCGCCCAATACCACTAGAAGCCCCTACTATCGCGACAACTTGCTGATTGATTGGCTTAAGTTGTATCTGCATTACTTCTGCTCCTGCAAAATTACTCTGTACTCCTACCAATCAAATAAGTCAGAGTCAGCGAGGCAGTTCATCAGTCGCAGGTTAAATCAATACAATTGTTCTTCTACTACCTGTTCTATAAATTTTTGCACTAAAGGCAGTTGCAAAGCATTGCCTTGTTGAGTCAAGATTTCTTTTCGCACCAGTTTTCGGATAACGCCTTGATCTTCTCCTGTGGGAGTTTGCTTTTGAATGAGTCGGCGGAGGAAATTGTGATCGCTTTATGTCAAACTTGTCCATAATTCTCGGAAATATAGCATTAGCCACATCATGCCTTTGCGAACTGATACATAAATTATGTGACTTGGTATCGTAAGATAATTAATTGCCATTCTCAGCCAACAACTCTAGCAACGCTCTGCCTAAATATTCATACTCCTCGATTGTGTTGTAAATCTGCGCTGAAATTCTCACCAGTAATTTTGGTGTCTCATGCCAAGGAACTACCTGTACCTGAATACCAAACCGATCAAATAACTCATCGCGTATAGACATAAAACTGCGGTTTTCCAAAGCAGCAGGCATAGGTATAACCGCCATTGAGCCGATCATCTCATCGAGACATGGTGGCAATACTTGCAGTGCTTCACAAAGTAGCTGTCTTGCTTGCAAAACAAGTTGATGATTGCACTGTCTCAATTCATCCCAGCCACCAGGTAACAGCGAACCCATAAAGGCGATCGCTTCTGGTACGCACATATAAGCTGTGGGATCGTCTGTCCCCGTCCAGTCAAATTCCAATTGAAAGCGACTTTTATCAGTGCGTGATGAGTTAGCACCGTGGCTGATTGTTAGTGGACGAATTTCTGGCTGTTTATCTCGTCGTACGTACAAAAATGCTGCTCCCTTGGGCGCACACAGCCATTTATGACAATTTCCGGTGTAATAAGTCGCACCAATTTCTTGCAAGTTTAGAGGTATCATCCCTGGCGCGTGAGCACCATCTACAAGTGTATCCACACCCATTGCTTGCAATTTTTGCACCAACTCCCGTAGAGGAAAGATTAACCCTGTTTGACTGGTGATATGATCCAGCAGTGCTAATCTTGTTTTGGATGAAACTTGCTCTATTACTGCTTCTACAACTTGCTGAGGCGAATCGAGCGGAAAAGGAATCTTTACTACTACCACCCGCGCACCTGTACGACTGGCAATAAAATCAAGCGCATTACGACAAGCGTTGTATTCGTGGTTAGTTGTGAGTATTTCGTCTCCGGGATGAAAAATCAGGGAACGCAACACCGAATTTACACCAGTGGTTGCATTCGGGACAAATACCAAATCCTCAGCACCAACACCCACAAACGCCGCTAATTTGCTCTTAGCCTCATCCAAAAGTGGTTCCCACTCCCTCGTGAAAAATCGTAGTGGTTCCTGTTCGAGTTGCGATCGCAAATTTTGCTGAACAGCTAGCACTGCAATCGGACAGGCACCAAAAGAACCATGATTAACAAAAGTCACTCCTGGATCAAGCGACCACAAATCAGCCCATTTAACTTTGTGATACTGAGATTTGGTATCCTTGAACATGAATTCATCTAATAAACAATGTAGAGATGCGGCATACCGCGTCTCTACAATTTAACTCCCCAGGCAGGATTCGAACCTGCGACCAATCGGTTAACAGCCGACCGCTCTACCACTGAGCTACTGAGGAACGTCACGATTAATAATATTAGTACCAAACTATAGAAAATGGCAAGTACCTTTGGAAAAATTTTTCTAAAAAATTTTGAGTAGCAGTTTGACTTTAATAATTTTCACACCACTATGTCGCTCTCAACTCACACAGCTAGTAGAGGCTAAGTTTATATAACATACCTACTTTAATTCCATTCGCAGTTCAGCTAAACGCTGCCGCGCCTTGGCATCAATGGAATTGGCTAAAAATCTACTATTGGATTTTTTACGTGGTTGATACTTTTGCCGAACCCGGCAAACTGTGGCTTGCACTTCTTGACACAGTTGTTGTGCCGATAGCCATTCAGCTCCATACCCCTGGATCATTAGCTGCTGTGCCCGATCTGATGTGGCAACAATCACACGAGAAATCAGAGATTGGGCTATAGAGGAACGCAAAGACGCACAGGCTTTTTCTATATAGGTGTCTGCCGTCTGACCAAAATCAGTATAATAAACGGATAAAAGCTCTGTAATGACTTCTTTATTGCTACTTGTATTTTGATATTGGGCATCAAAAACAACAAGTGTCTCGTATCCTTGAAATGCGCTATAACTAGTCATAGCTTCTACCAATTCCCAGCGTGCTGCCTCTAGCCCAGCGCGAGCGCGAGTTTTTTTCAGGCAAGACCAAGCGCCAATGATGTTATAGCCGTCCACAAGCAGAACGGCTTGGGTTAAGGAACGGGACATGGTTTTGAATCACAATTTTCTAGAGTTAACAAAATTCATTCATAACTTTTATAGTAATTCAACCATCCCTTGTAACACTGTGTTACAAAGCCAAAAAAATCAATAGCTTCACAAAACTTGCCTGAAAAGGTCATTTGTCATTAGTTATTGTCCTTGGCTAACAACTAATGACCAATGACCAATGACTCATGACAATTACGAGGCTTCATCATGCAACTGCATCAGACGCTGTTTGAGGCGGTGAGCTTCTCCTTGATCTACCAAAGAGCCTCTTTCTAACAAAAAAGCGCCATCACAGTAATTTAATTCGTCTAGGCGATGCGTCACCCAAAGGGCCGTAATACCTCGACTTTTGACTAATTTACGGACACTAGCCACCAATTCAAGTTGGCTATCTGGATCGAGTAAAGCAGTGGGTTCATCTAATAGTAAGACTGCACAATGACGAGCTAAAGCACCGGCGATCGCTACTCGCTGTTTCTGTCCTCCACTCAAAGCATAGATAGGACGTCGTTGCAGTCCCAGCAAATTCACCGCTGCTAATGCCTCCTCAACCCTTGCTCTCACAGTAGCTAGTGGCAGTTTTTCTTCTACCAGTCCAAAAGCCACATCCGCACCAACAGTAGGCATCACTAATTGATGATCGGGATTTTGGAAAACAAAGCCAATCGGATGCAATATCCCAATCTCACCGGACTGGGGAGCTAATAATCCCGCCAGCAATCTCAGTAATGTTGATTTGCCACTGCCATTTGTACCCAACAGCATCCAGAATTCTCCTTTGGGTACTTCTAGAGAGCAAGATTTGATTACTTTCTCTCCAGAAGGCCAGCTGAAGTCTAGATCTTTTACCTTGATGCCTAGTTCCGTCATTTCTAAACCGCTACCTCTTTATTCAGAGGTGAGGGCGAAGAAACCAGGTGGTCTGCCACTAGCAGTGGCTGCACCATCTTTTTGTACTACCTGCACTCCGGAAATTTCACTAGCACGTACGGCGATTTTTTTCTCTGTTTTGCCCTCGCACTTGAGTTCCACAATCTCAGGCTTACCAGAAGTCATCGCTGCTAACACTAATTGATAAACAGCTTCTGCATCCTCAGCAGTCTTGCGTTGTACCGATATCGGGAAGGGAGTGTTTCTTACGGTTAAATCGATTGTGAACATTTAACTTCAAATTTATTTAACTTTAGGTCTCATTTTAGCTTGAAGAAGGCAGAAGACAGGAAGCAGAGGGCAGAAGGGATAAATTTCGTTGAGGATTGGCGACTCCTTTTTAGAGTTTATAAATATCTGTACCATTTAATAAACAATCAAATTTTAAAAATAAATTACCTTTTTAATTTAAATTTTTCTTTTCCAAAAATTAAGTTCAGTTAAAAAAATACTGGAAAAATTAGTGAACAACACATAATATGATTAAAGTGAGTAAAAAATTGTAAACTAGATTGACAACCTGGTTTACATTATGTGTATAGACAGCCAAAAACTGGCAGTCTATATGCAGAAGCAAAAACCTGTACTTATAAATTTGGAGATTTGCTCTAATGACGATCGCACTAGGACGCACCCCCAGTAGCAGAGGGTGGTTTGACGTTCTCGACGACTGGTTGAAGCGCGATCGCTTCGTATTCGTAGGCTGGTCTGGTTTATTGCTATTCCCCTGTGCATTTTTAGCACTAGGCGGATGGCTAACCGGGACAACCTTCGTAACCAGCTGGTACACCCACGGCTTAGCCTCCTCCTACCTGGAAGGGTGCAACTTCTTGACAGTAGCCGTATCAACTCCCGCCGACGCAATGGGACACTCATTGTTGCTGTTGTGGGGACCAGAAGCCCAAGGCGACTTCACCCGTTGGTGTCAATTGGGTGGATTGTGGCCATTCGTAGCACTGCACGGAGCCTTTGGTTTAATTGGCTTCATGCTGCGTCAATTTGAAATTGCGCGATTGGTAGGAATTCGTCCTTACAACGCCATCGCCTTTTCTGCGCCGATCGCGGTGTTCGTGAGTGTATTCTTGATGTACCCGTTGGGACAGTCAAGCTGGTTCTTTGCACCCAGCTTTGGCGTCGCAGCAATCTTCCGTTTCTTGCTGTTCTTGCAAGGGTTCCACAACTGGACACTCAACCCCTTCCACATGATGGGAGTCGCGGGTGTACTCGGTGGAGCGCTGTTGTGTGCGATTCACGGTGCCACAGTTGAAAACACCCTATTTGAAGACGGCGAAGCGGCAAACACCTTCCGCGCCTTCAACCCCACTCAAGCCGAAGAAACCTACTCAATGGTGACAGCAAACCGTTTCTGGTCACAGATTTTCGGTATTGCTTTCTCCAACAAGCGCTGGCTGCACTTCTTCATGTTGTTCGTGCCAGTGACGGGTTTGTGGATGAGTGCCATTGGCATTGTCGGCTTAGCACTCAACCTGCGAGCTTACGACTTCGTCTCTCAAGAATTAAGAGCAGCCGAAGACCCAGAGTTTGAAACTTTCTATACCAAAAACATTTTGCTGAACGAGGGTATCCGGGCTTGGATGGCTCCTCAAGATCAACCGCACGAGAAATTTGTATTCCCTGAGGAAGTTCTGCCTCGTGGTAACGCTCTGTAATAAACGTGCAATTTTCGGCATCACATAGTTGAAACTTTCCCCACCTTAAAGGTGGGGTTTTATTTGAAATATTTGTCCTTAGTCATTAGTCATTTGTATTCAACAAAGAAAAAGTAAAAATAACTAGTAACTGTTTTAACGAAAAACCTGCTATTTAGATACACATCAGCTTAGTCATTGGCGGAAACAGAAGAAAAAGATACTTTTGAAAAAGTAAAAATCATATTTTAATTTTTTATTGGCTTATATTGATTGTTACTATTTAACAAGCATCAAAAGTCTTATTTCCAAAGATATTTAGTAAATTGTAAATTTATATAACTGATGAATGATGTACTATTTGTAACGTATTTCTAACATTAGAAAGGCACCTATTTCCTTCAAAAGTTTTCACTATGCAAGAGTATGACGTTGTAATTATTGGTGCAGGACACAATGGATTAGTTTGTGCTGCCTATTTATTAAAAGCTGGGTATAGCGTTTTGCTATTGGAAAAGCGTTCAGTTCCTGGGGGTGCTGCCACGACTGAAGAATGTTTACCAAAAGAAGCACCAGGATTCAAATTTAATTTATGTGCTATTGACCACGAATTTATTCACCTTGGGCCAGTAGTTCAAGAATTAGAACTAGAGAAATATGGCTTGGAATATTTAGAATGCGATCCAGTCGTATTTTGTCCTCATCCTGATGGCAAATATTTTTTAGGTCATAAGTCAATAGAAAAGACTTGTGCAGAAATCGCCCGTTACAACGAACGTGATGCCAAAAAATATGCAGAATTCACAGATTACTGGCAACGGGCATTGGGTGCAATGATTCCCATGTTTAACGCACCCCCAAAGTCAATTCTTGATATCTTGGGTAATTATGACATTACCAAAATAAAGGATTTATTCTCGGTAATTGGTTCTCCTAACAAGACGCTGGACTTTGTTCGTAATATGATGACCAGCGCAGAGGATCTCCTCAATGAGTGGTTTGATGAGGAATTTCTGAAAGCACCTTTGGCAAGACTTGCTTCCGAACTTGGTGCACCGCCTTCACAGAAAACCATTGCGATTGGTGCCATTATGATGGCAATGCGCCACAACCCTGGTATGGCAAGACCTCGTGGCGGTACGGGTGCTTTGGTGCAAGCTTTAGTGAACTTGGTAAGAAGTAAAGGTGGTGTCATCCTGACGGATCAGCAAGTTCAGAAAATTTTGATAGATGATGGTCGTGCTGTAGGTGTGCAAGCGGCAAATGGTAGAGAATATCGTGCTAAACATGGGGTAATTTCCAACATTGATGCCAAGCGTCTATTTTTGCAATTGATGGACAAAAGCGATGTGGATGCAGCCGATCCAGATTTGTGGGAAAGATTAGAACGCCGCATCGTCAACAACAACGAAACCATTCTGAAGATAGACTTGGCATTAAACGAACCATTGCGCTTTGAACACCACGAACATAAAGATGAATATCTAATTGGATCTGTATTGATAGCAGATTCAGTTGCTCACGTCGAACAAGCCCATAGTAAATGTACCTTGGGAGAGATTCCCGACTCTGACCCATCAATGTATGTGGTAGTGCCAACAATGTTAGATCCGTCAATGGCACCACCAAGCAAACATACTGTATGGATTGAATTTTTCGCCCCCTATCAAATTGCTGGTGCAGAAGGCACTGGTTTGAATGGAACTGGTTGGACGGATGAACTGAAAAATAAAGTTGCTGACAGGGTGATAGAAAAGTTAGCAGCCTACGCGCCGAATGTGAAAAACGCAACTATTGCCCGTCGCGTCGAAAGTCCGGCAGAATTGGGTGAAAGATTAGGTGCGTACAAAGGGAATTACTACCACGTTGATATGACACTGGATCAGATGGTGTTTTTCCGTCCCTTGCCAGAATTGGCAAACTACAAAACGCCTATTGAGAATTTATTCTTGACTGGTGCAGGGACTCATCCAGGTGGTTCCATTTCCGGAATGCCAGGACGCAACTGTGCGCGGGTATTTTTGCAGACTAAGCATCCTATTGCTCAAACTGTCAAGGATGGCTGGGGTTCGCTTAAGTCAACAGTTGGGTCGGTGTTTGGAATTAATAAGTAAGTAAGCGAATGGATAATGCGCCTACAGACTGGAAGTCTGAGGCTACATAAACAAAGCCTGCCTGTGCAGGCTTTTTCGTTTCTATTGAATTAAGGTTAATTGTGCGATCGCTCCTGCTCCTTTTGCAACTCCTCTGACATTTGAGGTTCGTTATACTTAAACCCATTTTTCAATCAGTTCTAAAATACCTCGATAAGTAACGATCCCCTTAAAACAACGCTGTAGTCGTCGGTCTACATAAGCTTTGAATGCAGCTGGTTGCGTCATCACTTTGAATTGCACAGTCGCAAAAGATATAGAGTATTTTGTTGATTATGGATAATCACTCAAATTCATCAATTGTCGCGGGTGGATGAAATTCTCTACGTTCAGCAATATAGCGCTCATACAAATTCATCAATGGAGTTGCACTAATTCCGTGCACAATCACAGAAGCAACAATAGTAGTGTAGGTAATCCAGGAAATTTGCTCAGCACTTTCACCTTCTAAACCCTTACCTAAAGCATAACCAAGATAATATAAAGAGCCAACGCCGCGAATGCCAAACCAACCAAATAACCACCGAGTTCCTGGATGCAAAAAGCGACGCCGCAAAGATGGCGAGCGTTTACCAATTGTGCTTAGCCAAGTTCCCAGAGGTCGAATGATAAGAAACAAAAACACTATTACTAATAAAGATTGGACAGCATAATTGAGCATTGGTTTCCATAATAATATTGCTCCCAATAGTAAAATTGTCCCTATTT
Organism: Fischerella sp. PCC 9605; assembly: GCF_000517105.1. Lineage (GTDB taxonomy): Bacteria > Cyanobacteriota > Cyanobacteriia > Cyanobacteriales > Nostocaceae > PCC9605. Next base: position 1,847,466 of record NZ_KI912148.1, on the reverse strand, counting down.
CTAATAGCTTTTCTACTCGTTCTATAAATTCTAATTGTGCCAATGTTTTTTCTTGATTTTTGTAACTCCTTTGGACAACTAGTCCAGCTACAAATACTGCTAAAAATCCATAACCATTCACGATTTCTGTCAAAGAGTAAGTTAGCAAAATTGTGCTAATGGCAATAAAATCTTCCATTAATTCATCAGCAGGACGGCGTTTTTGGATTTTTTTATCAATCCACACTATTGCTTTGGCAACAACAAATCCCATAGCAATACCAGCAGCAATAGCCCAAATTAAATCAACACCTACCCAAGATTTAAACCAATTGCCCCAGTTGTTATCTTTTAGCGCATAAAGTCCGAAATAAACAAAAGGAAAAGCTAAAGCATCATTTAATCCGCCTTCAGAAGTTAAACCAAAACGCAATTCGTCTTGATCTTCTGTATCAGTCAGTTGAACTTCTGAAGCTAATACTGGGTCTGTGGGTGCAAGAATTGCTCCTAATAAAATTGCCTCTCCCCAATTCATATTTAAAAATAGTTTGCCTACAGCAGCTATCCCAAAAATGGAAATTGGCATCAATAATGCAATCAGCCGCGTTGTGATGTTCCAAGACCGCCAGCCTAAAGGACGAACAATTTTTAAACCGCAACTAAAAACAGAAATAATCACTACAAATTCCGTGAGACGTTCTAGCACTTCGGCATTAAATATTTCATCGCGTCGCAATTGAACCAGTCCAAAGCCATAAGGGCCTAAGATAACACCAACCACTAGATAGATGAGAGCAAAAGAAAGAGGTAAACGCGAAATCCAACCAGAGCCTAAAGTTACAAGTAGTAACAGCAGACCAATAATAAATAGGTCAAGAATATAAATATCTACCATAAAAATTAGCAAGTATAAAAAATTAGATCGCTTTGAAAGTTTACTTGCGATCGCTGTTGCCTCTAAATTACCTTCGGGTAGATTTCAATATCTGCAATCTGGGAGGACAATCTACCCCTAGACACTACCAATGCTATTAGGCTGTGACATGCTCGAATGCGATCGCTGCAAGTGATTACCCATATGGTAGTAACCTATTGAATCTTCATGCTCAAATCCAACCACTTCGACTGCGTAATCGGTGCACTGCTAGAAATATAGTCCACACCTGTCTGTGCCACAGCACGAATAGTTTCCAGGGTAATATTGCCAGAAGCCTCGATTTTCACGTGACTATTTTCTAGGCGAATCATCTGTACAGCCTCCCGCATCGTATCAAGAGGCATATTGTCCAGCATAATAATGTCAGCTTTGTGGCGTAATGCTTCTTGCACCTGTTCTAAGGTTTCCGTCTCTACTTCAATTGTCAGTGGATAAGGAATGTGAAAACGAATACGGGAAATAGCTTCTCCAATTCCCTTTGCTGCTGCAATATGGTTGTCTTTGATCATCACTGCATCATCTAGTCCCATCCGATGATTTATCGCTCCTCCTGTCTGAGTTGCATATTTTTCTAAAATTCTTAAACCTGGTGTAGTTTTGCGCGTATCCACAAACTGAGTGGGTAAATCGGCTATCTTTTCGACATACTGACGAGTTACTGTTGCAATTCCACTTAAACGCATCGCCAAGTTCAGCGCTACCCGTTCCCCGATCAATAATGCAGCCAAGGAACCATGCATCTGTGCTACCACCTGTCCCTGCTGACAGTATTCACCCTCAACTGCAAACGCTTCAAAGCTAACTTTTTCATTCAATAGTTGAAATACCCGTGCTGCTACTGGTAAACCAGCTACTACCCCAGGCGCTTTTGCGATCCACTCCGCTTGTCCTTCAATAGCATCTTGAGATAGAAGAGATTGAGTTGTGCGATCGCCCCTACCAATATCCTCTAATAACCAATCACGTAACAGAGGGTCTAACACCAACCAGGGGGGCAAAATTCCTACATTGCTCACAACTTGATTGCTTCCTTCTCTAACTCCAGGAAAAATTTAGCCCAAAACCCTTGATTTATTTAGGTTTTTTAACCGCTCGAAAAAATCTGAAAAATTTTTTCTCAAATAGTTGACAAAGGGGTGTGGAGTAGCTACTATAAGAAAGTGCCTTCGGAGCGGGCACGAAAGAAAACCGCTCGGGCGGCAACCGAACCATGAAAACAATATAGTTTTGAAAGCCATTATAAAGCACTTGCCTGCGGGAGTAAAGAATAAAGACCGAGGCTGAGGTCAAAAAATAAACAGCCGGATGAACAATGTAGAGACGCGCCATGGCACGTCTCTACACCAGGAAATCAAAACGGAGAGTTTGATCCTGGCTCAGGATGAACGCTGGCGGTATGCTTAACACATGCAAGTCGAACGGACTTCTTCGGAAGTTAGTGGCGGACGGGTGAGTAACGCGTGAGAATCTGGCTCTAGGTTCGGGACAACATTGGGAAACCGATGCTAATACCGGATGTGCCTATGGGTGAAAGATTAATTGCCTGAAGATGAGCTCGCGTCTGATTAGCTAGTAGGTGGGGTAAGAGCCCACCTAGGCGACGATCAGTAGCTGGTCTGAGAGGATGATCAGCCACACTGGAACTGAGACACGGTCCAGACTCCTACGGGAGGCAGCAGTGGGGAATTTTCCGCAATGGGCGAAAGCCTGACGGAGCAATACCGCGTGAGGGAGGAAGGCTCTTGGGTTGTAAACCTCTTTTCTCAAGGAAGAAATTTGACGGTACTTGAGGAATCAGCATCGGCTAACTCCGTGCCAGCAGCCGCGGTAATACGGAGGATGCAAGCGTTATCCGGAATGATTGGGCGTAAAGCGTCCGTAGGTGGCTGTGTAAGTCTATTGTCAAAGCGTCATGCTTAACATGATAAGGGCGGTAGAAACTACACAGCTAGAGTGCATTCGGGGCAGAGGGAATTCCTGGTGTAGCGGTGAAATGCGTAGAGATCAGGAAGAACACCGGTGGCGAAAGCGCTCTGCTAGGCTGCAACTGACACTGAGAGACGAAAGCTAGGGGAGCGAATGGGATTAGATACCCCAGTAGTCCTAGCTGTAAACGATGGATACTAGGCGTTGCTTGTATCGACCCAAGCAGTGCCGTAGCTAACGCGTTAAGTATCCCGCCTGGGGAGTACGCACGCAAGTGTGAAACTCAAAGGAATTGACGGGGGCCCGCACAAGCGGTGGAGTATGTGGTTTAATTCGATGCAACGCGAAGAACCTTACCAGGGCTTGACATGTCCGGAACCTTGCCGAAAGGTGAGGGTGCCTTCGGGAGCCGGAACACAGGTGGTGCATGGCTGTCGTCAGCTCGTGTCGTGAGATGTTGGGTTAAGTCCCGCAACGAGCGCAACCCTCGTTCTTAGTTGCCAGCATTTGGGATGGGCACTCTAGGAAGACTGCCGGTGACAAACCGGAGGAAGGCGGGGATGACGTCAAGTCAGCATGCCCCTTACGTCCTGGGCTACACACGTACTACAATGCTCGAGACAAAGGGCAGCGAGCCAGCGATGGCAAGCAAATCTCACAAACTCGGGCTCAGTTCAGATCGCAGGCTGCAACTCGCCTGCGTGAAGGCGGAATCGCTAGTAATTGCAGGTCAGCATACTGCAGTGAATTCGTTCCCGGGCCTTGTACACACCGCCCGTCACACCATGGAAGCTGGTCACGCCCGAAGTCGTTACCCTAACTCTTCGGAGAGGGGGACGCCGAAGGTAGGACTGGTGACTGGGGTGAAGTCGTAACAAGGTAGCCGTACCGGAAGGTGTGGCTGGATCACCTCCTTTTAAGGGAGACCTACCCATTCACTGACCGAGAGTCAAGGTATTGAGGTAGTGAATTGGTCATCCCAGGTCGGACGCAGGCAAGAGTGAGGCTTTCAAACTATAAAGGGTTCGGAATATGGGCTATTAGCTCAGGTGGTTAGAGCGCACCCCTGATAAGGGTGAGGTCCCTGGTTCGAGTCCAGGATGGCCCACCTGAAGCAAGTAAAAAGAGCAAAGTCAAAAGTAAAAAGAAAAATATAGTTTCTTTTGCCTTTGAACTTAGAACTTTTGCCTTGTTGATGGGGGTTTAGCTCAGTTGGTAGAGCGCCTGCTTTGCAAGCAGGATGTCAGGAGTTCGAGTCTCCTAACCTCCACCTGCACACAAAAAACAATAAAGCTGTTTATCATTGGACTCGCACAGAGTGAGGAAAAGTGGTAGAATAGCTATTGTGGCGGGAAGCCAAGTGTGGTAAGATAAGAGATTGGGTAAATTCCAGCATCTGAAACAAACAGCAAAGTTGTTTAGCTTTAGACTGCTGGGTGAAGAACCAGCCAGAACCTTGAAAACTGCATAGTGAAAGCGAATGTAGCAGGTAGTTAGTAGAGAGTAGGTAGTAGATAGTAGTTTTTTGTGAAAAACAACTAACGACTAACAACTAACGACTAACTAATAACAGACACCAATAGTAAAGTGGTCAAGCGAATAAGGGCTTGTTGGTGGATACCTAGGCACACAGAGGCGAAGAAGGACGTGGTGACCGACGAAACGCTCCGGGGAGTTGGAAGCAAGCATTGAGCCGGAGATATCCGAATAGGGCAACCCTAAATACAGCCTATTGAATATATAGATAGGTATGAGCGAACCCAGCGAACTGAAACATCTAAGTAGCTGGAGGAAAAGAAATCAAACGAGATTCCCCAAGTAGTGGTGAGCGAACGGGGAAGAGCCTAAACCAAAGAGCATGCTCTTTGGGGTAGTGGGACAGCAGAGCGCGAATCTAAGGATTAGACGAAGCATTGAAAAGATGCACCAGAGAAGGTGAAAGTCCTGTAGTCGAAAATCTAAGGATAGTAGCTGAATCCCGAGTAGGATGGGGCACGTGAAATCCCATCTGAATCAGCCTCGACCACGAGGTAAGGCTAAATACTCCTGTGTGACCGATAGCGAAACAGTACCGCGAGGGAAAGGTGAAAAGAACCCCGACAAGGGGAGTGAAAAAGAACATGAAACCACAAGCCTACAAGCAGTGGAAGGACGATAGTTCGTCTGACCGCGTGCCTGTTGAAGAATGAGCCGGCGAGTTATAAGCACTGGTAGGTTAAGGTGAACAACCGAAGCCAAAGCGAAAGCGAGTCTGAAGAGGGCACAAATCAGTGTTTATAGACCCGAACCCTGGTGATCTAACCATGACCAGGATGAAGCTTGGGTAACACCAAGTGGAGGTCCGCACCGACCGATGTTGAAAAATCGGCGGATGAGTTGTGGTTAGGGGTGAAATGCCAATCGAACCAGGAGCTAGCTGGTTCTC